>JAFAQA010000444.1 GCA_019246665.1 Hyphomicrobiales bacterium
CGCAATTTGCCAGTAGGGGCCGCGGTCGAGGTCCGCGATGTCACGGAGGATTTTGGCTGCCTCGCGCTGATGGGGCCGCGCTCACGCGAGGTGCTTGCCGCGACGACGTCGGCCGATATCGGCAACGCCGCCTTCCCGTTCGGCGCCTGCCGCGAGATCGAGATCGCCGGTGTGAGGCTTCGGGCCTTGCGCATTACCTACGTGGGCGAGCTCGGCTTCGAGCTGCATGTGCCGGCCGGCGGCATCGAGGGCGTATATGCGACCTTGACGCGGGCCGGAGAGGCACAAGGCATCGCGGATGCGGGCTATCGCGCGATCGAGTCGCTGCGGCTTGAAAAGGCTTATCGAGCCTGGGGCGCCGATATCGGCGCTGACACCACGCCGGACGAGGCGGGCCTCGGCTTTGCGCTTCGCAAGGACCTTAGCCGCGGCTTCCTCGGGCGCGACGCGCTTGTCGAAAAGCGCAAGGCGCCGCTTGCGCGCAAGCTCGCGATCTTCACTGTCGATGATCCGGAAATCGTGCTTCTCGGCCGCGAGACGATCATCCGCAATGGCGAGGCGGTCGGCTGGCTCACAAGCGGTGGATGGGGATATACCATCGGAACCAATATCGGGCTTGGCTATGTGCGTTCGGCCAATGGCGTGACGGATGAGTTCCTGGCCGAAGGCGATTACCGGCTCGAGGTCGCGGGAGAGGAAGTGCCGGCGCGCTTTCGCGCGCATCCCCTCTATGATCCGACGGGGTCGCGCCCGCGATCCTGACGGGCACACGGCCTGTTTATCGGGGACGCGATACGGCTCGATGCGGGTTTGCTGGGTGCAGGAAGGATGATCTCGCCTTGAGTGGCTTCACGGGAGGAGCTCAATGCCTGGTGCCGATCACTGGCCGGATTTGCCCTATGAGCCGTGGCGTGACACGGCGGTCTCATTGCAGCTTTGGACGCAGATCATCGGCAAGATCCGCGTTTCGCTCACGCCCTGGCTCAATCATGGCTGGCAAGTCCCGCTCTATGTGACGGCGCGTGGGCTGGGCACGTCCCCGATCCCTGTCGACGGCGAGAATCTCGAGCTCGAATTCGACTTCATCAACCATCGTCTCGTGGCCCGCACCAGCCGGGGCGAGGTCGAGACACTGCCGCTCGAGCCGCAAGCCGTGGCCGATTTCTATAGGCGCGTCATCGGGCTCCTCGCTCGTATCGGCGTCGCTGTGTCGATCAACGAAATGCCAAATGAAATTCCCGACGCAATCCCTTTCTCGCAAGACCGCTCGCACACCGCATATGACGCGCCGGCTGCCCATCGGTTCTGGCGGGCGCTCATTCCAATCGATCGCGTCTTCAAGCTTTTCCGCAGCGGCTTTCTCGGCAAGGCGAGCCCCGTGCATTTCTTTTGGGGAAGCTTCGACCTCGCGGTCACCCGATTTTCAGGGCGGACGGCTCCGCTTCACCCGGGCGGCGTCCCCAACCTGCCGGACGCGGTCACGCGCGAGGCCTATTCGCACGAGGTGAGCAGCGCCGGCTTCTGGCCGGGAAGCGACGCCTTCCCGCACGCCGCCTTTTATTCCTACGCCTATCCGGAGCCCCCAGGCTTCCGCGACCGGAAGATGACCCGCGGCGGGTATTTCGACGCGAAGCTCGGCGAGTTCATTCTCCGATACGATGAGCTGCGTGCCACGCCCGACCCCGACGTCTTGCTCCTCGATTTTTTGTCCGCCACCTATGCGGCCGCCGCCGATTGCGGCCACTGGGACCGCGCGGCGCTCGAATGCCCGTTCGGGGTTCCCGCCAAGGTGCGTCCGATGTGACAAGCACCCGCGAGACCCAAAACGGGTTGCGTCCAGATGAGATCAGTAGCGTCAGGTTAGCTTCTTGTATTTTCGCAGGATCTTATCGCAAAAGTGGGGCCACTTTTGCGGATCATGCTGTAGTGGTCCGGTCCCGACAAATCCCAGCTCGCCATGCGTGCACTTGGTGCGCGCATCCACGCCTCTCCTTTATTGCAACGAACGAGGCGCGGTGAGCTATCCTCAAAAGCTCGATCCCCCGCAATAAAGGCAACCTCGCATGCCCGAAGCTCCTGCGTCAGCCGTCGCCGCACATTCCCGCCGCGGCGAAGAGCGGGCGTCGCCCCGCTTCGACGAGATCGTCGATGTTGTCGTTGTCGGCTCGGGCTCTGCCGGCGGCGCAGCGGCGCTCCGGCTCGCATTCGGCGGGCTTTCCGTGCTCATGCTCGAAAAAACCGAGCGCCTCGGCGGCACGAGCGCAATGTCCGGGGCAGGCGTATGGATACCGGCAAACCATCATGCGCGCGAAGCCGGAATTGTGGATAGTGAGGAGGAGGCGCTCGCCTATTTGCGGGCCGCCTCGCCCGAAGGGTGGGAGGCGGAGGAGCCTTTATGGGCGAGCTTCGTCGAAGCCGCGCCCCGCATGCTCGCCTTCCTCGAGGCTCATACGCCCTTGCGCTTCGCGCTCACGAGCGAGCCCGATCCGATGGCAGAGCGCAATGGAGGAAAGATGCAGGGGCGAATGGTATCGCCGCTGCCGCTCTCGCGACGCCTTCTCGGCTCGTTCGCAACCCGGCTTCGCCGATCGACCTTGCCGCATCTCTTCACCTATCACGAGATGATCGGATCCGACATCTACCATCACCCGCTCCGCGCGGCTGCGAAGCTCGCGCCCCGCTTGCTGCAACGGCTTCTCACCGACAGCCGTGGCCAAGGCAGTGCGCTGATGACGGGCTTGTTGAAGGGCTGCATCGATGCAGGATGCCGCATCGAGATCGGCACGCGAGTGACGGATTTGATCCTTGATGAGCGCAACGGCGCGGTGTCCGGCGTCGCCCTCGACGCGGCCGGCAGCGCACGCCGCATAGGCGCGAGACGCGGCGTGGTCCTCGCCGCCGGAGGCTTCGATTGGAATGCGGCTTTACGCGGGAAAAATTTTCAAGGCCAGCTCGATCGTCTCGGCGCGCCGCGCGGCAATGAAGGCGATGCTCATCTCATGGCCGAGCGCGCCGGTGCTTCGCTCGCTCACATGGACCAGGCGAATATCTTCCCCTGCCTGCCGACGGTCTATGAAGGTCATCCGCACGGGCTGCCGATCCTGTTCCAGGCGGAGCCCCACACGATCGTCGTCGATCGCGTCGGCAAGCGCTTCGTCAGTGAATGCGACTACAATCTCGGCGAGGCGCTCGATCGGCGCGATCCGAAGAGCCGTGCGCCACTTCACCTGCCGGCCTGGCTGATTGCCGATTGCCGTTTTCTCTCCCGTTCCCTCCCGTTCCGCTGGTATGCTCGCCACGAGCCCGATTGGATCACCAAGGCGCCAACCCTCGATGGGCTCGCGGAGCGCATAGGGTTACCCGCTGACGCACTGACCGCGACGGTGTCGCGTTTCAACGAATTCTGCGCCCAAGGAAAAGACGCGGATTTCGGGCGCGGCGAGAGCCTTTGGGAATTGAAGAAATTCGGTGGGCCCGTGGCGCAGCTCAAGCCGATCGAGCGCGCACCATTCCTTGCCATGAGCTTCAATCGCTCGATCCTCGGAACGAAAGGGGGGGTGCGCACCAATCCGAAGGGACAAG
>JAFAQA010000134.1 GCA_019246665.1 Hyphomicrobiales bacterium
CATTTCGAAGACCAGCTGGCCTCCGAGAAGAAATGCGGTCATCTCGGCGGCAAGGTGCTGGTGCCGACGCAGGCTTTCATTCGCACGCTCAACGCGGCGCGTCTGGCAGCCGACATATGCGGCGTGCCGACGCTTCTGCTTGCCCGCACCGATGCACATTCGGCGACCCTGATAACGAGCGACGTCGACCCACGCGATCACCAATGGATCGATCGCGCCGAACGCACGCCCGAAGGCTTCTTTCGTCTGAAGCAGGGCAACTCTCATTCGGTGGCGCACGCCATTGCGCGCGGCGTGAGCTACGCTCCCTATGCGGACCTTCTCTGGTGGGAGACCTCGGAGCCCGATCTCGGGGAGGCCCGCGAATTCGCCGCCGAGGTGCATCGCAGTCACCCGGGCAAGCTCCTTGCCTATAATTGCTCGCCCTCCTTCAATTGGCGCGCCAAGCTCGAGGCGAGCACTATCGCGCAATTCCAGGAACAGCTCGCCGAGATGGGCTACCGCTTTCAATTCGTCACGCTCGCGGGCTTTCACTCGCTCAATCTTTCGATGTTCGAGCTCGCCAATGATTACTCGCGGCGCGGCATGGCGGCTTATTCGCAAATGCAGGAACGGGAATTCGAGGCGCAGTCCGCGGGCTTTACGGCGGTGCGCCATCAGCGCGAGGTCGGCACCGGCTATTTCGACGCGGTCGCCATGGCGGTGTCCGGAGGGAAATCCTCGACGACCGCGATGTCCGGTTCGACGGAAGCCGCGCAATTCGTCGAGGGCAAGGATCGGCTCGCGGTCGCGGCGGAATGAATGGGGAAGCAGGCTCGGCCAGGGTAGGAGACGCGGATGCAAAAGCAATTCTGGGTCATCGGCGGGGAGTATCGCGACCCCGAATTTCAGGACTTGGACCTCTCCACCTCGACAGTGCACGGCCCCTTTCGCGATTATGACGAGGCCAATCACGTCTGGCGCGAGCGCTCGATAGAGACGCGGGCGCAAGCCGCGATGCGCTTCGCGATCGTGGTCTCCGCGCAAAACCCGCGAGCTTCGCAAAGCTGAGTGCCCGAGAAAAAATTCGAAGCGCAAGCCGCTTCACCTATGCCGGAAGCGGCGCTCGTGATCCGTGATCGGCCGCCGGACCAGACGAGCCCAGACGAGCCGCCCTGACCGGACCGCCTTCTATTCCGCCGCAAGCGGCTGCGGCACCAGGCCCTCTTTCTCGCGCGGTTCCTTCGCTTCCTCCGGTACGGTGCCCGTCAGCCAATTCGACAGCCTGTCGAGGTAGAGATAGATCACCGGCGTCGTGAATAAGGTGAGGGCCTGGCTGACTAAAAGCCCGCCCACCATCGCATATCCCAGGGGTTGCCTGATCTCCGCTCCCGTGCCCTGACCCAACATCAAGGGCACGCCGCCGAGCATCGCCGCCATGGTGGTCATCATGATCGGACGGAAGCGCAGGATCGCGGCGCGACGGATCGCCTCCACGGTCGAGAGATGATCGTCACGCTCGGCCACGATGGCGAAGTCGACCATCATGATCCCGTTCTTCTTCACGATGCCGATGAGCAAGATCATGCCGATGAGCGCGATGAGGCTGAACTCGATATGGAAAAGCATGAGCATGGCCAGCGCGCCGACGCCCGCCGAGGGAAGCGTCGAGAGAATGGTGATCGGGTGGATATAGCTTTCGTAGAGGATGCCGAGAATGAGATAGACGACCACCAGCGCCGCGAGGATCAGGAGCGGCACCGTCGAGAGCGAATCCTGGAAGGCCTGCGCATTGCCCTGGAAACTCGTGACGATTGTTCCGGGCAAGTTCAATTCAGCCTTGGCGTGCTCGATGACGGCGGTCGCTTGGCCGAGAGCCGTCCCTTGGGCCAAGTTGAAGCTGATGGTGATCGCCGGAAATTGACCCTGGTGGCTGATCGACAAGGGCTGGATCGGCGTCGTCGTCCATTTGGCGAAAGCCGATAAAGGCACTTCTCCGCCCGTCGTGGGGGAATGCAAGAAAATCTTGTCGAGCGTCTGCGGATCCCCTTGCAGCGAGGGCAGAACCTCCATGATCACATAATAGCTCGAGAGCTGCGTGAAATATTGACCGATCTGGCGTTGACCAAAGGCATCGTAGAGCGTGTCGTCGATGAGCTGCGGCGTGAACCCGTAGCGTGAGGCCTGATCGCGGTCGATGGTGAGAGTGAGCGTCGTGCCCTGCGTCTGCTGGTCGGTGGCGACGTCGCGAAGCTGCGGCAAGCTTTTGAGCTTGTCGAGCATCTTCGGCGCCCATTCGTTGAGCTGGGCGACGTCGGGGCCTTGCAGCGTGTATTGATATTGGGTTCGCGATGCGCGCCCGCCCACGCGCACATCTTGCGCGGCCTGCAGGAAGAGCTTCGCGCCCTCGATCTTGTCCGCCTCTTTTCTCAGCCTTGCGATGATCTGATCGGCGTTCGCCTTGCGCTGATCGCGAGGCTTCAAGGTGATGAACAGACGCCCGTTATTGGTGGGATTGCCCGATCCGCCAACGAACATCGCCAGATGATCGACGTCGGGATCCTTCAGAACCACCTCGCCAACCGCCGCGAGATGGCGCTGCATGTCCGTGGGAGAGATGTCTTGCGCGCCTTCAGCGATGCCGGTGATCAGACCGATATCCTGCTGCGGGAAGAAGCCCTTCGGGATCACCATGAAAAGATAGACGGAGAGGCCGAGCGTCGCGAAGAAGACGCAAAGCGTGATGAAGCGGTGTCTCAGCACGACGTCGAGCGCGTGCTCATACCCCCTGAGCAACGCGTCGAATGCGCGCTCGCTCCAAGCATAAAGTCGCCCGTGATGCGCCTCCTTCGGCGGCTTGAGGAAGCGCGACGCCATCATCGGGGTCAAGGTGAGCGAGACGAGGGCCGAGACGAGGATCGTCATCGACAAGGTGACGGAGAACTCCCGGAACAGTCGACCCATGATGCCGCCCATCAATAAGAGCGGAATCAGGACCGCGACGAGCGAGACGCTGATCGAGATGATGGTGAAGGCGATCTCGCGCGACCCTTTGAGCGCCGCCGAGAAAGGGTCCTCGCCCTCCTCGACATAGCGCGTGATGTTCTCGAGCATCACGATGGCATCGTCGACAACGAAACCGACCGCGATGGTGAGGGCCATGAGCGAGAGATTGTCGAGGCTGTAGCCGGCAGCCCACATCAGAGCGCAGGCGCCCAGCAGCGCGAGCGGCACGGTGATGCTCGGGATCACGGTCGCCCAGAGGCTGCGCAGGAAAATGAAGATGACCATCACCACGAGCGCGACGGTGATGAGCAGCGTTAGCTGCACGTCCTTCACGGCCGCGCGGATGGTCTGCGTGCGGTCGCTCAAGGTGAAGATCTTGATGGCCGGCGGCATGGTGGCGCGCAGCCGAGGAAGCTGCGCCATGATGTGATCGACGGTGTCGATCACATTGGCGCCCGGCTGCTTGAAGATGACGAGCACCATGCCGCGCTTGCCGTCGGCCCAGCCGGCTTGCGTCGTATCCTGTGGCCCGGTCACCGCCTGGCCAATGTCGCGCACCCGCAACGGCGCCCCGTTGCGATAGGCGACAATGACGTCGTTCCAATCCTTCGATTGGGTGAGCTGGTCGTTGGTGTAGATTGTGAAGGATCGCGTCGGGCCCATGATGGTGCCCTTCGGATCATTGACGGTGGTGATGGAAAGCGGCGCGCGCACGTCCTCGAGCGACAGACCCTTGGCGACGAGCTTCGCCGGATCGAGCTGAATGCGGATCGCGGGCTTCTGCTGGCCCCCGATCAGCACTTGGGCGACACCGGAGATTTGGCTGACCTGCTGGGCGAGCTTGGTCTCGATATTGTCATCGACCTCGGTGAGCGGCAGCGTGTCGGACCTGACGCCGAGAAGGAGGATGGGTGAGTCCGCGGGGTTGACCTTGCGATAGGTCGGCGGATTGGGAAGATTTTTGGGCAACTGGCCGCCCGCGGCATTGATCGCGGCCTGAACGTCGTTCGCGGCAGCGTCGATGTTGCGCTCGAGGTCGAACTGGATGGTGATCGAGGTCGACCCGAGGACGCTCGTCGAGGTCATCTGCGCAACGCCCGGAATTTGGGCGAATTGCGTCTCGAGCGGCTGCGCCACCGAAGATGCCATCGTGTCCGGGCTCGCTCCCGGCAAGGTCGCCGAGACCTGGATGGTGGGGAAGTCCACCTGCGGCAGCGGCGCCACCGGCAAGCGCGGATAGGCGACAAGCCCCACGAAAAGGACCCCGATCATCAAGAGCGAGGTCGCGATCGGATGCCGAATGAACGGCGCGGAAATGCCACCACCCATGCTCAGGGTGCCTTTTCAGGGGTGTTCTGCGCCTCCTTGGCGGGCGCGTCCGATGTCGCGGCCTCATGTGGATCGACCGCCGAACCCTCCTGCAGCCGATACTGCCCTCCGACCACGACTCGCTGTCCAGGAGCGAGCCCCTGCGTCACGACCGACTGATCGGCACCTTCCTGGCTCACCTTGATGTCGCGCGTTTCGACCTTGTTCGCATCGTTGATGACGAAGGCATAAAGGCCGTTTGGTCCCCGTTCCACGGCGTCATTCGGAACCACGCTCACCTGCTTGAGCGTCTCGACGAGGAGCCGCGTCGAAACCGAAAGCCCCGGCCACAGCACATTATCCTTGTTCTCGAAAGTCGCCTTCATGCGGATCGTGCCGCTCGCCTGGTCGACCGTGTTGTCGACGAGCTCGAGCTTGCCTTCCGAAAGCGTCCGCGAGCCATCGCTGCTGAGTGCAATCACCGGCAGCGGACCGGCCGCCAGCGCCTTGTTGATCTGCGGCACATCCTCTTCGGGCGCCGTGAACACTACCGATATCGGTTGCAGCTGAACGATCGAGAGCATCCCGTTGGTGTCCGAGGCATGCACGATGTTGCCCTGGTCCACGAGCCGGAACCCGACGCGTCCGCTGAGCGGTGCGTTGATGGTCGCGTAGCTGAGCTGCGTCTTGGCGTTGTCGATCGCGGCTTGATCTCCCTTGATTTGGGCCGTGAACTGATCGACCTGCGCCTGTTGCGTATCGACCTGCTGATGCGACGCGAAATCTTGGCGCGCGAGGTCGGTGAAGCGCTTCAAATCGAGCTGGGCATTTTTCAGGCTCGCCTCATCCTGAGTTTTCTTGGCCACCGCCTGATCGAGCGCTGCCTGAAAGGGACGAGGATCGATCTGCGCGAGGAGATCCCCTTCTTTCACGAGCTGGCCTTCCTTGAAGGCGATCTTGGTGATCTCACCGTCGACCCGACTGCGCACTGTCACCGTGTTGTAGGCCTGCACCGTACCGAGACCGTTAAGGTAAACGGGAAAATCCGCGAGCTGGACTCGCGAGAATGTGACCGGAATCGGCGGCGGCCCGGATTGCGCCGTGCTCTTCGGATCGACGGCAGCATCGGCGGTTCTCGTCGATGCGTAGCGCCAGCCGATGAAACCACAAACGGCAAGCAAGGCCACGAGGGTGATAACCCCCCAGGGCCCGCGCCGCTTTGAAGAAGGAGAGGCCACCGACTCGCTCCGATCCTGTGATTGTGTCTTGTATCCAAGAATATAGTGAGAGGTTGCGGCGCAATATAGGGTGCGCGCACGACCGAACCATTACGGGAAGATTAAATCCGGCACGGGGATTTCGGTTCGAGCGATGCACGCTCAGCGCTTGGCTCCTCCCCACGGCTTATATATCGGGGTACAGGATGAACGACAACGCTGCCCGCAAGGCCTGCGTTCCGCCAGAGCCGTCCCCTGCCTTGCGCGACGGGCCCCGCACAAGGGCCCTCTTCGGAGCGAGATCGGAAATTGGTGGTAACCGGTTTTCCGAAAAGCACGTGCTCGACCTGAAAACGAGGTCATGATGGCTACTCACCATGGGGCCATCGCAGGCTGAGGGAGAGGCGCATGATTGAGAGCGGCGGGTCTGCAACGGCAATCGACCCTCGTCCGAGCGAGGAAAAAGACGCGCCGCCTGCCGGGAAGCCGCGCCGCGACGATGCGGAGGCGTTGCGCCAGGAAATCATGGCAAAGCTCGCCTATTCGATCGGCAAGGACCCGATCGTGGCGCAGAACCATGATTGGCTCGTGGCGACCATTTTGGCGGTGCGGGATCGGATCATCGACCGCTGGATGGCCTCGACCCGGGAGGCATTCCGGACCGGACGCAAACGCGTCTATTATCTCTCGCTTGAATTTTTGATCGGCCGGCTCTTCAAGGAAGCGCTGAGCAATCTCGGACTCACCGAGACGGTCCGCCTCGCGCTGCGTGAGCTCGGCGTCGATCTCGACACGATCGCGGACCTCGAACCCGACGCCGCGCTCGGCAATGGCGGGCTCGGTCGCCTTGCGGCATGCTTCATGGAAAGCATGGCGACAGTCGGCATTCCGGCGCTCGGTTACGGCATCCGCTACGATTTCGGCCTGTTCCGACAGACGCTGGCGGATGGTTGGCAGATCGAGACACCCGAGGATTGGCTCTCCTTCCGCAATCCCTGGGAGTTCGAGCGGCGCGAGGCCAATTACCAGATCGGATTCGGCGGCACGGTCGCGATGCGGGAAGGCTGGGACGGCGCGCCGCGGCACGAATGGGTACCGAGCGAGATCGTGCTCGCCGTCGCTTACGACACGCCGATTCCCGGATGGCGAGGCGAGAAGGTCAACACGCTTCGCCTTTGGCGCGCCCGCGCGCTTGACCCGATCCATCTCGAGGCCTTCAACAAAGGCGACCATGTGGGCGCGCTCGCGGAGCGCACACGCGCCGAAAGCATTTCGCGCGTGCTCTATCCTTCGGATGCGACGCCCGCGGGACAGGAATTGCGGCTGCGTCAGGAATTCTTCTTCACCTCGGCTTCGCTGCAGGATCTGCTTCGGCGCCATCTCCTGCAATTCAGCGATGTCCGCAGCTTGCCCGAGAAGGCGGCCATCCAGCTCAACGACACCCATCCCGCGCTCGCGGTCGCCGAGCTCATGCGGCTCCTTGTCGACGGCCATAATCTTGGCTGGGAAGAAGCCTGGGAGATCACGCAGCGCACGATCGGCTATACCAACCACACCTTGTTGCCGGAGGCTCTCGAGAGCTGGCCGGTGACGCTGATGGAAGGCCTGCTGCCGCGCCATATGCAGATCATCTTCGCGCTCAATGCGCGCCTGCTCGCCGACACCGAACGCAAGCGCGAGGAAGACGGAATTGCCCCGGCTGATATTTCGCTCATCGACGAGAGCCATGGTCGCGCCGTCCGCATGGGATTTCTCGCTTTTGTCGGCGCCCATAAGGTCAACGGCGTGTCGGAGCTGCACACCCAATTGATGAAGCGCACCGTGTTCCGCAATCTGCACCGCATCTATCCCGATCGCATCGTGAACAAGACGAACGGGGTCACGCCGCGGCGCTGGCTTTTCGAAGCCAATCCGGGCTTGACCGAGCTCCTCGTCGAGGTGCTCGGCAAGGGTCTTCTCGACGATATCGAGAAGCTGTCGGGGCTTGCACCTTTCGCTGAGGATGGCGCCTTCCAGGAGCATTTCTTTGCCGTGAAGCTCGCCAGCAAGGAACGGCTCGCGACCGTAATCGCGGAGCTCACGGGATTGAAGGTCGATCCGCGGGCCATGTTCGACGTGCAGGTCAAGCGCATTCACGAATACAAGCGTCAGCTCCTGAACATCCTGCAAACGATCGCGCTCTACGACGCGATGCGCACCCAGCCGCACAAGAATTGGGTGCCGCGCGTCAAGATCTTTGCCGGCAAGGCGGCCGCAAATTATGTGCAGGCGAAGCTCATCATCAAGCTGATCAATGATGTGGCGCGCATCGTGAATTCGGATCCTTCGACGCGCGGCCTTTTGAAAGTGGTGTTTCTGCCGAACTACAATGTCAGCCTCGCCGAGGCGATTATCCCGGCGGCCGATCTGTCCGAGCAGATCTCGACCGCCGGCATGGAAGCGTCGGGCACGGGCAACATGAAGCTCGCCCTCAACGGTGCGATCACCATCGGCACTCTAGACGGCGCCAATGTCGAGATTCGCGAGAAGGTCGGGCCCGAGAACATCGTGATCTTCGGCCTTACCGCCGCCGAGGTCGAGGAGCGGCGGCGCTCCGGGCCTTCGTCACGTCAGACGATCGACAAGACGCCGGCCTTGAAGGAAGTTCTGGATGCGGTGGCGGGCGGCGTCTTCTCGCCCGATGAGCGCAATCGATATCACCGCATCGTGCGCGACCTCGAGGACCATGACTGGTTCATGGTGGCGGCCGATTTCGCCGATTATGTGCGCGCGCAAGAACAGGTGGCGGCGCTTTGGCGGCAAACGCCGGCTTGGCGGCGCAGTGCGGTGCTCAACACCGCCCATTCCGGCTGGTTCAGCTCCGATCGCGCCGTCCAACAATATGCCGAGGAGATTTGGGGCGTTCCCGTGCATCACAAGCGCAGGCCATGAGGGCGCGTCTGAAATGATCCTCCGCAGCAAAGGCTCAGCTCGCGTGACGGCCAGATGATCAAAGCCGCAGGCGTCGGCGCCGGTGCCCCCGAGCCTTTGGGCGTAACCGTCGTCGAGGGCGGCATCAACGTCGCGGTTTTCGGGCGCCATGCCGCGCGGATCGTCTTCTGCCTCTTCGACGAAACGGGCGAAAAGGAGGTTGCGCGCTTGCCGCTGCCCTCCCGCACCGGCGATGTGCACCACGGCTACGTGTCGGGCATCGGGTGCGGCGCGCGCTACGGGCTTCGCGCCGACGGGCCTTTCGAGCCCGCGCGAGGTCACCGTTACGATCCGGCAAAGCTCCTCGTCGACCCTTACGCCAAGCGCCTCGATCGCCCTTTCCGCTACGTGCCGGAACTTTCGGCCCCGCGCGCCGCGGCGATCGACACCGCGCCTTTCGTGCCGCGTGCGACCGTGGTCGCGGACTCTCCGGCCCCGAGCCGTCGCCTTCAGCGCGCAGCGCCGCCCGGCTTGATTTATGAGATCGCCGTGAAGGCTTTCACGCATCGTCACCCGGCCGTGCCGGCGAATTTGCGAGGCACGCTCGCTGGATTGGCGGAGGCGCCCGTCATCGAGCATTTTCTCAAGCTCGGCGTGACTCATATCGAGCTCATGCCGATCGCCGCCTGGATGGACGAACGTCATCTCGCGCCGCTCGGCCTCACCAATGCCTGGGGATATAATCCGATCGTCTTCATGGCGCTTGACCCGCGGCTCGCGCCCAATGGAGAAACCGATCTTGCCCGAGCCGTGACGCGGCTGCATGAGGCTGGTATCGCGGTCATTCTCGACGTGGTCTTCAATCACACGGCGGAGAGCGATGAAGCTGGGCCGACAGTGAGCCTGCGCGGTCTCGACAATGCCGTCTATTACCGGCATTTCCCGGACGATCCTGGCCGGCTCGTGAACGACACCGGTTGCGGCAATACACTCGCTTGCGACAGCGCGCCGGTGCTGCGGCTCATCACCGATGCGATGCGCCATTTCGTGACGACCGCCGCGATCGACGGCTTCCGCTTCGACCTTGCGACCGTGCTCGGCCGAACTCAATCCGGGTTTTCGCCGGAAGCACCACTGCTTGCGGCCATCGCACAAGACCCGATCTTGCGGGAGACCCTGTTCATCGCCGAGCCTTGGGATATCGGCCCAGCCGGCTATCGCCTGGGCGAATTCCCGGCACCTTTCCTCGAGTGGAACGACAAATACCGCGACGATGTGCGCCGCTTCTGGAGGGGTGATGCCGGGGCGGCCGGGCCGCTCGCGACCCGTCTTGCCGGTTCTTCCGATATCTTCCAGCCGCGCTTCCGACGACCTTCGGCTTCCGTGAACTTTCTCGCGAGCCATGACGGTTTCACGCTCGCGGACCTCGTGAGCTTCGCGCAAAAGCATAATGAAGCGAATGGCGAAGCGAACCGCGACGGCCTCACCGAAAATCACTCCTGGAACGACGGCATCGAGGGCGGGACAGATGATCGCAACATCTTGGAACGTCGCAAGCGCGATGTGCGCGCGCTGCTCGCGACGCTCTTCCTCTCCCGCGGCAGTTTGATGCTCACCGCGGGCGACGAGCTCGGCCGGACGCAAAAGGGCAACAACAACGCCTATTGCCAGGACAACGACATCACCTTCATCGATTGGACCGCCACCGATGCGGGGCTTGCCGATTTCGTCGCGGGAGTCTCGGCCCTACGAAGGCGGTTCGCGCTTGTCCGGCAGGATGATTTCCTCACGGGGAGAAGTCCCGAGGACGGCACACCGCCCGATGTGCGATGGCTCCATGCCTCCGGCCGTCAAATGCGCGCCGAGGATTGGGCCGGAGCGGATGCCTTCGGCATGATGCTGTCCTCTCCGCGCGGGGACGGAACGCGCGACAACCTCTGCGTGATCGTGAATCGCTCGACGGCGCCGGTTCGGTTCATGCTCGCAGATGACAAGTCGAGCGAATGGGCCTGCGTGCTCGACAGCTCCATTGATCGCGTCGAAACCCGCAAGAAGAACGACGGAGCCTTCCTTCTTATCGCTCCAAGATCGATTGCCGCGTTCACCTCTGACTGAGGGCAAGCCACAAATCGGAGGTCACTCCTCTTCGTATCAGCTTTTTCGAAGCCGATAAAAATTGAGCGCTGCGCGAAACGAAATCCGCAAACGAGCGATTTAGGCTGGGCCGATCGATCGCGCCGGGAAGCCGAAGTCGCGGGCTCGGTGCTGGGGCTGCGGAATCCTTTTCAAATGGCCAAAACGCATGCGCGCGAGCGAGCTCATGATCAGGCCCGCGGTCAGAAATTGCGGCCGCACGCGAGACGAGAGACGCCAGAACAATTGCCCTTTCGCCTTTCTTTTCGAATGCTTTGGTTTTCGCGAGATCGACTTCATTTCCGCCATGTTTTCGGTCGAGAACTCGTCCAGGCAGGGGCGCGGCAAGTTATCTTCCACCTCACATCCTCTCGGCTTCGCGTGAAGACGCGGTCCGATTGCTGTTGGCATTGGCATGAAATCTGACACTCCTCCGGCCGGCGTGCATGAAATCTCCGCAAGCGAGATTTTGCCGCGCTCCGAATCGAGCCCGTCGCGTGGCCGTGACTTCGACGCGCCCGTTCAGCCCAACTATCGACACTCGGCGCGCGAGAGCCAAATGGCGTCACGACGCAGGGTCCTTTTCGTCACGCCCGAAATGGCCGATTTCGTGAAGGTCGGTGGTCTCGGCGAAGTTTCGGCGGCATTGCCGCGAAGCCTCCTCGGGAATTGCGATGTCCGCGTCCTCGTGCCGGGATATCGGGCCGTGCTTGTGCGTCGCGATGAAATCGAGCTCGTCGGCACCTTGCCGGCGCTCGCTGGCATCCCGCCCTGTGGGCTTGGTCGCATGGCCACGAGCGATGGGCTCATCGTCTACATCGTCCTGTGCGACGAACTCTATGACCGGGATGGCACGCCCTATGTCGATGCGCAGGGCGGCGACTTCTCCGATAACGACATTCGTTTCGCGAGGCTTTCGCTCGCCGCGGCTCAGATGGCCGAAGGCCGCGCCGATCCGGATTGGGCGCCAGACCTCATCCATGCCAATGATTGGCCATCGGCGCTCGCGCCGGCCTATGCGAGTTGGCGGGGCGTGAAGACAGCCTCGCTGCTCACCGTGCACAACCTCGCCTATCAAGGAGTGTTCGATGCGAACCGCCTCTCCGCGCTTGGGATTCCACGATCGGCATTCACGGTGGACGGCGCGGAATTCTACGGGAAGCTGTCCTTCCTGAAAGCAGGCATCTTCTATGCCGCTCATGTCACCACGGTCAGCGCGACCTATGCGCAGGAAATCACACGGCCGGAATACGGTTGCGGCTTACACGGCCTCCTCGCCGATCGCGCCCGACAGGGCCGGCTTTCCGGCATTCTCAACGGCATCGACGAGAGCTGGGATCCGCGCAAGAGTGACCCCTGGCCGCAAAACAGATTCGACATGAGCGCCTGGAAGGGCCGCAACGCCGATCATATCCGCACCGCCTTTTCGCTCGCCTTGGCGCGTGGCCCGCTCTTCGCGATCGTGTCGCGGCTCGTGCATCAAAAAGGGCTCGATCTTGCGATCGAGGCGGCGGAAACCATTCTTGCCCATGGCGGGCAATTGGTGGCGACCGGGAAGGGCGAGCGCCGTTTCGAGGAGGGCATGCGCGATCTCGCGCGACGTCATCCGGGCGCAGTCGGCGTGCGCATCGGCTTCGATGACCGGGAAGCGCGGCGCCTGTACGCGGGGAGCGATTTTCTTCTCATGCCGTCGCGATTCGAGCCTTGCGGCTTGAGCCAGATGTACGCGCAGAAATATGGGTCACTGCCGATCGCCTATCGGACCGGCGGCCTCGCCGACACGATCGAAGATGGCGTGACGGGCTTCCTTTTCAACAAATTCAGCCGAGACGGATTGACGAACGCCATCGGCCGTGCGTTCGAGGCGCACAAGTCGAAGCGCGAAATGCGCCGCATGCGGTTGAGCGCCATGGCGCGGAAATTCGATTGGAAGCGCTCCGCCGCCGATTATTTAAGACTTTACCATCGCGTGGCGGCCGCTTGAGGCAACCGCTTTCCCACAAGAGCATGACATTGCTGCAAGCGGGCTTCGGGCAATTGAGCCGCGAGGTCCGGAACTTCCCCGCATGCTGGCCGGTTGCTCGCGAAGCCTGGGGCAAAGCTTGGCGCAAAGGCGTATGATCGCGACGGGAAACCTGTTCGATGAATGATGCCAGCATGGTCCCGGCGCTCGACAAGGCAACGCTCGCGGCCCTTGCGGAAGCAAGGCACCCCGATCCATTTTCCGTGCTGGGGCCGCATGCCGCACCGGGCGGGCGAGTGCTGCGAGCCTTCCTGCCCGGAGCGCTCGCCGTTGATGTCCTTGCCCGGCATGGTGAGAGCCATCTCGGCCGACTTGAGCAGGCAAGCCCCGCGGGACTGTTTCAAGGCCTGATCGCGTCCCCGGAGCCTTATGTGCTGCGCATCCAATGGCCCGGCGCAGTCGAGATCACGGAAGACCCTTACGCTTTCGGAACTCTCCTCGGCGACGTGGATCTTCATCTCCTCGGGGAGGGGCAGCACTACGAGCTCGCCTCCTGTCTCGGCGCCATGCCGATCGAGGTCGACGCCATAAGGGGCGTGCGTTTCGCTGTCTGGGCACCCAATGCGCGACGCGTCGCTGTCGTCGGTGATTTCAACGCATGGGATGAGCGCCGTCATCCGATGCGGCTTCGCCATGGCGCGGGCGTCTGGGAGCTTTTTGTGCCGCGCATCGGGCCGGGGCAACGTTACAAATACGCCCTCCTCGGTCCGCACGGCGAAAAACTGCCCCACAAGGCCGACCCCGTCGCAAGACTCACCGAGGCAGCGCCGGCGACCGCCTCGATCGTCGCGGAGGCTGAGAATTTCACCTTTACGGATGATGATTGGATGGCCGGCCGGAGCGGCCGCCACAACAAGCACGCGCCGATCTCCATTTATGAAGTCCACCTCGCCTCATGGCTGAAGAGGCCGGGCGACGATACGCCCCCCTCTTGGGACAGCGCCATCCAACGTCTGATCCCCTACGTGGCCGAGCTCGGCTTCACGCATATCGAGCTCATGCCGATCGCGGAGCACCCTTTTGGCGGCTCCTGGGGCTATCAACCGCTCAGCCTTTTTGCGCCCACCGCGCGCTACGGCGCGCCGTCGGATTTCGCGCGCTTCGTGGATGCCTGCCATGAGCGCGAGATCGGCGTCATCCTCGATTGGGTGCCGGCTCATTTTCCCTCGGACCCCCATGGGCTTGCCCGCTTCGACGGGACCGCGCTCTACGAGCATCAGGACCCGCGCGAGGGTGTCCATGAGGATTGGAACACGCTGATCTACAATTTCGGACGCGGCGAGGTTCGGGGCTTTCTCACCGCCAGCGCTCTTCACTGGTTAAAAGGCTTTCACGTCGACGGGTTGCGCGTCGACGCCGTGGCCTCGATGCTCTACCGCAATTATAGCCGCAAGCCAGGCCAATGGATTCCCAACATCCATGGCGGCGTCGAGAACCTCGAAGCCGTAGCTTTCATTCGGCATGTGAATGGCGTGGCGCATGAGCGCTGTCCAGGCACCATGATGATCGCCGAGGAATCGACAGCGTGGCCCGGCGTCACCCGGCCCGTGTCGGAAGGCGGCCTCGGCTTCGATTACAAATGGAATATGGGCTGGATGCACGACACGCTCCGCTTCATGGAGCGCGCCCCGATCCATCGCCGCTGGCATCATGAGGACCTCACCTTCGGCCTCATTTACGCTTTTTCCGAAAACTACGTGCTGCCGCTCTCGCATGACGAGGTGGTGCATGGAAAAGCTTCGTTGATCGGAAAGATGCACGGCGATGATTGGCAGAAATTCGCGTCGCTGCGCGCTTATTTCGGCTTCATGTGGACGCATCCGGGCAAGAAGCTTCTCTTCATGGGCGGCGAGTTCGCGCAATGGCGCGAGTGGGATCACGACGCGGGCCTCGAATGGCATCTTCTCGCCTATGATCGCCACCTCGGCATTCGGCATCTCGTTCGCGACCTCAACCACGTCTATCGCCAGGAAGGCGCGCTGCACGCGCTCGATGCGGACCCTTCCGGCTTTCGCTGGCTGATCCGCGAGGATTACGCCAATTCCGTCTTCGCCTATTTGCGAAGCGGGATGGGTGGCGCGCCGCCTGTGGTCGTCTTGTGCAATATGACGCCGTCGCCGCGGCTCTTCTATCGTGTCGGCGTCCCCCACCCGGGCGGTTGGCGCGAGCTCCTCAACACCGATTCAGCGCTTTATGGGGGCAGCAATCTCGGCAATAGCGGCTTCCTGCGAAGCGAGCCCGTCCCTAGCCATGGAGAGGCGCAGTCGCTCGAGCTCCTCGTCCCGCCCCTCGCGACCTTGATCTTGCGCCACGAGGGCTGAAATGAGGGCCGAGCGATGAGCGAAGCCGAGCTGCGCGAGCTCGCCATCCAGGCGGGTGTTGCTCCCGAATGGAAGGATCTCACCGGGGTCACCCACGCCGTCGCGCCGCGGACGCTTCGTGCCCTTCTGACGATGCTCGGCTTTCCGTGCGGCAATGCGGGCGAGCTCCATGACAGCCTGAGGCGTATCGAGAGCAGCACGGGAGATGCCGCGACGCCGAGCCTCGTCACGACACGCGCCCGCGAATCGCTCGTCCTGCCGGCTTTCGCGACGAAGGCGCGGCGCGCCAGGCTCACCTTTGAAGACGGCGCCCGACAGGACCTTGAGCTCGAGGAAGGGCCTGGACGAGGGGGGCGCATCCTTCCGGGGGTCGAGCGACCCGGATATCATCGCCTGGAGATTGGCGGGGCGGAAGTGACGCTTGCGGTCGCGCCGCCGCGCTGCTTCACGATCGAGGATGTTGCGCCAAGGGAGCGCATCTTCGGCCTCGCGGCGCAGGTCTATGGATTGCGCCGCTCGGGCGATGGCGGAACGGGCGATATGGGCGGCGTTCGCGCGCTCGCAATGGCGGCCGCCCAGCATGGCGCGGATGCGCTGGCGCTGAGCCCCTTGCATGCGCTTTTCTCGGCGGATCCGAAACGCTTCGGGCCTTATTCCCCCTCGAGCCGACTTTTCTTGAATCCGCTGCACGCCGATCCTTCCATGGTCTTCGGGCCTGAGCGGGTGCGCGCGGCGGCGCAGGACACCCAACTGAAAAACGAGATGGCCGAACTCGAAAAGCTCGAGCTCGTCGATTGGCCGCGCGCCGCGCATGCCAAGATGGCGCTTTATCGCGCCCTCTTCGAGAGTTTCGAACGCCTCGAGCTCGCCAGTCGCCCTCCGGCGCGGCTCGCGGCCGATTTCCTGGATTTCGTGAAGGAAGGCGGTGAGCTTCTCGCCGGGCATGCGCATTTCGAGACCTTGCACTCAGCTCGCCTCGCGGCGGATCGCAAGGCTTGGAATTGGCGCGATTGGGAAAGCTCCTGGCGCGATCCCGAAAGCGCCGAGGTCGCGCATTTCGCCAAGCTCCATTCGCGCGAGGTCGAGTTCCATTTCTTCCTGCAATGGCTCGCGGACCGATCGCTCGCAGTCACCCAGGCCGCCTGCAAGGATGCGGGAATGCGTATCGGCCTCATTTCCGACCTCGCGATCGGCATGGACGCAGCGGGGAGCCATGCCTGGAGCCGGCAGCGCGACATCCTGGTCGGCGCGAGTGTCGGCGCGCCGCCCGACTACTACAACGCCAATGGCCAGAATTGGGGCCTCACCGCCTTCTCGCCCCATGCGCTCGTCGCAGAAGGCTTCGCGCCCTTTCTCGCGACCTTGCGTGCCGTGCTGCGGCATGCGGGTGGCGTGCGCATCGACCATGCGATGGGGCTGATGCGGCTCTGGCTCATTCCGGAAGGCGCGGCACCGACGCAAGGAGCCTATGTGTCCTACCCGGTCGAGGACCTCTTCACATTGGCCGCGCTCGAATCCTGGCGGCATCGCGCCATTGTCATCGGCGAGGATCTCGGCACGCTGCCGCATGGATTTCGCGAACGGCTCGGCGGCCAGGGCATCGCCGGCATGCAGGTCCTGCGTTTCGAGCGAGACGAGCATGGTTATTTTCGACCCCCCGAAAGCTGGCGATCATCGGCCATCGCGATGACCGTCACGCATGATCTTGCGCCGACAGCGGGCTGGTGGTGTGGCCATGACATCGACATGCGCGCTTCGCTCGCCGCGTCCTCGCCTGCCTTTGCCGACGCCGAGGCGCTCGAGGCCGAGCGGCGGGCGCGCGATACGGATCGCCGGTTTCTCTGGGGCGCGCTGTGCCATGCGGGGACTGGGACCGGCGAGCAGCCGGCACCGGAAGAACCGCAAGGGGTGGTCGATGCCGCGGTCCGCTTCACCGCCTCGACTCCGTGCGGCCTCGCGCTCCTGCCGCTCGAGGATGCGCTCGGCATGATCGAACAGCCGAACTTGCCGGGGACGATCGATGAGCATCCGAATTGGCGGCGTCGGCTTCCTGGCGACGCCGCGGCGCTTCTCGACATCCCCGCGGCCGCGTCGCGGCTGGAGATGATGCGGGATCGATGCACCAAGAAGCCTGCGGAAGGTCAATGAAGATCATCCAAAGAATCGGCTGAGCGCGCGCTCCTGGATTGCTTTGCGCCCCGGACGTCCGCTTGTCGCCCTCATCGTCACAATTGATTTCGATGTCAGTGGCAATTGGAGAGTCGGTGGCAACTGGCCGATGCATTTTTCTTTTAGGCTTGCTATATCGTTATCATGGCTGAAACGCTCGACATTGCTCGGCTGACGACGAAAGAACGCCTCGATCTCATCGGGAAGCTTTGGGACAGTTTGGCGCCCGAGGACGTGTCCTTGACGCCCGCGCAGGACGCGGAGCTCGCATGTCGCATGATGACCTTCGACATCGACGCGAAAGCCGCCGTCCCGTGGGAGGATATCGAGACCGAGCCTCGCGGGCGGTCCCGATGAATGCCGCGCGTTCTATTCACGGCCGCCGCGCGGGCCGATCTTGACGACGCGCTGAGCTGGTACGAAGCGCACGCCCCGGAGGTCGTGCCGCGATTTCGTGAAGCATTGCGGGCCGCGGTGGAGCGGATCGCCGCGAACCCAAAGCAGTTCCTTACCTCTTCGCACGAAACGCGCCGGGCGCTTCTTCGGCATTTCCCATATTTCGTCATCTTCCGCGAGACACCTCGAGCCGCGTATGTTGTCGCGGTATTTCACACGAGCCGCAATCCCAGGATTTGGCAGCGTCGGACCTTGTGATGGGCCACACGGCGGGATGCCTCATTTAGAAGTGTCTTGCCGCAGCATTTCGGGTAGAAAGGTGTGTCGGGCGGATTGCATGACCTGCGCTCGGGTGCGCCCAGGAGGCACGAAAGGGCGCAGCTCAAGGGAACGCAAAAGACGGTCCGGACGTGCGATCCTGCCATGCCTTGGAGGACAGCGTCATGGCGGAAATGCTGAAACGTAAGCAGGAGCGCCCGGTGGCGCATATCGTGGCGCCGGAAGCTGCCCGCGTCCATCTTGCGAGCGGCTTCGAGACCACGCTCTTTTCACGCACCGATCCTGAGGACCTCGCCCGCCTCGATGGGCAAAGCCGCGCCGCCATCGCGGCCTCCGCTCTGGCGGTTCTCGCGGAGCCCCGGCCGCGGGGCAAGGCTCGCATCGCCTTGCGCGATGTCGTCGTCGACGACAGCGGCATGGACAAGGTGACGATCGTCGAGGCGATCAACGACAACATGCCGTTTTTGCTCGATTCGACGCTCGCCGAGATCGCCGAGCACGGGCTGACCCTGCGGCTGGTCGCTCATCCGATCCTTAGCGTCGACCGCGATGCAGCGGGCGCGCTCGTGGAGCTGAAAGGGGAAGCGCAGGCGCAGCTTCAGCCAGGTGAACGCCGCGAAAGCTTCATCCACCTGCATCTCGATCCCGTCGAGGACAGCGCCTTGCGCGGCGAGCTCATCGCGGGGCTCGAGCGCGTGCACGCCGAGGTGAGGCGGGCGGTCTCCGATTTTCCTTCGATGCGCGCGCGTGTGTTCGAGGCGGTGCAGGCCGCCAAGATCTCGCCCCCGCCGCTTGCCGCCCAAGATGTCGCCGAAGCGATCGCAATCGTGGAATGGATGCTCGCCGACAACTTCACCTTCCTCGGCGTGCGCGAATATCGCTTCGTGGACGACGACCAGAATGGCGATCTCGTCGGCACGAATGGGCTTGGCCTCTTGCGCGATCCCGACCTCAAAGTACTTCGGCAAGGCAAGGAATTCGTCAACGTGACGCCCGAAGTGCGGACCTTCCTCGCGGAGCCGACACCGGTCATTGTCACCAAGGCGAACATCAAGTCACGCGTGCATCGTCGCGTGCATATGGATTATGTCGGCCTCAAGCTCTACTCGCCCGAAGGGGTTTGCCAGGGCGAATTGCGCATCGTCGGTTTGTTCACGGCCAACGCCTATGACAGCCCGGTCGCCGCGGTGCCGTATCTGCGTCGCAAGGCCGAGGCCGTGCTGGCCCGCGCCGCGCTTGATCCGTCGAGCTATGCGGGACGCGCGCTCAAGAACGTGCTCGAAATCTATCCTCGCGACGAGCTCTTCCAGATCGATGTCGAGACGCTCTACCACTTCGTTTCCGAAATCCTGACGCTCTCGGAGCGGCCTCGCATCCGGGCGCTCGCACGGCTCGACCGCTTCAACCGATTCGTCTCGATCCTCGTGTTTATTCCGAAGGACCGCTACGACTCCGCCATTCGCCAGAAGGTCGGCGCTTTTCTGGCCCATCTCTATGCGGGTCGGCTTTCCGCCGCCTATCCGGCATATCCGGATGGCCCCCTCGCCCGCACGCATTTCATCGTCGGCCGAGATGGCGGGGAAACGCCGGACGTGCCACGCGCTTCGCTCGAGGCCGGCATTGCCGCGATCGTGCGCAATTGGGTCGACGAGTTGCGCAGCGCCACGATCGGCCTCACGCCGGACCATCCCGGTGCCGGAGCACTCGAACGCTATCTCGAGGCCTTCGGACCCGCGTATCGGGCCGCTTATGGCGCCGAGGCGGCGCTCAACGACATCGCCATCGTCGAGGGCTTGGGCGAGGAAGGCGCACGTGCCGTGCGGCTCATCCCGCATGTCGGGGATGATTATCTTGCTTCCTTGAAGCTCTACACGCGAGGTCGATCGGTCTCGCTGTCGCAACGCGTGCCGATTCTCGAAAATTTCGGCTTCGAGGTGATCGACGAATCGAGCTACACCATCGCGCCCGCAGGTGGCAGGCCGGTCTTCCTGCATGACATGACGGTGCGCCGCGCCGACGGGGCGGAGATCGAGGCGCGTGCGCTCGCTCCGCGCCTCGAGGAGGCCTTGATCGCCCTTGGCGAGGGCAACACCGAGAGCGATTCCTTCGACGCGCTGGTCCCCTCGGCCGGGCTCGCTTGGCGGGACGTCGCCTTGGTGCGCGCCTTGTCGCGCTATCTGCAACAGGCGACGATCCGCTACACCCAGGGCTATATGGCACAAGCCTTGGTGCGTCACGCGGAAATTGCCGCCGCGCTCGTCACCTTGTTCTACGCGCGCTTCAATCCTGAACTCGAGGAGGAGCGACGCGCGCAGGCCGAAGCCGCGACACGCGACGTGATCACCGAGAAGCTCAAGGAGGTCACGAGCCTCGATGATGATCGCATCCTTTCGCGCTACCTCAATCTGATCGACGCGATGGTTCGGACCAATTTCTTCCAGCGCGACGCCGGCGGGCACCGACGTGAAGCGATGGCCTTCAAATTCGAGAGCGACAAAATCGAAGGGCTGCCCCTGCCGCACCCCTTGTTCGAGGTGTTTGTCTATTCGCCGCGCGTCGAGGCCGTGCATTTGCGCTTCGGGCGCGTGGCGCGCGGCGGCATTCGATGGTCGGACCGCCCTCAGGATTTCCGCACCGAAGTGCTCGGTCTCGTCAAGGCACAACAAGTGAAGAACGCGGTGATCGTCCCGGTGGGCGCGAAGGGGGGGTTCTTCCCCAAGCGCCTGCCGCCGCAAACGCAGCGGGACGCCTGGCTCGCCGAAGGCACGCAGAGCTACAAGCTGTTCATCTCCACGCTTCTCGACATCACGGACAATATCGACGCAAGCGGCATCGTGCATCCGCCGGCGACGCTCTTCTTCGACGGCGACGACCCCTATCTCGTCGTTGCGGCCGACAAAGGCACAGCGACCTTCTCGGATACGGCGAATGCGATTTCCGAAGCAAAGCACCACTGGCTCGGCGACGCCTTCGCGTCCGGCGGCAGCCAAGGCTACGACCACAAGAAAATGGGGATCACGGCGCGCGGCGCCTGGGAAGCCGTGAAGCGCCATTTCCGTGAGATCGACATCGACATTCAGACCACGCCCTTCACGGTGTGTGGCGTCGGCGACATGTCGGGTGACGTGTTCGGCAACGGCATGTTGCTATCCCCGCACATCCGGCTCGTCGCGGCCTTCGACCACCGCGACATCTTTCTCGATCCGACGCCGGAAACGGAGCGCGCTTTCGCGGAGCGTAAACGGCTCTTCGATTTGCCGCGCTCGAGCTGGAAGGACTACGACACCTCGATCATTTCGGCGGGCGGAGGCGTCTACTCGCGCTCGCTGAAGGCGATCCCGCTCTCGCCGCAGATGCGTGAAGTGCTCGACCTCGATAAACGCGAGGCCACTCCCTTCGAGGTGATCACCGCGATCTTGAAGGCGCGCGTCGATCTCCTCTGGTTCGGCGGCATCGGCACTTATGTGCGTTCGGCCCATGAGAGCGATGCCGAGGTCGGCGACCGCGCGAATGACGCCATTCGCATCATCGGCTCGCAAGTGCGCGCGAAGGTCATCGGCGAGGGCGCCAATCTCGGCGTCACGCAACGAGGCCGGATCGAAGCGGCGCGCGCGGGCGTGCGCCTCAACACCGACGCGATCGACAACTCCGCCGGCGTCAACACGTCGGACGTCGAGGTGAACTTCAAGATCGCGCTGGCGAGCGCGATCAGGGACGAGCGTCTGACCCTGGCGGGGCGCGACACCCTGTTGGCCGAGATGACCGAGGATGTGGCGGCCCTCGTATTGCGCAACAATTACCTGCAGTCACTTGCGCTTTCGCTTGCCGAGCGGCGCGGCCTCGAGGATGTGACGTTCGCCGCGGGCCTGATGCGCATGCTCGAGGCCGAGGGGCGGCTCGATCGTTCGGTCGAGTTCCTGCCTGGCGACGAGGCGCTCGAAGAACGCGCAAAACGCGGCGAGGGCCTGACCCGCCCCGAGCTCTCGGTGCTTCTCGCTTATGCGAAGCTCTCGCTCGACGATCATCTCCGCGCGAGCGATGTGCCGGACGACCCGTATTTCGAGGGCGAGCTCACACGCTACTTCCCGAATGCGATGCGCGAGAGCTTTTCCGACGACATCAAAGGGCATCGACTGCGTCGCGAGATCATCGCAACGCAATTGTCGAACGCCGTGATCAACCGTGCCGGCCCGACCGTGGCGGCGAGGCTTGCCGGTGAAACGGGCCTCGATCCCGCCTTGATGACGCGAGCTTACGCGGCGGTGCGAGACTCCTTCGGCCTCCTCGAGCTCAACACGGCAATCGACGCGCTCGATGGCAAGCTGCGAGGCGACGCGCAATTGGCGCTCTATCGCAATGTGCAGGACGTGGTGCTGTCGCAGCTCGCCTGGTTCATGCGCAATGCGAGATTGACGGCTGGCTCCCTCACCGAGACGGTCGCAACCTTCAGAGCCGGAATCGGTGCGGTTTCGGCGGCCCTCGATCCGAGCTTGGGGCCGGCGGCCGCAGCGGCCCGCGCCGCGCGCCGGGCCGAGCTTGTGCAAATCGGCGCGCCCGAGCCTTTGGCGCACGCTCTTGCGGATCTCGCCTCGCTCTCGAGCGCTCCCGACATCGTCGTCATCGCGGGCACGAGCGGCAAGCCGATCGACGCCGTGGCCATGGCCCATTTCGGCATCGACGACATGCTTGGGATCGGTGCCTTGGTTGCGGCCGCGGGCAGGATGCCGCTCGCCGACGCCTATGATCGGCTCGCGCGAGACCGTGCGGTCGCCACCATCGGCGCGGCCCATCGCGGCATCACCGCCAAGATCGTGGCGCTGCACGCGAGCGAGGAGGCGCCCGGCAGCGCGCTTGATGCGTTTCTTGCCGCGGATGCGAACGTGGCGCGCGCCCGCGAGCGCCTCGTCCTGCTTGCCGCCTCGCCTCCTTCCATCGCACGGCTCACGGTCGCGGCGGGGCTTCTCGACGATCTTGCGCGCTGAGGGTTCAAGGAAGAGGTGAGCGGGACGACCAACGCCGCTGCTCACGCCTATTCGCGCTCAGCTCGCAGTGCGCGCCAGCCGTCCTTCGATCGGGTAGGCCGGATCGTTATAGCCGGGCGTCGAGGGATGGCCGGGTGTGACGAGGCGGTCGATGAAGGCCTCGTCCTCGGCCGTGAAGCGATAGGCTAGCGCCTTCGGATAATCCTCCCATTGGGCCTCGGTGCGCGGCCCGGCAATCACCGAGGTGACGAGCTTGTTGTTCAACAGCCACGCGACCGCGAACTCGCCCGCGCCGATGCCACGTGCTTGCGCATGCGCCTTGATCTCCTGCGCGAAGCGTAAGGATTCCGAGCGCCATTCGCTTTGCATCATGCGTTGATCGCGCCGCGCGGCGCGCGAGCCTTCGACGGGCTCCGCATCGGGCACGTATTTCCCGGTGAGCACACCGCGCGCCAACGGGCTATAGGGCACGACGCCGAGTCCGTAAAAGCCGCAAGCCGGAAGGTGTTCGGTTTCGGGCATGCGGTTCATCGCGTTGTAATAAGGTTGGCTCACGACCGGACGGTCGATGCCCATCTCGTCGCAAAGCCGGCAGATTTCCGCGATTCGCCAAGAGCGGAAGTTGGACACGCCGAAATGCCTCACTTTCCCTTGGCGAATGAGATCGGCGACGGCATGCACCGATTCGGAAAGCGGCGTCTCGTAATCCTCCTTGTGGAAGTAGTAGATGTCGATGAATTCGATGCCGAGGCGCCGCAGGCTTGCTTCGGCCGCACGCATCATCCAATGACGCGAAAGGCCGCCATCTCCAAGACGCGTGCCGATCGGATTGCCGAGCTTGGTGGCAACGATCCAGTCGTCACGCCGGCCCTTGAGCGCACGCCCGACGATCTCCTCCGAGCGGCCTTCCGCATAGGCATCGGCGGTGTCGATGAAGTTGATGCCCTGATCGCCGGCACGCGCGATGATGCGCTGCGCCGTCGCCTCATCCGTCTGCGCTCCGAACATCATCGTGCCGAGGCACAGAGGAGACACTTTCAGGCCGCTGCGGCCAAGGCTGCGATATTCCATATCCTGTCCTTTAACGAGGAGAAGCGCTGACCGTTTTTGCAAAACGGCACGTCGTTGGCTGCTCTGTCGTTATATTTTTTTGTTTCCGCGTGATCTTATCGCAAAAGGGGGCCACTTTTGCGGAGCATGCTCTAGCCTCGTTTCAATATCGGTCGCAGAGGGCCGAAGAAAGGGCCTGGCTTCATCCCCAGCTCCGCGGCCTTCCGTGCGACGGTCGTCCCCATCGACATCATGAGGAGCACTGGCATTCGCATCATCATGGGGTCGCGCATGACACGGCCGACCTTTCGACCATCCGAAAAGATCTCGGCGATGACGAGTACGACCACCACTATCATTCCGAGGTCATCCGAGCTGAAACCGGCAAAGTGGAACCCGTAGGGGGTGATTTGCCGGACGATCCAGGCGAAGGCAATCGCCGCCACGATTCCGAGCGTGCTGATCGCAAAGACCCGCAACAGCAAGCGGCGCATGAGGCGAAGAGCCAGGTTGAGCTCGTCGATGGTGAAAGTGCCATTGTCCGTCATGCCGGCATCTCCGCTTTTTGCACAATGCGCTAATTAGCGAAGCTCGGGGGGTCTCACAAGCGTAGCGCCTAACTCTACTGATCTCATCTAAACGCAACGGGTTCTAATGACGGAAGTGACGCACGCCGGTGAAGACCATGGCGATGCCGGCCTCATCGGCCGCCGCGATCACATCTTGGTCGCGCACCGATCCTCCGGGCTGAATGACCGCCGTGGCGCCGGCCTCGATCGCGGCGAGAAGCCCATCCGGAAAGGGGAAGAACGCGTCGGAAGCGACGACGGCGCCTTTGGCGAAGCTCTCGTCAACTCCCGCGGCCTTGGCGGCTTCGGCCGCCTTCCAGGCCGCGATCCGTGCCGCGTCGACCCGGCTCATCTGGCCCGCTCCGATGCCGACGCTTGCCCCATCCTTCGCATAGACGATGGCGTTCGACTTGACGTGCTTGCAGACGCGCCAGGCAAATTTGAGATCGTCGAGCTCGGCTTGCGTCGGGGCGCGTCGCGTGACCGTCTTCAACTCGCGTTCGCCGAGAACCGCCGCGTCACGCGATTGAACCAGGAAGCCGCCGCCGACGGTGCGAACCGCAAGGCCAGGCGCCGCGGCGTCAGGCAAGCCTCCGGTGAGCAGAAGGCGCAAATTCTTCTTCGCCGCAAAGACGCCGAGCGCCTCCTCGTCCGCCTCCGGCGCCACCACGACTTCAGTGAAGATGCCGGCGATCGCAGTGGCGGACGCAATGTCGAGCTTGCGATTGACCGCGACGATACCGCCGAAAGCGGAGGTCGGGTCGCAGCGAAGCGCCTTGCGATAGGCATCGACAAGATCGTTTGCGATCGCGACGCCGCAGGGATTAGCGTGCTTGACGATGACGCAGGCCGGACGCTCGGGATTGAATTCGGCGACGCACTCGATTGCGGCGTCCATATCGTTGATGTTGTTGTAGGAGAGCTCCTTGCCCTGGACCTGGCGCGCCGTCGCGACACCGAAGCGCGGCTCGGCCAGGCGATAGAAGCCCGCCTTTTGGTGAGGGTTCTCGCCATAGCGCAGCGCTTGCGCCAAAAGGCCGCCGAGCGCGTAGGCACGCGGCGCCTCGACGCCGGTCTCGCGCAACAGCCAATTCGAGATCGCGGCGTCATAGGCCGCCGTCCTCGCATAGGCCTTGGCTGCGAGGCGCCGACGCAAGGTGAGCGTCGTTGCTCCCTCATGGGCATCGAGCTCGGCGGAAACTTCCGCATAGTCGCCAGGATCGACGACCACCGCCACATCGGCGTGGTTCTTCGCGGCGCCGCGAATCATGGCGGGCCCACCGATGTCGATGTTTTCGACGCAGGCTTCGAAAGGAGCCGACCGGCCGAGCATCTCTTCGAATGGATAAAGATTGACAATGAGCAGATCGATGGCCGCGATCCCGTGGGCGAGCATCGCGGCCTCATGCTCCGGATTCTCTCTTATGGCGAGGAGCCCACCATGCACCTTGGGATGCAAAGTCTTGAGGCGACCGTCCATCATTTCGGGAAAGCCCGTGAGCTCCGCCACATCCATGACCTCGAAGCCGCTGTCCTTCAGCGCCTTGGCGGTGCCGCCTGTCGAGATCAGCGCCACTCCTCGAGCGGCAAGCGAGCGCGCAAGCGTGACGAGCCCTGTCTTGTCCGAAACCGAAAGAAGGGCGCGCGTCACGCGGCGGAGATCAGAAGCCATGAGGCGGTCCTGAGCGATGAACTGCGCCGCGATATCACGAAGCAAGGAAAGACGACAAAAAAGCGACGACCCGTCCCGCGCGAAAAGGCCGAGGGCCTCTCGCGAGATGCCAGCCCCTCGACACAGGTTCTCGCTCAGAGATCATGGCTGCCGAGGTCCGCTCGCTGGCATGTCGTGAGCGTTGGCGGCTGCGGATTTGTGCCCGTGACCTTCCCGGATGCGAGTGAAGCGCCAGGCGATCTCGCGCGTCACCGATGATTGAGCTTCGACGACGATTTGCAGGGTTCGTCCGGCGCCGTCGGCCGCGGCATAGAAGATGCTCTCTTCGAGCACCGGGTGCTGGCCGGCGACCTCGAATCGCCAGCACGCGCCGCTCGGCAGATCGAGCCTGACGGCGCCATCCCCGGGCTCCGGCGTCGCATGGACACCGGGATGGAGGTGAAAGCGGAGCGCGAAGGGCAGCGCGCCCGCGGGGCGCTTGGGATCGGCATCGAGGACGGCGTCGAGGCCGTGCACGGTCGAGCCGTCAGGGCTCAAGGCGATGCCGCGTTCGTGCAAGAGGCCGAAACGGCGCGCATAGCCCTGATGCATCGCGGTCAACCGGGTTCCAGCCTCGCTTTCCTCGCGCAGGACCTTGGGCGCCCCCGGGGCATCGACGATGGCCGCCCCCAATTCGGTTCGCACATTCCGCGTTTCGAACTGGCATGAAGAAGTATCGGCGAGCACGAGGCTCGAGTGAGCCGCCGTGTGGCGCGCTGCCTCGCGCGCGGCGCTCGAACCGGTGAGCGGCGCGCCACAATTCACGACGACGCGCCATGGCCCATCCGAGAACTCGAAGGCGAGCGCGCTCGCATGCGCCGCCCGAGAAAAATCGAAAGGGGGCGGGCCGCCGACATCCATGAGCAACGCGGTCGTGCCGGCCGCCAGCCGCTCGTAACCCGAAGCCGGGGCGCTGAGAAGCGGCTCGCCCGCAGCCTGCTCGTAGCGAAACACGATGGCCAATGAATCGGCCGGCATGTAGCCCGTGCCATGAAACAGGCCGAGAGTGCCATCCCCGAGGCGAAGCAGGCGCAAGAGCGCAAGGCTGCGACCGAGCGTCCGTTGCAGAAGCTCAGGCGGCGTCTCATTCTTGGCGAGGAAGAGGTGGCGGAGCGGCAAAAGGTCGAGGAGGAAATCGACGACCGCCCGCGGCGATCTGCTGATATGGCCGCCGTCCTCGAGGATGCATCGCCTGATCTCAGCCGTCAGGGCGCGGTTTGCCAGGCGCAGAAGTCTCGGTCTGGCATCGGAGGAAAGCACCAAGGCACACAGCGCGATCGCGGGAAGGAATCGCTCCTCGACCGGAAAGCCGCCCCTTACCCCGACGATGAGGTGACGGGCATGTTGAGCGATGGCCCTCATGAAGCGCCGATAGAATGCCAGGTCGGCACCCTCGAGGAGGTAGGGCGAGGCGCTGATCCAGGACAAGAGGCGTCGCGCCGCCACGGGGGCGGCCCAGGCGGCATCTCCATTGTTCCTGCGTATCCGGAGAAAATCGGTGATGAGGGTGCGCGCCTGCGTCCGCGCCATCGGGCTTTCGGCCACGCGCAAATGGCGAAGCCAGCCGAAACCGTTCAGCAGGTTCTCCCACTGGGCAGACGGAGGCGCCATCTCGAAGGGGGATTGTCCCTGCGCATGCACGACCTTGCCGGCGAACACGAAGAAGCCGGCAAGGATATCCTCCGCGACCGTCGGATCATGGGTGCGCGGGTCAGGAGGCGCGATGATGAGCCGCTTCGGCATCCGAAGCGCCGAAACGGAAAGCGCCGCCGGCAAGGCACGCAAGGCCGCGCCGGTGCGAACCCAGGCGCGGCCCATTGCCGTCGTTCGCCACCGCGATCCAGCCACCCTCGCTCCTTCGTCGATCGTTGTAAGAATTTCGCCCGACAAAATGCCTCTTCTTCAGAAAAGGCGTCCCCCCCGCCCCTTCGACTATGTGGCAGATTTCACCAGGGGATGGGAATCATACTTCGGAGACGTTCTATCGACGCCGGATCCGTCCCGGGCGAAGCCACCCGGATCCCGATATCCCGCTCCGATCCGTTATGCGCGCGATCCTTAAGGCACGATCCGCAAAACTGACCCCTTTGCGATAAGATCCTGCAAAAAACCAAAAGATATGCTGGAAACTGCTGACTTGATTTGAAGGCAACACATTTTAATGGACATAGAGTTCTGCTTCGGTCCTTTCTGACGAGTGGGGAACGTTTGCCGGAGGGAGAACCATCACCCACACTTCCCGTCCTCCAGAATCACGCCTTGACTGTCGTATCGCCTGGCATAGCACAAGCCAAGGACGGCCTTTCCACGGTCCTGCCCAAGGTTTCGAGGCGAGCGCATGTCCGACCGGGGGGTGGTGATGAAAAACACCTTCGCGAAACGCCTTTGCGCGGTCTCGCCTTCCCAAGCCGGAAAGGCCAAAGGCCGGCCCGGCTACCGAGAGGCTTGCGTTTGATGGGCAAAAAACACATCTGGTGGGAGGGGCCGAGAACATGTGCAACATGACTGTTGCGACAAAATCCACGCCGAAGGAGGCTCGAGCGCTTCTCGGGGATACCGCCTCGGCCGGAGTGCCCGAACCGCAGAATGAAGCCAAAACCGCCGAGTCGGTGCGCGAACGCCGGCGCGAGGCCGCAAGGCGCGCCTTGGCGGAAGCTCAGGAGCGCATTCTCGAAAGGCGAAGCTCACCATTGCAAGTAGACGAGGCAGGCAAACATGAGCGCTTCGGGCGCGGGGGGTTGGATCCTGTTCGCTATGGGGACTGGGAGGTGAAGGGGATCGCGACGGATTTTTGACGAAAACCGAGGGGTGCCGAAAAGGAAAGGGCGCGCTTTTAGGACTTGCAGTTCGCGGCGAAAACGATGTTTCGTCAGAAATTTGAAGGCCAAAGCGCGTCGGGGCTTCATTCCTCTTGTTTCTGCCCCAAATTCGTGGGCATGAGCTTGGGGCGGAAGAAGGCTGAAGACCCATGTTCGATTCATTCGACGCCACCACGGTGTTTTTTCTTGCGGTCGCGGTTTTCATCGTGCTGCGGCTTCGATCTGTTCTTGGCCAGCGTCCACAGCGGGACGCTCCGCCGCGCAATCAAGCTGCCCCCGCACCTTTCCGCCGTGACACGGTCGGCCAGCCCGGTAATGTGATTCCGATGTCGACGGTCGCAAATGACCGCGGATCACGCCCCGAGCCAAATCAGAATCCGGATCGCTGGAAGGGTTATGCCGAAGCGGACACGCCACTTGCGCTCAGCCTCGATGCAGTGGATGCCGCTTCCCGCGGGTTTGATCCTGGCGCCTTCTTGGCGGGAGCCCGCGGGGCTTACGAGCTCACGGTGACCTCATTCGCAAAGGGGGATCGCAAAAGGCTGCGGGATCTCCTCTCGCCCGAGGTGCTGGAAGGATTCTCCAAGGCCATCTCCGATCGCGAAGCCCGCGGCGAAAAGGTCGACATGACACTCGTCTCGATCGATGATGCCAAGATTGTCGATGCGCAGGTGAAGGACATGGTTGCGCAAGTGACGGTGCGCTTCCTTTCCAAGCTGATCACCGCCACCCGAGATCGTGACGGAAAAGTGGTCGATGGCAGCCCCGACAAGGTCGTCGACGTCACCGATGTCTGGACGTTCTCCCGCGATACGCGCTCCTCCGATCCGAATTGGCAGCTCGTCGCGACCGAAACGACGCATTGAGCCCGCGCCGAGACCTGCATTCTTCGACACCCGCTGAGCTCGAGTCGATTTCGGCATCGGCGAAACGTGGCCGTGAAGAAATCGGCGTTTTGGCGATGACGCAGTCGCGGGATTTTCGGCCTGCGGCTTTCCATGAGCTTCGCAATTGGGCGGCGGACGACGCTCTCGCCGCCTTCGCTGTTTTCAAGGCCGGTGCGGCCGCGATCGTCGAGGGGCGGGCGCCGTTGCGCTCCGCCCGGGCGCCAAGCGCATCGCTCGTCGCGATCGGCAGAGCCGCGCTTTCCGAAAACCCACGCAGCGCCGTCGAGGCTCGCGCTTTCTTCGAGAGGCAGTTCGCGCCTTTCGAGATTTTTCCGGACGCCGAACCAAGCGGGCCGGAAGGGGCGTTCTTCACCGGCTATTTCGAGCCCGTGACCGAGGGTTCGAGCGAGCAAAGCGCCAGCTTCCAGGCTCCCATTCTGGCGCGCCCCGTCGATCTTGTGACGCTCGCTCGCGGCGAACACCTCAAAGGTTGCGATGTGCCTCTCACGAGCGCGCGCCGCGTGGGAGGACGACTCCAGCCCTTTCCCGACCGCGCCGCGATCGACGCCGGTGCACTCGCTGGGCAAGGGCTCGAGCTCGTCTGGCTCAAGGATCACGTCGAGGTCTTCATTATTCAGGTGCAAGGCTCGGCTCAGGTGAAGCTTAAGGATGGGCGTCGGATTCGGCTCCGATATGACGGCCGCAATGGCTGGCCTTACACATCGATCGGCAGGCTGCTGATCGAAGAGCGCGCGATCGCCTCTCACGAAATGTCGCTTGAAGCGCTGACGAACTGGCTGCGCGCCCATCCGCGGAAGGCCGAATCCGTCATGCGTCGCAACCGCTCTTACGTATTCTTCGCCATCGCGGACGGCCTCGGGGAAAGCAGCGGTCCCGTCGGGGGCGCCGATATTCCTTTGACGCCCGGCCGCTCCCTCGCGGTCGATCGCGGCATGTGGTCTTATGGCCTGCCCTTTTGGGTCGATGTCGAACGACCTCTGCCGGATGATGGCGGACGGGATCGGTGGCAAAGGCTCATGATCGCTCAGGACACGGGAACGGCGATCGTCGGGGCCGGCCGCATCGACATTTTCGTCGGAAGCGGCGCGGGGGCCGGGAGCCTCGCGGGCCGCCAGCGGCATCATGGCCGCCTCTTCGTGCTGTTGCCACGCGGCGAGGCGCCGGTCCGATCATGACGGCGCGCAGTCGCAACTCGCGTCGTCGCGTGCGAGGCCAACTCACCGAAGAAGATCTGCGCCTTTGGGCCGAAGTCGCACGCAGCGCCAAGCCGCTGCGAGGCAGAGCCATGCCCAAAGTGACAGCGGAGCCCTCGCTGCCGCCGAGCGACGGCGCGGCAAGCGCTTCCGAACCGGAGCGCGAGACGCCTCGGGGCCGGCGAGTTCCGGAGCGCCCTGCCGCCAGCGAAGCTCCGCAAGCGCCGCTCGTGACGCTCGAGCGCCGGCTTCTGCAGCGCCTGCGCCGCGGCAGGACGGCGCCAGGCGCCGTGATCGATCTGCACGGATTGCGCCAAGAGGAGGCGCGACGGCGACTTTCCGCCTTTCTGCACGATTGCCAAGCGAGGGGTAAGAAAACCGCGATCGTCATCACGGGAAAGGGCGGCATGACATTCTCGTTTGCCGGCGAACGTGGTGTGCTGCGTCGTGCCGTGCCGCTTTGGCTCGCCATGCCGGATTTGCGACCGCTCGTCATCGGCTTTACGGAAGCAGGCGCAGGACTTGGCGGGGCGGGCGCGCTCATCTTGCGCATTCGCGCCACGCGAGCCACTCGATCATGAACCGCAAAAGTGGTCCCTGGGAAGGCGTGGCGCTTCGATGAGATCAGTAGCGTCGGGTTATCTTTTTGTTTTTCCGCATGATCTTATCGCAAAAGTGGGGCCACTTTTGCGGATCATGCTCTGGACTCATGCGTTCGGCCGCCTCGACTTGACCCCTTAGAGCCCGAATGCGAGAGGCTGCGTCGCGCGGGCCCCTCGTCCGTGATCTTCCTCGAGCCGGAAATGGATGATGACCGAAACGCGCTACGATGTCCTGGGCCTCGGCAATGCCATCGTCGATGTGATTGCCCGCACCGAGGATGATTTTCTGGCGAAGCACAAACTCAACAAAGGCGCGATGACCCTCATCGAGGAGGCGCGCGCCGAAGCGCTTTTTCAGTCAATGGGGCCTGCCGAGATCATCTCGGGCGGCTGCGCCGCGAACACCGCATCCGGCGTCGCATCCCTGGGAGGCCGCGCCGCTTTCATCGGGAAGGTTCGCCAAGACACGCTCGGCGAGCTCTTCGCCCAGAATATCCGCGCTTTCGGCGTCGATTTCGAGACGTTGCCGGCGACATCAGGACCGGCGACCGCAAGGTCCTTCATCATGGTCACGCCGGACGGCGAGCGGACCATGAACACCTACCTTGGCGCCTGCCAAGGCCTTGGCCCCGACGATGTGGCCGAGAGGGCCGTCACAATGAGCGCCTTCATCTACCTCGAAGGATATCTTTGGGATCCCCCGCTCGCCAAGGAGGCCTTCCGCAAAGCCGCGGAGATTGCTCATGGGGCGGGTCGAAAAGTGGCTCTGACGCTTTCCGATGCGTTTTGCGTCGATCGCTATCGCGACGAATTCATGGAGCTCCTTCGTTCACGCGTCGTGGACATTCTATTTGCCAACGAACATGAATTGAAAAGCCTATTTACGACCGAGGATTTTGAGACGGCCGTGGCGGCTTTGCGCGATATGGGCGCGCTCGGCGTCGTCACGCGCGGCGCTAACGGCGCGATGACCGTCACGCGTGAGGATACGGTCGCCGTGCCGGCCTTTCCGATCGAGCGGCTCGTCGACACCACGGGAGCCGGCGATCTCTTCGCGGGCGGCTTTCTGTTCGGGTTGGCGCGTGGCTTTCCTGAAAAGGAGTGCCTGCGGCTAGGCACGCTTGCAGCCGCGGAGGTGATCCAGCATATCGGCGCGCGTCCGCAACGGAGCTTGAAGGAGCTTGCCGAGCAGGAAGGACTTGCGGGGTGATCAAGTGGCCGTCAGCTTGCGGACCTCGATGGTCCGGATCGCGACCGAGACCGTTATTTCGAAATGATCCGTCTGGACGATCTCCGTGATGTTGAGCGGACGGTGAGCGGCGACGTTTTGCCCATGGCGCCGCCTCAGGCTGTCGTAGAGGATGCCGGCGCCTCCAGAGGCTCGCATCTTTTCCCCAAGCATCTGAGAGGCGTCGTATCGGTCCGAGGCGTAGATGTCGGCGCGGGCGAGCTGCTGGCCTCGGATGTCGAGATATTCTCCCAATAGAGTGGCGGAATAGGCGCGATACCGGCGACTCATGGAAGGGAGGGCGCGCGCCAGGGTTTCGCGCCTGAGATGATGACCGACCTCGGCCGCCGAGGTGCGCAGATCATCGGCCGCATACCATGCCCCAAGCTCGGCACCATTGAAGCGCATGCCTCCCGGCGGAACATGCAAAAACGCCCCCATCACGATGCTGGAGTTTGGCCTGCCATAGGCCCATTCCGATCGCGGTAAGCGCGCGATCCGATCGGCGACAAAGCGGTCGTTCGTCCACCCGACGAGTTCCATGACGGCTGCCAAATCAGCCGCCATGGAGACTGAGTCGAAAAGTCCGATCGGAGGAAATTGCGAAGGTATCAGTCGGAAAGCCGGCAGCGGCGCCGCCGCGTATGCATCCGTCACCGAAACACCAGCTCATTGTCCTCGTAAGGCAGGAAGTCGATGTCCAGCGAATTCGGCGGCATGTATTGGCCGCCCCGCGCGCCATCGAGGAAACGGCGCACGGTCAACAGAGCGTCCTGCGAGCCGCTCGTCACGAGATCGAGCGGAGATCGCCCGCCAAAGACGGGCGCGTTATGCGGACCTCTTAGCCAAGCGACGCCAAGCCGCTCATTTGGATACAATATGCCGAGCGCCTGGTGAATTCCGAACACCGCTGAAATGCGCGTCAATGTATCGACGCTCAAGGTGAATGACCCGTGTTCCCGGGCGAGACGGCACCAATTGTAATAAGTTGAGCGCGAGGGAAGGCCCAAAACTAAAAGCCGCTGCTCTTCGCTCAAGCCCCACAGATCCGCGATGGCGAGGAAGGTCCGCAGCGCGGGCGCGCTGAGGCGCCGACGATTGGCTGATGCGAAAGAGGCCCCGCTCGCTCGTTGGGCGGCATCATGGGAAGATAAGGCTCGGCGGGTTTTCATGTGATGGTCCAGATCTGGATATAGTCCAGATTGGGCCTCAAGGCAATGCGTCCCTCAGCAGGCAGATCTGCATTCACCTGCATTCACTGATCTTTGGTTGGGGCACGCCACGATCGAGCACCTGGTCGCAAGGGTCAGAGCAAATCACTCTTCGCGGATATTTTATGTGGCTGGCTATTTAATTTGATTAACCGGATAATGTGATTTCGCATTTGCGCCTGAGCGGATTTACTATGTAAGCCTCGAACCTGGGATGTAATTGTAAAAACGCCCTTTAAATCGCGTTGCGGACCGTTTGCAAACGGCTTGCGCTCAATAGGCAGCTAATCTATAGCCGGCGCAACGCGACTTCCACGATCTCGTGCGCCGCCCCCTTGCGCAAGATGAGATCGGCGCGCTGGCGGGTCGGCAGGATGTTCTCACGAAGGTTCAGGAGATTGATGCTGCGCCAGATGTCCTCGGCGGTCTCGCGCGCCTGCTCTTCGGAAAGCTCGGCAAACCGCCGGAAAAAGGAGCGCGGATCGCGGAAAGCCGTCTCCCGGAGCCGCATGAAGCGCTCGACATACCAGGTGTAGAGATCGTCCTCATCGGCATCGAGATAGATCGAGAAGTCGAAGAAATCCGAGACGAACGGGATGGCCGATCCTTCCTTCGGCAGCCGCACCGGCTCGAGCACGTTGAGCCCTTCGAGAATGAGAATATCGGGCCGGTCGACAATCGTTTCCTCGCCCGGCACGACATCGTAGACGAGGTGCGAGTAAACGGGCGCGCGCACCTTGCGCTTGCCGGCCTTGACGTCGCTCAAAAACCGCAACAGCGCCGGCGTGTCGTAGCTCTCGGGAAAGCCCTTCTTGTTCATGATGCCGCGCGCATTGAGCTCGGCATTCGGCAAGAGGAAGCCGTCGGTGGTGACAAGCTGGACTTTCGGCGTGTTCGGCCAGCGCGACAAGAGCGTGGTGAGGACCCTGGCCATCGTCGATTTGCCGACCGAAACCGAGCCCGCGAGCCCGATGACGTAGGGCATCTTGCCATCCTCGGCCATGAGGAAGCGCTGCGTCGCCTTGAAGAGACCCTGCGTCGCGGCAACATACAAGGAGAGAAGGCGTGACAGGGGCAGATAGATCGCCGCCACCTCCTCGAGCGAGATCGGGTCGTTCAAGGATTGCAGCTTGACGAGATCCTCGAGGTTCAGCGTCAGTGGCGTATCGGCGCGCAGCTTCGCCCATTCGCCACGGCTGAAGATGCGATAGGGCGAGACGCCCCCCACCGAAAACTGCCCTGCACGCTCGTCCATTCAGAGATCCTGTCCTTCCGGCACTCTTCGTGCCGGGGCGCCGTCAAGCTTCGTCGCGCGCCGCCTTCTCCGCGAGGCCGGATTGGGCGCTGCGGCGCTCGAGCTCGTCGAGGACATCTTGCACCAAAACGCCACGCGCGCGAAGCAGGACGAGGAGATGATACAGTAGATCTGCGCTCTCGCCGATCAAGGCGCCCTTGTCGTTCTCGACCGCGGCAATCACCGCCTCGATGGCCTCCTCGCCAAGCTTCTTCGCCACGCGAGCCGGTCCTTTGGCAAGAAGCTTCGCGGTCCAGGAGGCGTTCGGGCTGGCGGAGGAGCGCTCGGCGATGATGCGTTCGAGATCCGCAAGCGTGAAGCGCGTCGTCATCGATCCATCCTCACCGCGACGCCGGCATCGCGCAAATATTGCTTCGCCTCGGGGATGGTGAATTCGCCAAAATGAAAGATCGAGGCCGCGAGCACCGCGCTCGCATGGCCGTCGCGCACGCCTTCCACAAGATGCTGGAGCGCGCCCACCCCGCCCGAAGCGATCACCGGCACCGAAACGCGGTCGGCGACGGCGCGGGTGAGCGCGATGTCGTAGCCGGATCTCGAGCCATCGCGATCCATGGAGGTGAGGAGGATCTCGCCTGCGCCAAGCGCCGCCACCTCTTCGGCAAAGGCGAGCGCGTCGAGGCCTGTGGGCTGGCGGCCTCCATGAGTGAAGATTTCCCAGTGGGGCAACTCGCCGGCCGTGCTGACGCGCTTCGCGTCGATCGCCACCGTGATGCACTGGTCGCCAAATCTTTGCGCCGCCGCCTGCACAAATTTGCGGTCCTTCACGGCAGCCGTGTTGATCGAGACCTTGTCGGCTCCGGCGAGAAGAAGCGCACGAATGTCGTCGAGCGTGCGCATGCCCCCGCCCACGGTGAGCGGCATGAAGCAGACCTCCGCGGTGCGCGCCACGACATCGAGCAGAATGCCGCGACCCTCATGGCTTGCCGTGATGTCGAGAAAGCACATTTCGTCGGCTCCGGCGGCGTCATAGGCCTGCGCGGCTTCGACCGGATCGCCCGCATCGGCGAGGTCGACGAAGCGCACGCCCTTCACGACACGCCCGTCTTTCACGTCGAGACAAGGAATGATGCGGGTTTTCAGCATGATGCCCGTTCGCATGCCCGGGAGCGCCCGTCTAGTGGTGCGGTGCCGACAAATGGCCCCGGTATGTCGGAATAGGCCTGACCGCAGCTTCAGAAACGAGACGGTCGATCGATTCGTCCGACGGATGGTGACGGTCCGCCGGGATCGATGCACCCGCGGGAATCGCGCATGCGTCCTACCCGCATCATAGTCGGCTTGACCCGACCGCGCCGGCCGTTCAGGCGCCTGGGACGGGCGCCTCGTTGCCTCGCAACATGGCGAGCGCGCGTCGCGCATCGATGCGCCCGTCGTGAAGCGCCCGGCCCACGATGGCGCCTTCGAGCGACGAGGCGCGAGGCTCGGCGAGGCGCTCGATGTCCTGCATCGAAGAGAGGCCTCCCGAGGCGATGACTGGAATATCGACGGCCTCGGCAAGCGCAAGCGTCGCCTCGAAATTGAG
>JAFAQA010000142.1 GCA_019246665.1 Hyphomicrobiales bacterium
TTCGCGCGAGGCGGTTTCGGTCGTGCCGTCCGGATATCTCGGCACCGACGAGCATGCGCCCCTCTTTCCTTACGATCCCGCCAAGGCGAAAGCGCTGCTCGCGGATGCCGGCTACCCCAACGGGATCACGATAAAGTCGATCCACACGACGCTCACCGGCATGCAGACCTTCCTGCAGGCGATCCAGGCACAATTGAAGAAGTCAAACATCAACCTCGATATCGAGGAGGTGGAGCACGCGACCTATCATGCGCAGATCCGCAAGGATCTCTCTCCGCTCGTGCACTATCAGGCGGCGCGCTTTCCGATCGCGGACGTCTATCTCGCGCAGTTCTACGATTCGGCCTCGATCGTCGGCACGCCGACAGCGGTGACGAATTTCTCCCATTGCAATGTCGCCGATGCCGAGATTCGCGCGGCGCGCGTCGAGACCGATCCGGTGAAGCAGAAGGAGCTGTGGAAGACGGCGCAGGATAAGATCATCAAGGCCGTCTGCGGCATCCCGGTCTATGAGCAGCTGCAGCTCTGGGCCTGGAAGGACAATCTCGATCTTGGCTATGACCTGAAGGGCTCGCTCAACCTCGCGCCGCCGATTACCGAAAAGACGCATTTCACGAAGTGAGGTCGCGGGGTCAGCCGCGGTAGACAACGAAGGCGCCGGCCGGGTTGCCGGCACCGCACGAGGCGAGCGAGGACCTGGGAATGTCGTCGACATTCGTCGCGGTCGATGCCGCGCAATATGAGCAGATAATGGGAAGATGGAGCCGCGAGCTCGCCTCCCTTTTCATCGATTTCGTGGGAGTGCGGGACGGCGAAAGCATCATCGATGTCGGTTGCGGCACCGGAAGCCTCACCTTCGCGCTGCTCGATGCGGCGCGTGATCTTCGCCTTACCGCCATCGATTATTCGCCCGTCTTTCTCGATGCGGCGCGCGCCAAGCCGAAAGCCGCCTCGGTCCGTTTCGAGGAGGCGGACGCGACGGCGTTACCCTTCAGCGATGCGAGCTTCGATCGCGCGCTTTCGCTCCTCGTTCTGCATTTCGTGCCTGAGTCGCAGCGCGCGCTCGCCGAGATGCGCCGCGTCGTGAAGCCCGGAGGTCGCGTGGGTGCGGCCGTCTGGGATGGCGGCGGTGGTTACCTGGCGCAACGCATGTTCTGGGATACGGCTGCCTGCCTCGTCCCGGCCGGAGAGGACGGACGCAAGCGCGCCTATTCGCGGCCTCTGTCCCGCAAGGGCGAGATGCGTGCAGCTTTTGTGGAGAGCGGCTTCGCCGACGTGATCGACACGAGCCTTACGATTCGGATGAATTATTCCGCTTTTGCCGATTATTGGCAGCCGATCGCGGGAGGCGAAGGCCCTCCCGGAGCGTTTTTTAAAAAGCTCGACGCCAACGAAAGGGCGATCCTCGAACGGGGCGTGCGCGCTGCCTACGAGGGGGGCGCGCCGGACGGCCCGCGCAGCTTCATCGCCTCGGCCTGGGCTTGCGCGGGTCGCGTTCCGTGATCCGCCGCGGTCTCTCCCGGAAAGCGGGGAAAATGCGGCCATGACGGCCTTTCTCATTCGCCGCATCGGCTTTGCCTTCGTGACCTTGTTCGCGGTGCTGACGCTCGTCTTCGTCATCGTGCGCGTCGTGCCTGGCGATCCCGCTCAGGTGATCCTCGGTGATCAGGCAAGCCGCGAGGCGATCGAGGCCATGCATGAGCGGCTTGGCCTCAACAAGCCGATCGTGACGCAATACGCGGAATTCCTCGGTAACGCGGTCAAGGGGGATTGGGGCACGTCCATGGTGAGCGGACGGCCGGTGATGTCCGAGGTGCTGAGCGTCCTGCCCTGGACGATCGAGCTCACCCTCGTGTCGCTCGTGCTCGGCGTCGTGCTTGGCGTGCCGCTCGGCGTCTGGGCCGCGGTGCGACGCAACCGCTTCTTCGACTACGTGACGCGCATCGCCTCGTTGCTCGGCCTTTCCTTCCCGGCCTTCGTTTCAGCCATCATCCTTCTCTTCCTCTTCGCCATCGAGGTGCATTGGTTCCCCGTGATCTCGGCGCGCTCGGGAAGCCTCTCAGCCTGGACCCAGTCGATCACCTTGCCGGCGATCAATCTCGGCCTCATCAGCGCCGCTTACATCACGCGCGTCACGCGCTCCGCCATGCTCGAGGTCCTGTCCGAGGATTACGTGCGCACGGCGCGCGCCAAAGGCGTGCCGGCGAGCTCGGTGGTCTGGCGGCACGCCTTGCGCAACGCCCTCATCCCGATCATCACCGTGGTCGGGCTCTATCTCTCGATCCTGATCGGCAATTCGGTGCTCACCGAGATCGTCTTCAGCCGGCCTGGTCTCGGCAAGCTCATCGTCGGCGCCTTGAATCAGCGAGACTACACCATGCTGCAAGGGATGATGGTGATCTACACGCTTGCGGTGGTGCTCGTTAATCTTCTCGTCGACATCGCCTATGGGTTCGCCGATCCTCGGGTGAAGCTCGGATGAGCGAGATCGTCGCCCAGACTGCGCCAGCCGCGCCGCCGGCGCCGGCCTCGACGGCGCTCCAGGCGACGCTGCGCGCCTTCAACACCAACAAAGCGTCGTGGATCGGGCTTGCCATCTTCCTGATCGTGGTGGCCGCCGCGATCTTCGCGCCCTTGATCGCCCCTCATGATCCGCTCGATCAGGACGTTCTCGACCGACTGAAACCGCCGAGTACAGATCATCTTCTCGGCACGGACTATTACGGCCGCGATACGTTCTCGCGCCTCGTTTACGGCGCGCGCATCTCGCTGGTGATCGGCATCGTCTCCACCCTCATCGCCATGGCGGCCGGCACGCTCATCGGCATGCTGGCCGGCTGGCGAGGCGGGCGCTTCGACACCATCACGATGCAGATTATGGACATGCTGCTCGCTTTCCCGTCCTTGATCCTCGGGCTCATCATCGTCGCCATGCTCGGGCCGTCGATCCAGAACATTATCGCGGCCATCGCGCTCACCTCCGTGCCGCCCTTCGCGCGCATCGCGCGCGCCCCGACCATCGCGGTGAAGGGACGCGATTTCGTCGAGGCCTGCCGGTCGCTCGGCTTTTCCGACACGCGAATTCTCAGCGTCCATATCCTGCCGAACATCTTTCCTGAGATTTTGGTGATGGGCTCGCTCTGGCTCGCAAATGCGATCCGCACGGAAGCCTCCCTCGCCTTCATCGGCCTGGGCCTCAAGCCACCGACCCCCACCTGGGGCGGCATGATCCGCGAAGGCTTCGAGAACATTCTCGATTCGGCCTGGCTGGCCATGGCGCCTGGCGTCGCTATCCTGATCGTGGTCTTCGCCTTGAACCTCTTGGGCGACGGCTTGCGTGACGCGGTCGATCCGAAGCTCAAGAACGAAGTTTGAGCCTCCGGGCGAAATAACCCCGCTGCTTCACGTGCTTCTTAATGTCGCGATTCACCCAAATGGGCGGGTTTCCCGGGGGTAATTCCAAAATTTGATGTCTTCGGGGGGTCGTTTCCTTAGATTTTTTGAAAAAATATCTCACCCGCGTTTTGCAGCGCAGTAGAGCACCCCATATGATGCTGCAATGCACAACGCACAGAAATTCGGCCGCGTCCTTCGCGCACTCCTCTCACCCGTCCTGAAGCAGGTCATGGGCGCGCAAGCTCGCGCTCCCACGCCCCCTGAGACGGTTCCACCTTCTCGCCCTGCAAGGCGCCCGCGCAGGGGGCCGCGCCTGTCGCTCGCCTTGCAAGGCGGCGGCTCCTTCGGGGCCTATACCTGGGGCGTTCTCGATCGCCTACTCGAGGAAGAGGAGCTGGCTTTCGATGCCGTCAGCGGGGCGAGCGCAGGCGCGATCAATGCTGTCATCTTGAGCTCGGGCCTTGCAAAGGGGGGACATCAAGGCGCTCGGGACGCGCTCGCCGAATTCTGGCGGCAGGCTTCGCGCGCCGCGCCGAGCCACACGGGTCTGCAAAACCCGTCCGGCTTCGCGCTCGATCTTTCGACGCGCCTGATGTCCCCTTATCAGTTCAACCCGCTCGATTTCAATCCGCTGCGCGCCTTGTTGGGCGAGGTCGATTTCGACGCGTTGCGCCAGGACCCTCCGCTTCGGCTGCTGATTGGCGCCACGCGCGTGAGCGATGGACGGCTCCGCATTTTTCGCGAGCACCAGATCACGCGAGAGGTGGTCCTTGCCTCGGCCTGTTTGCCGATGTTGCAGCACGCGGTGACGATCGACGGCGAGGCCTATTGGGACGGCGGCTACGCGGCGAATCCGCCGATCCTGCCGCTCGTCACCGCCTCGCGAGCTTCCGATATTCTCGTCGTGCAGATCATCCCGACCGAAGGCGAGGAGCTCCCCCGCACCTCGCCGCAGATCATCCGGCGCTTGAACCAGATGACCTTCAACAGCTCGCTCCTTCATGACCTCGAGAACCTCGCCTCGATGATGGAACTGGCGGAACAGGGTGGGGAAGGGCGCTTGTCGCGTAAGCTGCGAAAGCTCGAGCTGCATCGCCTCTCCGCCGAGGACGCCGTCCCCGATCTGCGTGAGATGAGCGCTTTCAACCTCGAATGGGATTTCCTCACGCGCTTACGCGATGCCGGACGGGGCTCGGCGGCCCAGTGGCTCGAGCGCCAGCGGACGAACCAGCTCGATAGCGCGAATGTGGTTGAGCCCGCGGAGGTGTTGTCCTCGGTATAACAACGCGAGGCCCAAGGCGGCTCGTCGGCCCTTCTGCGCCAGCTCTCCAGGCATCAGAAGGCCGGGAAATAATTCACCTCGACAGGAGTGTGGCAGGCCTTCGTGGCGCAGCTCACGAACAAGCTGTCCAGGGTGACGAAGGACCCCGAGGCGCCCGGCGCGAGCGTCGCGTACGGAGTATCGCTCGGCCGATCACCCCTGCCGGTCCGAATGTCGATGGGTAGCGTGCCGACATTGCTGATGACGACAATGTGATAGGGCCTCTCGCCGCCTTGCTCGGCAGTGTAGGCCACGGCGAAAGCTTGCTCGTCCGCCATGAAAGCGAGATCGGCGGCTCCTGCTGGCGAAGACGCGAAGGCGAGCGCGAAGGCGGGAATGATCTGCCAGCGCATTTGAGTTTTTCCGATCGACCCTCAGAGTAGCGTCCCGGCTCTGCGAGTTGGGAGCCTTGCCGCAAATCCACCGAAAGCGGATCAAACCGGCGCAAGCGCGCCTACCGGACCGGCTCCTTCGCCGATATCCTAGCGCATTCTCGTTGGCGCGGTTAAGTCCCTTCTCCTCATCCGCGGGTCCTTTGCGACGCAATCCCGCCGAGCCGAAGCGGCGATCCGATAAGATAACGACATCTCCGATCTGCTTCGCGATCGTAGGAGCGCAACGCTAACGGTTGGAATGAAGTTAGCCTTCATGTAAAAGAGGGTTCGCGCGCTAATTGGGGAATTCGTCATGAGTAAGCTCTCCAAGCTCTTTGGACGCACACAATCGCGGTCGGGAAGCGAAGTGCTTTCCGACGTGCCCGCGCTTGCATCCGCCCAAGACGGTGGCACCGATGGCTTGGAGGCCGACAGCTTCTCGGATGTGGGTATCCGCCTCGGGGAAGAAAACGAGTCCTTGCGAAACCTCCTCCTCGACGCCGGACGCAAGATCAATGAATTCGACGAGTTCAAGGACGCCTTCATCAAGATCATGGAGCCGGCCAACAAGGCTTTGCGCTCGCTCGAGGTCGAGAAGTCCCAGAACATCTCCCTGCGGCGCAACTTCAGCCAGGTGCGCGCCACCTATGAGACGCTGCAGGTCGAATATCGCGAAATCGAGAAAAAGGCTTCCACGCTCAAAGGCGAAAATGAGCGGCTTCGCCATGAATTGGATCTGGCGCGCCAATCCGTGCGTGATCTCGAGAGCACGCGTGCCGAGCTGACGAACGAGCTCACGAGCAAGCGCGCCGACATCGTCGAGCTCGAGCGCCATCTGGAGCGGGAGACGGCGCAGGTCCGGGCCTTCAGCGAGGACAATCAAACGCTTCGCGATCAAAGCGCCATGGCGGATAAGAGGATTGGGCTGTTGGAAGCCGATCTCGCCGCGGCGCGCGACAAGGTCGTGCTGCTCGAGGATGACAAGCGCTCCTTGCAAATCTTGCTCGACCAGACCAATGCCGAGCTCACCCGCGTCACTCAGCGGCTCACCGATACCGACAATGCCTTGACCATCGCCAAGACGCGCATCGTGCAGGTGGAAAGCACGGTCGCGGAGATCGAGACCGAGCGCAACAAGCTGGTCGCCGCCGTCGACGAGGCGAATGAGCGCTACCGCAGCGGCTATAGCGCGCTGAACATGCAAGTGAGCGCGTTGCAGGCACGCGCGGCCACCGCCGAGAAGCTCCTCGCCGAGACGCGCCAAAATCTCGGGGCGCGCACCGAAGAGGCGAGAAACGCCGATCGGGCCGCGATGGAGGCCACCTTCGGCCGCAACAAGGCCGAGAAGAAGCTCACGGAGATGGAGGCCTCGCGCGAGGCGCAGGATGCTCAGGTTCGCGGGCTCGAGCAATCGCGCGCGACTCTCGTCGAGAGGGCGACCGCGCTGTTGAACACCGTGAAAAAGCGCGAGGCGCAACTGGCGAGGGCGGAGGAACGCGTCCAGTTGCTCACCGACCGCGTGGAGCACAGCGAGGCGGATCTGCAGGCGACCCGCCAGGCCTTCGAGAAGCGCCTCGAGGAATTGAACGCGACGCTCGAGCGCGAGCGGCTCGAACATTCCGTGGTGGAAGGCTCACTCGAGGCAGCCCGCAAGGATCGCGCCCAGCTCCAGCGCGAATTGACCAAGCTGCAAGCGACCTTGCGCCGGGGCGCGATCATGGATGAAAGGGGTGAGAGCTCCGAGCCGCAAAAGAGCGAAGCCACCGCGGCGAGCTCGCGCGGGGTCGAGCCGATCATCAAGGCTTGAGCGCCGACTCAGGTTGCCCCATATCACCTAACGACATAGTCGCAACTTTCCTCGCATCGGAAAAGGTTGCGTTTGGCAGCTGGCGATGGCGGACCGCGAACCATCCTGATTACGCGCTCACCTCTTCGCTTGTCGGAGTTCCGGGCTCGCGCATGCTGCGCGGTCGGATAGTTATTGCAAGTCACCGGCTTAGAGAGCCACCCAAATACTGCTTTTCGCTTCTATTCCGCAACGAGCGTATCTTCGGTTTGGATGTCGAGCCCGGCCGCTCACATCGTAACTTGTTAGTGCGAAGGTTTTTGGTCTTAGGAACCCATTGGCAGACATGGCCCAAAATGGAGGCCGAACCGGATGCAAGAAACCTCGGCTTCGGGATGTGGGTGACAGAGTTTTTCAACCGGGCTAGTGTCACATGCATGCATCCTATCAAGGCGCCACCACGCGGGGTGCAACTAGATTTTCGGTTATGACAGACATAGTCCCTGCCGATGTGGAGAGAGCTGTCAAGGCCCTGATTGCGGCTGAGAGAACGAACTTGGGCATTGAGGTGTCCATTCCGGTCATCTACGCCGACGGTCAATTGACGTCGATCGTCGTCGAGGTCGAAGACGGTGCCTTTCTCGTGCATGACGCTGGCGAGGCCGCCATGCGGCTATCGTCGTTGGGAATTCCACTAAAGCGGGTGGATCACGTTGCCGAGATTGTTGCCCGGTTTCGCTGCAACTTCATCAATGGTCGCGTTACCTCGAGGGCCGACTCGATCAGCGGCATAGGCGTGGTCGCTTCTCTCGTGGCGAATGCCTCTCGATCAGTGGCTGATTTAGCTCACGAAGTACGTCGGCAAACCGAGACTGAATTCCGCAGCGTAGTCAGCGACAGGCTGCGGGAGGCTATTGGCTCTCGTGTTCGAGAGAACCAGGAGTTCAAAGGTCGCAGTGGCCGTCGTTACAGGATTCCGGCCCTCATATTGGATCGGACTCAAGCGCATCCAACGCATTTTGTTTCAGCGTTGGCGACCCGGCAAACAGTGCCTTTGAGTGTCTCAATGTTCTTTGATTTGCGTGGTGCGCATCCAAATGTCGAGAATGACGCCATCTATGATGATTCCTCCGATTTTCGCGACGAAGATCGGGCTCTCTTGGCATCTATCAGCACAGTCATTGGTTTGATGGAGGTGCCCTTGAAATTCCGTGCGATGGTTGGCGTTTGAAAAATCATCAGTTACCGTGCGAGCACTTTCCACCCCCGGGGCGAGAACTTGAAAATAAAGTGAGTTGATCGCGGAAGAGCCGCTACTGGCGTACGTACGTGGCATAAGGGTAGCAGACGGTAGCCAACGGCGCTTGGCCAAGCAATAATCCGTCATGGCCAGCCCTGATCCTCAACCTATCCTTTCCGTTCGCGACCTTTCGGTCGCCTTTCGTGTCGACAATGTCTGGCG
>JAFAQA010000167.1 GCA_019246665.1 Hyphomicrobiales bacterium
TCGGCACTGTGCCCTTCCGGCATGAGCACGGCGGTGAGCGAGGACGAATAATGTCGTGCCTCCTTGCACCAGATCTCGAGGCCCCAGGCACGCACCGCTCGACGCGTGGCTTCGGCGTGCCGGTCATGGCGAGCGAAGACGTTCTCGAGACCTTCCTCGTGCAGCATCACGATGGCCTCCCTCAAGCCGTAAAGAAGATTGGTGCTCGGTGTGTAAGGGAAGAAGCCTTGCGAGTTCGGGCGCAACATCTCGCGCCAGTCGAAGAAGAGGCGCGGCAGCCTCGCCTGCTCGGCCGCACTCAGCGCCTTCTCCGAGACAGCCGTGAAGGACAGCCCCGGCGGAAGCATCAAGCCCTTTTGTGAGCCCGCGACAGTCACGTCAACACCCCATTCGTCGTGTCGGTAATCGATCGAGGCGAGCGACGAGATGGTGTCGACCAGAAGCAGCGCCGGGTGCCTTGCGGCATCGATTGCCTGGCGCACCGCTTGGATCGGGGAGACGCAACCCGTCGAGGTCTCGTTATGGACGATGCAGACCGCCTTGATCGCGTGCGTCTTGTCCTCGCGAAGCCGCGCCTCGATCGCGGCGGCATCGGCACCAGTGCGCCAGTCTGAGGCGATGAACTCCGGCTCCAGCCCGAGCTTCGACGCCATGTTCTTCCACAACGCCGCGAAATGCCCGGTCTCGAACATCAAGACCTTGTCGCCTGGCGAAAGCACATTGACGAGCGCGGCCTCCCAAGCGCCCGTGCCGGAGGCCGGGTAGATGATGACGGGCGACGCCGTCTTGAAGATCGTCTTGAGCCCCGCGAGCACGGTTCGTCCGAGCTTCTCGAATTCCGGCCCCCGATGGTCGATGGTCGGATAGCTGATCGCCCGCAGGATGCGGTCGGGCACGGGCGTGGGACCTGGAATCTGAAGGAAATGACGACCCGCCACGCGGTGAGAATTGCTCATGCCTGCCTGCCTTCCGCTTCGACATCGCGCCTCGTGTCCCTCTAGCCCGGAGCCGCTCGACTGAAAAGCAGCTCATTCGAAAGGAACGCGGCGAATGCCTCGACGGCGGCCTGCGCTAACGCAAGAGCCGCGTGGCTGGAAGTGCCTGGCCCAGGAGCGTGTCCAAGCGCGATCACAACCATTTGAATTTCCGAGGCTCGATCGATCGGGTGGATTGCAATCCGCCTGGAGGCCGAACTTGCCTCGCCCTCCTTTTGCGGTCTCGCTTGCGAGCGCCTTTCATGAATGCAAGAACCGGATTCAAGGGCGCGACAGGAGGCAATCCGGAAACGGACAGAGAGCATGGCGAACAGCGTAAGGCCCGGGCTTGAGCGGCGGCTGAGGCGCGAAGTGTCGGGTGATGTCGCCTTCGACCGCTTCTCGCGTGGCCGCTACGCGACCGACGCCTCCCATTATCAGATGATGCCGCTTGGCGTCGTCGTGCCGAAGACGATGGACGAGGCCGTGCGCACGCTAGCCGTGGCGCGCGAGGAGGGTGTCGCGGTGACGCCGCGGGGCGCAGGAACCTCGCAATCGGGCCAGGCCATCAACTCGGGCCTCGTGATCGACGGCTCGAAATATTTGTCGCGCCTCCTCTCACTCGATGTCGCGGCGCGCCGCTGCGTGGTCGAGCCGGGCATCGTGCTCGATGAGCTCAACCGGGTCTTGAAGCCGCATGGGCTATGGTTTCCGGTGGATGTCTCGACCGCCTCGCGCGCCACGATCGGCGGGATGGCGGGCAACAATTCCTGCGGCGGGCGCTCGCTCCGCTACGGCACGATGCGCGATAATGTCCTCTCGATCAACGCCGTCTTGCCGGACGGCGAGCGGATGCATTTCGGTCCCCTCCCTGCCGGAAGCTCGCAAGCGCGCCCCAGTGCGCGCGGCGACGAGCTCATGCGTCGGCTTCTCGCCATCGGCGAACGCGAGGCCGACGAGGTTGCGGCGCGCTTTCCGAAGGTGCAGCGCCGCGTCGGCGGCTACAATCTCGATGCGCTTTTGCCCAATGCGGCGTCGAACAACCTCGCCCATATTCTCGTCGGCTCCGAAGGCACCCTCGCCTATTCGACCGCGATCGAGCTCAAGCTCTGGCCGGTGCTCGGCAAGCGGGCGCTCGGCGTCTGTCATTTCGGCTCCTTCCGCGAAGCGATGGATGCGGCCCAGCACCTTGTGCGCCTCAAGCCGATCGCCATCGAGCTCGTCGACGCGACCATGATCGCGCTGGCCTCCTCGATCGCGATGTTCAGGCCGACGCTCGACGCCTTCGTTCGCGGCGAGCCCGAGGCACTTCTCGTGGTCGAGTTCGCCGACAGCGAGGCGGTAAATCTGCAGCATCTGAAGGAGCTGCACGAGCTCATGGCCGATCTCGGCTTCGGCTGGCATCGTGAGCGCCGAAGGTGGGGCGGCGTTGTCGATGTTCTCGACCCGGCTTTGCAGACCGGTATCGCCGATCTTCGCACCTCCGGCCTCAACATCATGATGTCCATGAAGAGTGAGGGAAAGCCCGTCTCTTTCGTCGAGGATTGCGCCGTTCCTCTACCGAAGCTCGCCGAATACACGGAGCAGCTGACCGAGATCTTCGCGAAGCACGGCACGCGAGGCACCTGGTACGCGCATGCCTCCGAGGGTTGCCTGCATGTGCGGCCCATTCTCAACCTGAAGCTCGAGAAAGACGTGAAGGCGATGCGGGCGATCGCCGAAGAGGCTTTCGCCCTGGTGCGTGCCTATAAGGGCTCCCATTCAGGCGAGCATGGCGATGGGCTCGTGCGGTCCGAATTCCACGAGGCGATGTTCGGCACGAGGCTCACCCGCGCTTTCGAGGAGGTGAAGGACACCTTCGATCCGGCGGGGCTGATGAATCCCGGCAAGATCGTGCGTGCGCCGAAATTCGATGAGCGCGCATTATTTCGCTATCCACCAGGATACCGTTCCCTGCCATTGCGGCCGGTTCTCGACTGGTCGGAATATCCCGGTGGCGCAAACGGCTTTCAGGGAGCGGTCGAGATGTGCAACAATAATGGCGCCTGCCGTAAGCTCGAAGGCGGAGCCATGTGCCCCTCCTATCGGGTAACGCGTGACGAGCAGCATGTGACGCGTGGGCGCGCCAACACGCTGCGCCTCGCGCTTGCGGGCGAGCTCGGCAAGGAAGCGCTCGCCTCCGAAGGGGTCGCGCAAGCGCTCGAGCTTTGCGTCTCCTGCAAGGCGTGCAAGCGCGAATGCCCGACGGGCGTCGACATGGCGCGCATGAAGATCGAGGTCGACGCCGTACGCGCGAGGCGCAAGGGCCTGAGCCTTTTCGATCGGCTCGTGGGCAACTTGCCGCGCTACGCGCCGATCGCGTCGCGCTTCGCCTTTATCATGAACCTGAGGGATCGCCTTCCCGGCTTGGCCCTCCTCTCGGAGTGGATCGCGGGCTTCGCGGCCGAACGACCGCTTCCCCTCTGGCGCTCCGATTTTTTTCGTGAACCCGCCGACGCGATCGGCCCCGAGACGGGACGCGAAGTCGCGCTCTTCGTCGACAGCTTCAACCGCTATTTCGAGCCCGAGACGATCGCCGATGCGCTTGCCGTGCTGGTTGCCGGCGGTTATCGCGTGCATTTGCCGAAAGCCGTCGGCGGTGCCTCCCGGCCTTTGTGCTGCGGCCGCACTTATCTTTCGACCGGCGAGATCGATGCGGCGCGGCGCGAGGCAAAGCGTTCGCTCGCGGCGCTTCTTCCCTTTGCCGAACGAGGCGTCCCGATCATCGGGCTCGAGCCCTCCTGCCTCTTGAGCTTCCGTGATGAAATTCAGGCGCTCGGCATGGCTGACGCGGCGAAAAAAGTCGGCGCGAAGGCCTTGATCCTCGAGGAGTTCCTGATCGCCGAGGCGCAAGCCGGCAAGTTGAACCTCCCTCTCGCACGCTCGAAGCACAAGGCCTTGCTGCACACCCATTGCCATCAGAAGGCGTTCGGCATCGATTCCACGGTCGTTCGCGCGCTCAAGCTCGTGCCGGGGATTGAAGTCGAGACCGTGGCTTCGAGCTGTTGCGGCATGGCGGGATCCTTCGGCTACAATGCAAGGACACTTTCCGTATCGAAGGCGATGGGCGAGCTTACGCTTTTGCCCGCGGTGCGACGGGCCTCGTCGGATATGATTATCGTCGCGGACGGCACCTCCTGCCGTCATCAAATCGCCCATGGCAGCGGCCGAGAAGCCGTGCATGTGGCGCGTGTCCTCGCCGCGAGCCTCGAAAGGGTGAACGCATGAGCCTTGCCCGACTCAAAGCCTATGGTTGGGGCCGCGAAGGCGAAGCGATGACGCAAGAGGAGCGCGAGTTCGTCCTCGGGCGCTATCGGGAGAAATTTGGACGATCGAGCTTCGAGACAATCGAGGTTGCGCGTCTCGAGGATGTCGCGATACCGCAGCCGCGCGTGAAGCCGCCCTCGGCGCTCGCCGGATTTTGCACGAGCGAGCGCTACGACCGCGCTGCTCATACCTACGGCAAGTCCTATCCCGATTACGCGCGCGCCATGCTCGGCCGCTATGAATGCGCTCCCGACATCGTGGCCTATCCACGCGACGAAAAAGAGATCGCGGCGGTAATGGACTGGGCGGGCAGCATCGGCGCCTCGCTTACGCCGTTCGGCGGCGGATCGAGCGTGTGCGGCGGAGTGGAGCATCGGCGGGACGCCGATCACAAGGCGGCTATCACCGTCGATCTCAAGCATCTCGACCGCGTGCTCGAGGTCGACGCGACCTCGCGCGCCGCGAGAATCGAGGGCGGCGTCTTCGGGCCGGCGCTCGAGGCCCAATTGAA
>JAFAQA010000175.1 GCA_019246665.1 Hyphomicrobiales bacterium
TGGTGAAGCTTCTGCTGATAGCGCGTTTCGGAAGCATCGGTGATCATGAGATCGGCCTTGCCAGCCGCGAGCTCGTCGAAAATCTTGGTGTTGTCGGGAAAGACCACAATCTCGGCCGTCTTGAGATTGGCGCGATCGAATTTTTCATTCGTACCGCCCGGATTGGTGATCACCTTGACGCCTGACTTGTCGATGTCGGCGAGCGTCGCGAACTTGTCCTTGTCGGCGCAGCGCGCGATCGGCGACTTGCCCTCATGCATATAGGGGATAGAGAACAGGCCCTTCTTCTGCCGGTCGAACGTGACCGAGACGCCACCCATCGCGACATCGAAGGCACCGGCGTCGAAGTCTTTCATCAGGTTGGGCCAGGCGGTCGGCACCACCTCGAGTTTCACGCCAAGAGCCGAGGCAAGGCTCTGTGCTTGGTCGATGTCGAATCCCGTGAAGGCACCGGTCGCGGGGTCCTTTATCGTGAAAGGTTTGTAATCACCGGTCGAGCCGACCTTCAGGACACCCGCCGCCAGAATCGAATCGAGCCTTGAAGGAAGTGTCGATTGCTGGGCACGTGCGAGAGGCGAGCATGCAAGAAGAAACGCTGCGGATAAAGCGATCGCACGCAACATGGTGTCATCCTATCCTGGCTGTTCGTGGCGTTTCTCGCATGTCAGCATGTCCTCGAGGCTGCCGCAACTGCAGGGGTTCACGCGGGCTCAGCGAGCCGAAAGTCACCTAAACGTCACGCGACTCACATAAGTCCTTGATGGACAGCGAGCCAAGGGAGGTCGCGTGACCCAGTCCGTAAGGGCTCTTCGGCGTGAGACCGCGGTCCAGCTCAATATGGCGGTGCATCGGAGCCGGGCGCTTTCGCGCGCCGGATTCCTGGAACGCCTCTTCACCTTCGCCTTCCGAGGCCTCGTCTACCCGCAGATTTGGGAAGATCCGCTGGTCGACATGGCGGCGCTCGAGATCCGGCCGAGCGACCATCTGGTGGCGATCGCCTCGGGAAGCTGCAACGTCCTGTCCTATCTCACGGCCAATCCGGCTCGCATCAGTGCCGTCGATCTGAACGGTGCCCATCTCGCGCTTGGCCATCTCAAGCTCACGGCTGCCCGTCATTTGCCCGACTATGAGAGCTTCCTGCGTTTCTTCGGCGAGGCGAATTCACACGAGAACGTTCTCGCCTATGGCACGCATATCAAGCAACATCTCGATCCGGCCTCGCGCGCGTACTGGGATGGACGCCGCTTCGACGGCAAGCGCCGGATCTCGGCCTTCGCCAATAATTTCTATCGGCACGGGCTCCTGGGGCATTTCATCGGCGCGGGACATCTTATCGCGCGCCTCTATGGCTGCGACCCCGAAGCCCTGCTCAAAGCTGAGGGAATGGCGCAGCAGCGCATTCTCTACGAGCGGCATGTCGCGCCGATCTTCGAGAAGTCTTTGCTACGTTGGATCATCCGCCAACCTGCCTCGCTCTACGGCCTGGGCATCCCGCCATCGCAGTACCGAAGCCTCGCGGGAGATCTGCCGGAAGGTATCGGCGCCGTCCTTCGCCAAAGGCTCGAGAACCTTAGCTGCGGCTTCGACATCAAGACGAACTACTTCGCGTGGCAAGCCTTCGGCCGCCGTTACGCGATGACGGGCGACGCTGCGCTGCCTCCTTATCTTCAGCGACAGAACTTCGAAAAGGTGCGAGCCCGCGTCGATCGGGTACGGCTCGAGCAACGTTCCCTCACCGAAATGCTTGCGGCAAGCCCGGCAAAGAGCTTCGATGGCTATGTCCTTCTCGACGCCCAGGATTGGATGAACGACGAGGATCTCACCGCTTTGTGGACCGAGATCACCCGCACGGCTCGCGAGGGCGCGCGCGTGATCTTCCGCACCGCGGCCGATGAAAGGCTGTTGCCGGGGCGCGTGCCGGTGCCACTCCTCGAGGCGTGGACATATGATCACGCGCGCTCGCGCGAATTGGGGAGAAAGGATCGCTCCTCGATCTACGGGGCTTTCCATCTCTATCGCTTGGCGGAAGGGCCATGATGAGCCCGGCCCGGAACTCGTTCAGCCTCGCTTTCGATGTGAGCGCGTCCGGTGCCCTCATGGATCACATCTATCGCCACCAGCGCCACATCTATGATGCGAGCCGAAAATTTTATCTCCTCGGGCGCGATGGATTGCTCGCCGACCTCTCTCCGCCCCCCGGTGGAACCGTGCTCGAGATCGGTTGCGGCACTGGGCGCAATCTCGTGAAGCTCGCGAAAACCTTTCCCGATGCTCTTTGCCACGGGCTGGATCTCTCGGCCGAGATGCTCGACACGGCTGAGCGTGCCGTCAATCGAGCACGTCTCGGCGAGCGGATCCGTCTCGCGAGGGCAGATGCCGCCTCGTTCGATCCCGTCACGCTTTTCGGGCGCGAGCGCTTTGACCGCATCATCATTTCTTACGCGCTCTCGATGGTTCCTCCTTGGCGTGAGGCGCTGGCGAGGGCGGCCGACTGCCTCTCGGCGCGCGGCTCGCTCCACATCGTCGATTTCGGCGATCAGGCTGGCTTGCCCGCCGGCTTTCAGGTCGCGCTCAAAGCCTGGCTTTCGCTCTTTCATGTGACCCCGCGTGAGACACTCGCGGCCGAGCTCGCCCAACTCGCGAAAGCGCAGGGGCTGCATTGCAAGACCGCGAGCCGCTTTCGCGGATACGCGCTTTGCGCTGTGCTCAGCGCTCTTCCGCCGAATGCTCGCAAGGGTCGCGAAAATCAGCCACCGATGGCGCGTCCAGCGCCGGTCGAGCTGCTTCATTTGTCAGGGTAGAGCATCGCCCGAAGATTGTCGCCCCGGCTCAGCTCCGCGTCTCGTCGAAACGCAACAGGCGACCCGCATTGGCGAGTACTCCGAAGGTGCCGATATTGTGCAGGATCGCCGCGACAAGGGCTCCATTCGGACCGAGTGTCCCGGTTGCGGCAGCGCAGATCACTGCGAGCGTCCAACCGAGGCCGAGCGCGACATTGGCGGCAAGTGTCTTGCGGCAGCGCCGGCTCAGCCGAATGCAGGTCGGCACCCGCCGCAGATCATCGGTGACCAGCACGATATCGGCAGAGGCCGCGGCGATATCGCTACCGCGCGCGCCGAGCGCCATGCCGACCGCGCCCGCCTTGAGCGCAAGCGAGTCATTGATCCCGTCACCGATCACCAGCGGGCGATTGCCCGCGGAGATTTCGGCGAGAACGCGCGCCAACTTGTCTTGCGGTAGAGCTTGCGCCTGAACATCGCCGATGCCGATGAGCGCCGCGATGCGCCGCGCCACGGCTTCGCGATCTCCCGTGAGCAGGAGCTGGCGCGGAAGGCCGAGCGCCTTGAGCTCGGCGCTCGCACCCGCCGCCTCGACGCGCGGCTCATCGGCGAGGAGGATCCAGCCGAGAAACCGGCCGGCAAGCGCCGCGCCGACGACGGGCCCGTCATGGGAAGGCGGCGCGGGGCTGGCGATGCCGAGCTTCGCGAAGAGCGCGGCCCGGCCGAGCGCGACCTCGACGCCGCTCTCGCGCCCCGTCACGCCAAGGCCATGCAGCTCGCGAAGCTCGGTGACAGGGCGGCGCTCCCGCGCGGGCACCACACCGGCAAGGGCGCGGCTCACCGGATGGGTGCTCGCGGCCCCAAGTCCGGCGGCGACCGACAAAAGCTCGTCGCGCGACACCCCTGGTGCGAGCTCCGTTTCCACGATGTGGAGACGGCCTTGCGTCAGCGTGCCTGTCTTGTCGAAGATCACGGATGTGACATCGGCAAGCTGCTCGAGAAAGCCGACCCCTTTGATGAGGATGCCGTGGCGCGCCGCGACCGCAACCGCGGCGACGGCGGTCGCCGGCGCGGCGAGCACGAGGGCGCAAGGACAAGAGGCGACAAGCACGGCGAGCATCGCGTCGGTATTGCCGGTCGCGAACCAAGTGCCGGCCGCCAAGAGAAGCACGAAGATGATGTAGCGTCCCGCGTAACGCTCGAGGAGCCGCGTCACCGGGGGCTTCGACCGCTCGGCCGTCTGCATCAGCGCCACCACGCGGCCGAGCGTCGTCTCTTCGCCGGTGCGAGTCACCTCGACCAGGAGCCGACCTTGCAGGTTGATGCTTCCCGCAAAAACAGTGCCGCCCGGCTCGACCTCGACCGGCACCGATTCCCCGGTGATCGAGGCAAGATCCAGGGAGGACGTGCCCTCGCGCACGACGCCGTCCGTCGGCACGCGATCGCCGGCCCAAAGCTCGACGCGATCGCCGGCGCGAAGCACCTCGGCGGCGACCTCCTCGAGTTCGCCGTCCGGCAGGTAACGGCGGGCGCCGACTTGCGTCAGGCGGTTGAGCGAGCGGATTGCCTCTTGCGAGCCGATGAGGCTGCGCTCTTCGAGCACATGGCCGATGATCATCACGATCGGCAAGATCGCGGCGGTCATCAGCTCTCCCGTCGCCCAGGCCGCCGCGAGCGCCATGGCGATGAGCTGATCCGTCACGCCATGCAGGCTCGGATGTCGGAGGCTATGCCAAGCCGCGCTCATCACCGGAATGGCGACGAGCGCCGCGGCCAAGCCTGCGACCAGATCGGCGAGAGCGCTCTCATCGGGGAAGAACGCCTCCCACAAGACGGCCACGATGAGGAGGCCCCCCGCGACAAGAGCGAGTGTAAGGCGCATCCCGAGCGACCAGCGCTCGGCGCGGCTCAGAATGCCTTCGGCCGCGATGCTCTCTGGCATTGGCGCGAGCGTCTTGGGCGCAAGCGTGGAGACGCTCATGGCGCGGCTCCGGGAACGATAAGGCGTGTAGGATTTCGCGGATCGACGGCGGTGACCTGGCCGACTTTCTTCAAGATGGCGCCGATGCGCTCGTTGAAGACTTGCGTCAACAGAGCCTCGCGCGAGGAGCTCTTCATCTGATCGGCGAGCGCGGAGACCTCGGCCGTCTGGCTCGTCGCTTGGCTCAGGCGCTCCGCCGCCGCCGCATTCGCGCTCACGATGATGCGGTCATGGTTCTGCTTCGCATCTTGTCCCTTGCGCTCGGCGAGCGTGCGCGCTTCAGCGATGCGCTGATCCGCGCCTTGGATCGAGGTGAGCACGTCCTCATAGGCCCGTTCGGCGCGCGAGCGCAGCGCTGCGGAAAGATCGATCCGGCTGATCTCGACGCCAAGGCCCGCATGGCGGTGCGCGAGATCCGAGAGCCTGCGGTTCATCGCCGTCATCAGGTCAAGATGCAGCTGTTGGCGCTGGTTGGCCGCATGGCTTGCTTCATCGGCCGGGCGCTCCGGACGAGCCACCAGCACATCGTCGAGCTCGCGGGAAGCCAGAAGCGAAAGCGCCGATGCCTGGTAGATGCGGTAGAGCGCCGGCTCCGCATGGCTCGCCGAAAGCACGAAGGCCTCAGGGTCGTTGATCTGATAATAGATATGCGCATCGAGATGCACGATGCCGGAATCGCCCGTAAGAAAGAAGTCGCCATTCTGGCGGGCCGCGGCGTCATTTCTGAGGCCGAGATAGTTGTTCTCGGGTGGGCGCGGGTCATTGGCGCTGCCGAGCCTGATCTGGGTATCGCGCGCCGGGATGATCACCACCTGCTCGATCGGGTGCGGCCAGGCGATGAGGAGGCCAGCGTCGCGAACGCGATCGAATTCGCCGAAGCGCAGCACGACGGCACGGCTTTGTGCCGGTATCTGGCGGATGTTGCTCACCGCCCAAAGCCCCGCGAGAATCAGCATGCCGAGAAAGGCTAGGCGAAAGACGATCTGCAAGGATTGCGCCCAAGCCCCCTTGGGCTCGGCGATCTCAGGCCGGATCGCGGCGGCGCCGCTTTTCGTCTCGGCGTTCATGGGCGTCATTGAGCGGGTGCCGGAGGAAGCGACCAGCCTTGCGTCTGCGGGCCGTCGATCAGCACGCGGAAGGGGGCAGCATCGGTGCGCAGGAAAATCCGCGTGTTGGGATTGGAAATGCGGTCGAGCGTGTCGAGCGAGCGCAAAAGCGTATAGAGCTTCGGGTCGGTGTTGAAGGCCTGGCTGTAAACGCCCGCCGCTTCTTCCCTCGATTTGGCTTCGATGCCTGCCGCCTCCGCGCTCGCATTGGCGAGAAGGATGCGCGCATCGCGCTCGGCGTCCGAGGTGATTTCCGCAGCCTTGCGCTGGCCTTCCGCCATTTGCGCGGCGGCAGCGGTCATGCGCTCGGCCGCCATGCGCGACACCGTGGCGTCGAGCGGGCGCACCGGAAGCGTGAGCCGCTCGACGCCGAGCTGCTGCACGCTGATGCCGTAAGTGTCGAGAAGCTGCTTGTTGAGCTGCCCAGCGAGCCGGTCCTCGAGCGCGGCGATCTCGACACGGCTTGGATCGGTGTTCACGAGGCTCGCGAGCTCGAAGCTGGAGACGGTCGTTTCGAGCGCCGAGCCGAGGAAGGTGCGGATCTGGCTTGCCGCTTCGTTCGGCTGATTGCGGACAGCGCGCAAATATTGCCGCACATGCTCAGGATCCGCCTCGACGCGCCACGCCACATAAGCCTCGACCAGAATGCGCAAGCCGTCCTTCGTGCCGACATCCTGGAGCCCGCTCGAGGTCGTCTTGAGGCGCAGGTCGACGGGCAGGACGGTCTCGAAGGGCGGCGGCAACTTCCACCTCAAGCCCGGCTCGATGAGCACGCGCACCGGATCGCCGAAGCGGCTGACGACGAGGGCATCCCCCGCCGTCACGAGCACCGAGGAAGAAGCGAGGATCGCGGCCAGCCCGACGACACCGGCGATCGCGAAACGGGCAAACGAGCCGAAGGGCTTCGCCGGCGTCGAGCTCTGATCGTCCTCGTGATGATGATAGTGATGACCATGCCCGTGATGATGATGGGTCATTTGTTCGGCTCCTTGTCGCCGATATCCTCGTCGGGAACGGGGGGTGCGAGCACGCGGAAGTTTCGCAAATCGATTACGGTTTCCCCGCCCGCGCCCGTGATGCGGTGGTCGAGGAGCGTGATCGGCGCGGATGCGAGGTCGCGCGTGATCGCGGCAAGATAGCGCTCGAACAGATAGGGCGAGCCGGCCTTGACGAAGGAGCGCTCATCGGTCGCGAAGCGCAAGGCGTCCGATTGCGCGAGGGTGACGCGCTCGAAGGCCGACGCCTTGGCGCTCGCGAGCTTCTCGGTCGCGTTGCGCTGTGCCTCGCTCACGGCCGCAATGGCGCGGCGTCTCGCCTCGGAGATCATGGCCTCCGATCGGATGCGCGCCGCCTGGACCTCGTGATAGCTGTCGGCGGCCTTGGCGGGCGGGTGGATGGCCTCGATAACGACGGCGACGAGCTCGATGCCGGTATCCGCTTGATCGAGCGCCGACTGTAGCTGATGCCGCAATTCGTCCGCCACGCCTTCGCGCTTCTCGCCGAGGGCGCCGAGAAGGGTGCGCGTCGAGAAATAGCGGGCGAGAAGGCGGCCGGCAAAGGCGTGAAGAAAAGCTTGCGGATCCCGGACGCGGTAGGCGCTCGCGAGCGCCGCCGCATCGGTGAGCCCGACGCGCCAGATGAGCTCGACATCGATGTCGACGACTTGAAAGGCTGAGCGGCCCGAAGCATCGCTCGCGATGAGGTAGCTCGTCTCAGTTGGATGGCTCTGATCCCAAAGTCGATCGGCGCTCGTCGGCGCCGCCTCTTCGGCACCGACAATCTCGGTCGCGGGCATGGCCGCTTGCGCATCGGGCGCGCCCAGCGAAAGCGCATGGATCTCGCCGAAGTCGATAGGGCGCACCACGCCAAGCGGCCAAGGCATGCCGATATGCAGCCCTGGCTGCAGCACCGCGAGGGGTCGTCCGAGGCGCTCGTAGATGCCGCGCTGATCCGCCGCCAGGATCGTCACGCCGGAGAGCCCCCAGGCAAAGAGCAAAAGCAGGAGCGCGATCGGAAGAAGGGCCGA
>JAFAQA010000181.1 GCA_019246665.1 Hyphomicrobiales bacterium
CTTCGTCTTATCCACCGATACCCCTTCCAGCCGCACGACTTGACCCATCGCTCATCTCCCTTGTGGCACGAGGCCGCTCGAAGCTCAATGCAGTCATTGTGCACGTTTTGTTCTCATTTAGCAAGCTCTGTTTTCAGCAATGAATTAGCCGGGCGAGAGCGACGAGAAGCTGAACGTTGCGCTCAGCCCCGTCGACGCCCCGAGGGCTGCTTCGCCAAGAGCGCGTCAACTCGACGCATGTGCTCGCAAAGCCGCAGGCATTGTCGTTAGCAACGGAAAAAAGGAGTTGCGTCGGGCGCGATTTCAGCCCGCCGGCGAGCGGCCGAAATCCCTTTCAGCGGGAATGGCGCGAACCTCCAAGATGCCCTTGTTTTGAAAAGGGGAGGTGAGGACCGCAAGTCGTTTCACCACGTGAGCGAGTCACATGCCCGACCAGTGCGAGGGAAAGGCGCAAGCGAGAGTCCTTTGGAAAGGAAGCCCGCGAGAGAGCCTAGTCGGAGGGCCTCCTCAAATGAAATCGGTCGGCTTCGCGAGTGGACTCCAATTCGTGGAAGGGGTCGCCTCCATGCCTGTCGCCTGGGCCGCTGTGATCTGAGCCCCATTCATGGTCCACTCGGCGAGGGCGCCATCGCTGTTGCGCCACAGAATGTCGGACTTGCCGTTCCCATTGAGATCGCCGATTTGCGCGATCTGCCAGGAGGAATCGGGCATCGCCGGGCTGCCTCCCAGGGTGACCTGCTGAATCGCGGTGACCTGCGAACCGTTCGTTGTCCAATCGATGAGAGTTCCGTTGGTGTTGCGCCACAAAATATCGGATTTGCCGTCTCCGTTGAAATCACCGACACCCACAATGCTCCAAGACGAATCGGGCCCCACCGCACTGCCGCCAAGCGTGACCTCCTGGCTCGAGCTGATCTGCGATCCGTTCATCCTCCACTCGATGAGCATGCCGTTGGTGTTGCGCCACAAAATATCGGATTTGCCGTCTCCGTTGAAATCGCCGATCCCAGCGACGCTCCAGGAAGCATCGGGCGAGACCTGGCCTCCTTGCAGGGTGAGGTTCTGGCTTCCGGTGATTTGCGAGCCGTTCATTGTCCAATCGACAAGCGTGCCGTTGGCGCTGCGCCAGAGGATGTCGGATTTGCCGTCCCCATTGAAATCGCCAATTCCCGCGATGGTCCAGCTCCCGTCAGGCGACGCCGCATTGCCCTGCATCGTGATCTGCTGGCTCGACATGATCTGCGAGCCATTCATCGTCCAATCGACAAGCGTGCCGTTCGTGTTGCGCCAAAGGATGTCGGATTTGCCGTCCCCGTTGAAATCGCCGACCCCCGTCGCGTTCCAAGAGGCGTTCGGGGTCGCCGGGCTGCCCTGAAGCGTGACTTGTTGAGTTCCGCTCGGTGTCCAGGCCGCGAGCGTACCGTCTCCGTTGAGCCAGAAGACGTCAGAGGACAGCGTCATTTGCAAAGCGGGGGCACTGGTCCACCCGAGTGCGTTCATCAAGGTGAGGTCGGTGGCTGTGAGCGTGTCGAATGCGCCCTGATTTTCGACGTCGTCGAAGGCGTCGTTTCCCGCGGTCGGAGCCCAGTCGCCGAGATCTCCCGAGTTGCCGGTTTGGAAATTGTTCCAGTTGTTGAGATCGGTCAGGCCATTGTTGATCGAAAAGTAAGACGAAGAACCCGTTGTGAATTGCCGCGTGTTTGCTCCCGAATATCGATAAAGATCCATGGGCGTGTAGGAAGCGGCAAGCCCCGAAATCCGGCCCATGATTTCGGAAAACTCGTGCTCGACCGCCGCGACAAAGTCGAATTGATTTGAGGATGTGCTTGTCGTCGAGTAGTCGAAGATGCCGGATGCGGCGTCAAATCCGACATAACCATCGATGCCGTTGTCATTGGTGATGAGGCCGAGCGCTTTCGCTTCGGCTTGAGTGGTCAAGAGCTCGCCCGGCGCATTCGCGGGAGCAGTGGCGGGAAGCGTGTTCGCGCCCGGTGCATTCTCGGAAAGCAAGGCGTTTCTGACGGAAGCGTAGGGTTCGACGGCGACATAGCCGGCTTGCCCGTTCAACGCTGGCAAGCTCTCTCCGAGCGCTCCGCTCGCGAGGGTTTGGCCAGCGATTTCACCATAACCGACCGCGATCGTCAGAGTGACGCTGTTCGTGAACAAGCTGTCGAAATATGAGGCCACGTAATTGACGGCAGCGACGAATCCCGCCGGCAAGTTGGCCGTGTTCTGATCGAATTGAACGGAAATCTGCACCGCGAGCCTCCATCCCAGGGCTTTCGTCCCCCACTGGGATCGAGCCGCCGGACGGAGATGGGCTCATAAGCACCGACCATGAATTCGCCTGTTACGCGAAGCCTAAAATTGCTCGCACCTGCCAGGAGTTTACGCCAGGGGGTAAGATGATGGCGCGGCAGCTCCACAGTTGGACTGCTCGCGCTTGCGAACCGCCCGGCGCCATCGAGGCGCTATCATCTAGGGATCGATATCCACTTGAGAGCGCAGGCAGGGTCCCGCTTTCTGCCAAGGATGGATCTATGGGGGAGCCTCCTCCGATTCCCCCAAGCTCCAGCATGAGATGGTTCGCATCAACAGTGTGAGGGTGAGTTTAGTTGTTCACCCTGCACCTCCACACGTGCTTTTGCGTGTAGCCACAGTTTCGTCCGAGAGAAGCATCTCGGCCTTCAACCTTCGAAACGCTGCCCGAAGCCGTTCCGAAGCCCACCGTTGCGGTGCCGGGACCAGCGTTTACGGCGCTGGAGCCGCTGATTTCGCTCGCCCCTCCACCCGATGAGCCGGTGCCGCCAACAGCCCCCGCCGCGGCGCTGGGTGCTCCGGCGCCATTGGAGCCATTGCTTGCGGCGGAGCCGTTGCTTGCGTTGGAGCCGTTGCTTGCGTTGGAACCGTTGCTTGCGTTGGAACCGTTGCTTCCATTGGAGCCGTTGCTTCCATTGGAGCCGTTGCCGGCAGGGCTGCCAGGATTTCCGGGTGCGCCGCTAGGGTCGTGTCCTCCATGGCCATGGCTTCCGTGGCCGTGTCCTCCATCATGGCCCTGCCCGCCATCATGGCCGTGTCCTCCATCATGGCCATGTCCGCCATCATGGCCGTGCCCGGCATCATGGCCATGGCCGCCATCATGGCCGTGTCCTCCATCATGGCCGTGTCCGCCATCATGGCCGTGCCCGCCATCATGGCCATGGCCGCCATCATGACCGCTTCCACCGTCGTGGCCACGCCCTCCATCATGGCCGTGACCGCCCGCGTCGTGGCCGCCTCCGCTGCCGTGATCATGGCCCCCGTCATGCCCGTGGCCACCGCCCTCGTGGCCGTGTCCTCCACCCCCATCATGTCCCCCGCCCTCACGGCCGCCCCCACCTTCATGTCCGTGTCCGCCACCGCCGTCGTGTCCCCCGCCTTCATGTCCGCCCGCACCTTCGTGGCCACCGCCTTCATGGCCATGGCCGCCGCCGTCGTGACCTCCGCCATCACCGTGGCCTGCGCCGTCGTGACCGCCGCCATCGCCATGGCCGCCGCCCTCGTGACCTCCTCCATCGCCATGGCCGCCGCCGTCGTGACCTCCGCCATCACCGTGGCCACCACCTTCCCCGTGGCCCCCACCGTCGCCATGTCCACCATGTGCCCATCCCGAGCCGGGGCCCGCGAGCGTCAAGGCGACGACCGCGACCGCCGCGAGAAGATTCGTCCTGAGTTGCATCAAACCTCTCCCGATTTAGCCGCTCAATTAACGATATGCAGCATTCACGGTCCCAAAATGGAACGTCCCTGCCGTGCTAACTGCGACGGTGCAGTAGTCGGGCCATTCGGTGCTTCAGATGTCGTGGGAAATGGCAGTCATTTCGGCAAACAATAGCCAGTTCTATAAAATTGTCCCCTTTTAATACATAAGGTGTAGTCAAAAATTACTATTTGATATGCTTATATTTTTTGAAGTATCCGCATAAGGGGACGGCCCTCCACGGCTTTGTTTCACGCGTGGCGCGGTCCTCCACCTGACCGCCGCACTTCACTGTTGCGGCAGCATCGATCGTGAACGGGTGAAGAGAGTTCTATTTTTTAGCGCCCGGCTCAAAGGCCTAAGTCGGAATGGATAATTAGAATAGGACCAAGTTAACGCGATATTGCATCCAGCTTCGCTGTCATTCGATGGCAGGTCCGACAGTGTCAGCGACCCACGCGCCACGCTGCCCCATCGGCTCGGGCGGCCCTGTGGTCGTGTCGCGCGCGGTCTGATGCTCCATCTCGGCGTCAAGCTCGGCGCCGAGCAGGATCACGATCGTGGAGAGCCAAATCCAGGTCATGAAACCGACCGCGGCCCCAAGCGAGCCGTAAGTCTTGTTGTAGCTTCCGAACTTCGAAGCGTACCAAGAGAAGAGCAGCGACATCACGAGCCAGGCGAGCGCCGCGAGTGCGCTGCCCCAGCTGATCCAGCGCCATTGGGCGTGCTCGCGGCTCGGGCCGAAGCGGTAGATCAAGGCGATCATGAGCGCGATCGCAATGAGGAGCAGGGGCCATTTGCCGACCCTTACAAGCCATTCAGTCACGGCCGCGAGGCCGAGACCGCTCATGACCAGCGGCAAGACCGCGATGGCGCCAAGGGCGACGATCATGAAAACGATCGCGCCCAGGGTAAAGAGGAGCGACAGCGCATTGAGCTTGATGAAGCTGCGCTTTTCCTTCTCGCCATAGACGATGTTCAGCGCATCGAAGAGAGCCTTCATCCCTGCGTTCGCGCTCCACAGAGAGACCGCGAGCCCGATCAGGAAGGCAAAACCCAAGGTACTGTTGGGCTGCGCGGTCAAGCGGCCTAGCTGCTCGCCGACGATTTGCGTCGCGCCCTCGGGGAGGACGCCCGAAAGATCGTTCAAATGGCGACTGATGGTCGAGGGATCGGCGAACAATCCGTAAAGCGCGACCAAGGCTGCAATGCCTGGAAAGATTGCCAGAAGAACGTAGAAGGTCACGCCTGCGGCAAGCGAAATGATCCGGTGCTCGGGAATGTTCTGGTAGATTCGCCAGAGGACGTCCTTCCAGCCTTTCTTGGGAATTTCAGAAGGCGTCGAGGCAGCGCGCCCGCGCCCGTCGTCATGGATCGGCTCCGAGCCGGCATCGCGGCGGGCCTCGTGTCTGCCGCGGGTGAAACCCAAGATGAGGAGCGCGGCAAAGGCTGCCGTCGCCATCAAAGGCGAGCGGACGGAGTCTCCTCGAGAGGACATGGCGGCCACGCGCTACTTCGCGTGAAGGGGGCGGCCACCCGACCTGGCTTTCCACCTATCGCCGCCGCCTGCCCTTACGAGTTCTGAGCCGTCCGCCTCGTGCTTTGCGCCTCCTCGCATGGCATATCGAGGCAGGGTCTCGCCGGGGGTGAATGCGCGGTTTGAAAAGTCCAGTGTGCTGCACATGCGATTATCCATTCCTCTTGAAACGCGACAGCGACGCCGGGAACGTGAACGGCTCGATGTTGACACCCGGAAGAAACCACGCGGCGAAATGATGGTTCCAGATCGCTTGCTCCATCGGCGCAGCCCGCTTGGCGATGATCTGACGAGCCTCGCATTGGCGGCCGCTTTTCGCGGATCACGATATGTACCCCGAAAGGTTAGCCCAGGGGCATCGCGTTGCCAGTGCCGAAAATCCGGGGCAGGATGAAGCCGAATTTCTTTCTGAGGCGAGCTGAGCGAGAGAAATACCGTTTCTCTCCCCCGAAAAGCGCGCGAATGCTGCGGGTTTATTCATAAAAGCGTCAGGTTTCAGTTCTGTGATCATGCCGATGACCGCGCCTCCGGAACACGCGCTTTTTCCACGCTTTCGCAAGCCGCGGCTGACGCTGCCCGGCATGCGCGCGTTCATCATTGTCGCAACGGCCGGGCTTGCTCACACCGCTCAGGCGCAAATGGGTCCACCACCCGGCACAGCCGTGGGAGCGCAGTTGCCGCCGGCGCCGAATTCTTTGTTGGGGTCAATCACTGCCCCTGCGAATCCATTGTCGGGCGTTCAAATAGCGCCCGCACCGGCTCCTTTGCTGGGGAACCAAATGCGGCCAGGACAAAGTCCATATGCGGCCGCGATTCCCGCGGCGGCCATTCACCCTGCGCTCGGCGGACCAAGCATCATTCCGCCACCGCCGGTCCTCGAGCGTGCGGACCCGAAGCGGATTTCCGGGCAGCCCGCGAGGAGCACCCAAGCCAAGCAGCAATTCGTCAACCCCGAAAGGGCTTATGACCCCCAAACGGGTGAAAGCTTTTTCTGGGATTGCGCCAAGAAGAGCTGGATCGATTCAAGGACACATCAGGCGGTCGGCTTTCAGGGAGGCAAAGCGATCGATGGTGAAGTCATTCCGCCACCCCCGAAGCTGGAGCTCGCGGACTCGGAGCGCTTGACCGATGAAGGCTTGATGGCGCGGATCACGCAAGCGAGGCAGGAAGCCGACAATCCGGCTCGCGCCTACGACCCAGACAGCAAGCAGTTCCTCGTCTGGGACCGAAGGCAGAAAAACTGGATCGACACCCAGACCGGCGAGGCCATTGGATTTCTTGGCCGCAAGGGAGTGACGGCTTGTCAGCCTTCCATCGCAGAAGGGATACCGCCGAACCAGGCGGGCCTTGCCCATGCGCCCGTCCTCAATGAGCTCCTGTTCAAGGAGCATGTGGCGATTGCGTCGTCGGACAGCTTCTTCCTTTCGGCCGGCATGGGGCAGGCGCTGCTACAGATGGAGCTTCTTCTCACGAGCAAGCAAAGCGTGATCGGAGGCAGTTTGCGCTTGATCCCGCCGACGCCGCCGGCGGCGGAGGCGAAAGCCGGCCCTGAGCTTCCAACCCACCTTCAGTTGAGCAAGGCAACGGCGGCGAGCCCGCTGTAGACAGCGACGCCGCACCTAAGGATTCCAACGGATGGTTTCCAGCCTTTGGTAAAGTCTATCCACGATACTATAAACTTGTGGTCAGGCCTTTTCCGACAATTGATACCCGTTGTCGGGGACGGACCATGAGGCCTTTCTCATGACGAACAACCCCTTGCTCATGGACGCTCCCGCGGTGACGCGCGCCCGAAAATTCGGGGCCGATCAGGATATCGAGGGCACCTCCTGTCTCGAGGGGGCTGAGCGCGCTCCGGACAGGCTCGCGGCCGCGGTGACGGCCTTGATCTGTGTCGTCTTTACGAGCGTCTGGGGATATGTGTTCATTTCCCCGGACATGCCGGGCCTCGATCCTACGATCAACTATGCCTGGTTCGTGCCGACCGGCCCGCGCTTTCTGGCGATCTGGATTGCCCTGACGCTCTGCCTTGCGTCCTCGTTCTATCTCGTCTTGCGTTCCTCGCCCGATAATCGGGCACGCAATCCGGCGATCGTCGTCTTCATCGCGCAATTCATTCTCAAATCGATGTGGGCCTGGCTGTTCTTTGGGGTGCGCGCCCCCGAGCCCGCCTTGCTTGTCATGGTAGCCCTCTTTGCCTGCATCCTTGCGGGCCTCTGGCTCACCGCGCGTGTCGATCGGCGGGCCGCTTTTCTCATGGCCCCTTATTTTTCCTGGGCGGCCTTTATCCTATTGCTGACGCTCAGCACCGCAAAGGCGGTCGGTGGAACGCCATGAGTATGAACCGAATAAATGAAACCGTTTTTCGAAAAGGTCGTGCTTTGCTGGCCTTGAGAATCATGCTGGCGAAGCCAGAATGGCCTTTCCCGCCAGGCAAATGGCAAAAGGGCCCGCAAGCATCGCTTGCGAGCCGCTTCGGATCTTTGTGGGAAAAGCGGCCGAAGCTCAATTCGGCCAGCAGGCTGTGCCTTGCGGATCGAGGTGGTAGCCGCGAGCGCATTTTGCGACTGATCCCGGCGCGCCATAGGGAGAGGGAGCGTAGACGGGCGGATCGTAGTAATAAGCAGGTGGCGGGCCGTAATAGTAATAAGGGTGGGCCGCCGCGCCGACGAGCGTGCCGACTGCCAATCCGCCGATGAGGCCGGCGGCGACCGGTCCTCCGCAGCCCCAGCGACACCACCAGGCCGATGCCGGCGTGGTCGTCGCGGCGAGCGTTCCCGCCAGCGTCAAGGCAAGGACGGCGCTGCGTCCCCATAGTTTCATTCGCGCAACCATCGTGGTGCCTCCGATACCCAAGACCCAATTGAGAGACATCCCAGGCAAGAAGTTTGCAGAAATCCCTTAACTCCATCTTAATTTTTGCTTTGCGGGGAGCAGCGCGGAGCTGCGCATCTTGAGAGCGCATGGTTTCCTTCTTCGAGGGGCCGTATGATCTGCATCGTCACGACCGGGGCGTCGGCCCGGCATCCACGACTATGGGCGGAATCCTAGTACTTAATCCTGGGTGGGTGATACGGTGATCAAGCGTCATGGCCGCACTTGGTGCGGCCATCCACGCCTAATTCCCTTCTTGCCTTCCTCCAGAAATGCGTGGATGGCCGGGCCGAAACCCGGCCATGACGCGAAAAGGACCCGGGTCACCTAATTGTAATTGCAGGTACTGGGAATATTAGCTAATCCAGTTCAATAAAGTACGCACCCCATAAAAAACAGTATTGTGTAGTATCACCGGCGCTGTCTCCAAACCGCCTCCTCTTCTGGTGTCGCGTCAGCGATTTGCCCCGCCGCGATCGGCAGGTGCAAATTCGGCGGCGCGTAGGGTGTGTCGGCATTGTCAGGACGCCCGACCTTTCGAGCCGCGCTCCAGTGCACGCGTTCGTTGATGTTCTCGTCCTTTGCATTCGCGGAGTTGGTGAAAGCCCGATGGTCGATCGCATCGGGCGAAAGCACGGTGCGATAATGCGGCCAGCGATGATCGATGGGCCAGCCTTTCGTCGAATCGACAACGGCCCCGTCGAGATTGGGATGGAGGCGGTTTTCCACTTCCGCCTCGCCGAACTCCAATTTGGTCAGCGCCTGGATGCGGGCAAGGAGCCAAGTGAAGGCGTCATCGGAAAGGCCGCTATCAGGGTAGCCGCCGCCCACATTGCAATGGGAGCCTGCAAACCAGGTTTGCTCGACATGGCCTCTCGGGCATTCGCCTTTCGGGATTGTCCAGAGCGTGGGCACGAAAGGACGCCGATGCTCGTCGATCGCCACCGCATGCAGGCCGACATCGATATGGTCGCCGAGATAAGTATCGTGAAAGCCGAGCAAAGCGAGCGTTACGTATCTTGCAAGCGGCGCAAGCCCGATCCCTGCAGGGACACCGTAGGAACCGACCGTATCCCAAACAGCCACGCAAGTGATCCTTCGGTCTGCGTGGAAAGCCTTGCCGCGCTCGAGGGCACGATAGGCAATGATGCGCTTCTGATCGCCGGTTCCCGGCTTCGATGCTCCGCCGCGCACAGAAGGCTTCAGCCGATAATATTGCCAGGCAGCTTCGACCACCGCTCTGTCCGCATTACGGGGGATGCCTGAAGCGCCGATCAAGCCTGCGAGCGCGCGCACCGCATAAGCGCCTCGGGAAAAGCCAATGAGGTAGATCTCGTCGCCAGCTTCGAAATTCTTGGCGAGCCAGGAATAGGCGTCCTGGATGATCGATTTGAGGCCAAGCCCGATCGCGCCTCCCAATAATTTGCGCAGCCACGGGCCGTCCGATCCGACGCCGTCGTGATAAAAGCAAAGCTGACGAACCCCGTCCTGCGCGATGGGCTTGATCAAAGGACCGGCGGGGGCGCCATAGGCCGGATCGAGCTTGGCGACATTCGTGTCGAAGCCGATGCCTTCGTTGTTCCAGGTTCCGTCGATGAGAACGACATTTCGCTTCATGCTGAGCCCCCATCACATGTTGCTGCCCGCCTAAATTATCACCGTCTCTGGAACGCGGTAAGATCGTGCTCACCCGCAGGGCCACCCCGTGGTCCGGTCCGGGTAGCCGCTTTGAGCCGCAGGTGAGGGAGGCTTTCGATGGAGCTCTACATTTTCGCGCGCTTCCATGTGCGAGAAGGCCAGGAATCGTCGGCGGCGAGAGTTCTGGCTGAGCAGGTTGGGGGAACGCGCAGTGAGCCGGGCTGCCTCGCAATCGGGGCTTTTCGCTCGACCCGCGACCCGCTCCTCTTCTTCATCTATTCGCGATGGATCGATGAGGCGGCGTTCGAGGTGCATGCGGAGCTGCCGCGCACAACGCGCTTCGTGGAGATCATGGAAGGAATGATCGATCACCCCTTTGAGGCAACGCGCACGCATGCACTCTAAAAGGGAAGGGCGGTGTTGCAGGGTTGACGAAGCTCACGAGATCGTGATCAGCTTGACAATCTCGTGACACATCTGTCCTCGCGGGGCTAAATCGCGCTAACAGTCTCATTTCATACCGGCTCAATGCGTTCGGTCCTGGGACGCATCCGGGGCATGTGCGCGCGGCAGGGGGCTCGATGGAAACGATACCGGGACTTGCGCTCATCGCCATATTTCT
>JAFAQA010000189.1 GCA_019246665.1 Hyphomicrobiales bacterium
GTTCATTTGCTACTTCGCGCTTCCGGCCTTGCTGGGTCTCCGCATGACGGCCGAGCAAGCGACCATTCTCGGATTCACGCTCTTCATTGGGGCCTACATCGCGGAGGATATCCGAAGCGGGCTGCGCTCGATCCCTTCAGGACTCGCGCAGGCGGCGCTGGCGACGGGGCTGACTCCTCTCCAGGCGCTGCGCCTCGTCGTCGTTCCCCTAGCTCTGCGCCGCATCATCCCGACGCTCTTCAACCAATATGTGCGCCTCTTGAAGTTCACCTCCGTCGCCTCGGTGATCGGCGTTCAGGAATTCACCGGCAGCGCCATGCTAGTGAACGCGCGCGTCTTCGCGCCGGTCACGATCCTGGCTTTCGTCGCCCTGACCTACCTGTTTCTTTGTCTGCTCTTGTCGTCGGTGGGACGCGTGCTCCATGCACGCCTCGCTGTGTAGAAATAGAAGCCTCATGCCCGAGCGGATCATTGTCCTGAAGGATGTCGCAAAGTCGTATGGCGCCGCACCCGTGCTGCGCGGTTGCAGCACGGTCGTGGCACGCGGCGAAGTGGTCGTGATCTGTGGCCCATCAGGATCCGGAAAGAGCACGCTCATCAAATGCATCAACGGGCTCGAGCCTTATCAATCCGGCAGCGTCTCCGTCGAGGGCATCGAGGTCGGCGCGAAGACCACCAACCTGCCGAGGCTGCGCACGCGAGTCGGCATGGTGTTCCAGCATTTCGAGCTCTATCCGCATATGACGGCGCTCGAGAACATCGTGCTGGCGCAGGTGCACGCCCTGAAGCGAACCCGAGAGCAGTCCGAGGTGCGCGCGCATGGCTTGCTGGATCGGGTTGGCCTTGCATCGAAGGCTTATGCAAAGCCGGCAACCCTCTCCGGCGGGCAGCAGCAGCGCGTCGCCATCGCACGCGCTTTGGCGCTCGATCCCGAAGCGATGCTGTTCGACGAGCCGACCTCAGCGCTCGACCCGGAAATGATCACCGAGGTTCTCGATGTGCTGATCGAGCTCGCCGATGAGGGCATGACCATGATGGTCGTCACTCACGAGATGGACTTCGCCCGGCGTGTTGCCCACCGCATCATCTTCATGGACCAGGGCAAAATCGTCGAGGACTCGCCGAAGGAGCTGTTCTTCTCCGCGCCGGCGAGCGAAAGAGCCAAGCTGTTCCTTTCGAAAATTCTGTCCCATTGAGCCTCCCGGCCCAGAACGCGTTGCGTTTAGATGAGATCAGTAGCGTCAGGTTCTCTTTTTGTTTTTCCGCATGATCTTATCGCAAAAGTGGGGCCACTTTTGCGGATCATGCTTTAAGCTTGCGAGCCGTTTTGCGGTGTGATGATGGGCAGGCAAACAGCAGCAGCCTCGCACAGCGCCTCACAAATCGCGATCATGCAGGTTCCCGTTTCCGCGGCACCTCGGGCGGGCCGTTCAGCTCTTCGGCTTATTGTTTTTCGTGCCGTCCGCGGTTGAAAAGCTTTCGTCATCCGCGCTCGACGCGTTGATCCTTTCGCGATGACTTCTCTTTCTTCTTCGGCGGCGCCTTGCTCTTCGCGGGGCCGCCGGCCTCAAGCTCGGCTGCGGCGTCTCTCGCCTCGCGAAGCCCGCGAAGCCGGCTGGTCTTCGCCGCGGTTTTCGCCATGCGCTGCTCTTCCTCGATGACACGGCGCTCGCTCTGGCGTAGGCGCTCTTCATCGAGGAAAGCTCGTCTCGTTAACCGTTTAAGCTCATCCGCCTTGCTGCCCTTTGTGCTCATTTTCCTCCGACCTTCGACCTTCGGTTTGGCGAGCGATGGCGCTGCACTGAGCGCCAATGACCGACTTCTGCGAGGATACATCGGGCAGCCGCTCTGCAGCCTCGAGCCTCGATCCGCCAGCTTGCTCACGGCATCAAGACTGCGTCCTGATGCTGCTTTGCCGAACACACTCGCCCCTCGATTGGGATTTATCGCCGCGCCGACAACCTGCCGAGACGGGCGGGAGCCGGCTCGACGCGAGAGCCAGCTGAGACCTGATGCCACTCGGGAAAAAGACTCTTCATTCTTAATTTCTTATAGCAGGATTATTTCTTCGCGTCTGTATTACTTTGTCGCAAAGTCGGTGTGTTTTCGCGGACCCAGAATTTCATGGGGAATGCGCCACCTGGAAAGGCGATTTCTCTCGTCCGCCCTGCAAGGATCACCCCAAAGCAGCTCAGAAGCTTTTGGCCGTCAATTCATAAGAACCAGCGCGGCTATGAGAGTAAGCCCGGGCCGCCAGCTTGTAGATCGCGGCTCGATTGGAGTCGAAAGCCTTCAACATGCCGTCTTCATCGCCTTGCGTCTTCGGCTCGATGCGCCTGAGCGCGTCCTCAGTCACGAAGAAGGAAATCTCGAGCGCATCATCATGACCCCAGAATTGGACTGCCCGTCGCGAAGGCAAAAAGCTCCGGCTCGTGTTGGGGAAATTCAAGCTCATGGCAGTTCTCCCTTCTCCATGACGATCGCCAAACGACCACCGCCAAGTTTTACTGGGGCTAGGCGCTCTTGCCGACCTCGGCTTGCAATGAATGCGCCGACGCGTGCGGTGGTTCATCTCAGGAAGAAATCTGGATGCTGCGTGCTATTTTCATAAAACCCCGGTGAAAAGCTTGACCTTTGCCAATCGGGTGTCCATGTAACGCCCATCGATTTCGGCCGGACGACTTGGCCAAGCGTGGCGCGATGCCGCGTACGAGCTGATAACCTTCCCTCGAATTTCGACAAGATTCCCGCCTGTCGCAGGTTGCGGCGGCGGTTTCATTCCTCAAGGAAAAGGTTCATCGTGAGCACTGGTATCGTGAAGTGGTTCAACCCGCAAAAGGGTTTTGGTTTCATTCAGCCGGATGACGGCGGCAAGGACGTTTTCGTCCATATCAGCGCGGTCGAGCGCGCCGGCATTCGAGATCTTCAGGAAGGCCAGAAGATCAGCTTCGAGCTGATCCAGGATCCGCGTTCGGGCAAAATGTCCGCGGACCGGCTTCAGGCCACCTGAGACCGCCCGCTTCGAAGCACAACGGCGACCACGGATGTACTGGCGCCGGGCACTTGCGGAGCAGGTCCAATGGGAGCCTCCTTGCGAGGCTACCTCGGATGGCGACGGGGGTCAGGCTTTGTGCCTGGCCCTTTTTATTTGGCAAACAATTGAAGGAAGATCGTATTGCTGATCATGGTCCGCGATAACAATGTCGATCAGGCGATGAGGGTCCTCAAGAAGAAGATGCAACGCGAAGGCATTTTTCGCGAATTAAAGCAACGCCGATCCTATGAGAAGCCTTCGCAGCGAAAGGCACGCGAAAGGGCGGAAGCCATTCGGCGGTCTCGTAAGGTCGCACGCAAGCAGGCGCAGCGCGACGGCCTGCTCCCGCCCTCGAAGCCGAAACTCAGACCGGGCGTCGCTCGCTGATTGCGTCGGCGATGAGCTCTACGCGCGGACATTCGCTCGCCTTGGGGTGAGCGGTCGAAGCGGTTCTCTTGGACCGCTCGCTTTGGATGACGATCCGCACCCATGTCGCGCGCCCGTTGGCGAACTCGATAAGGCGGCCTTTCGCCTGACCTTGACCAGCCGATCAAGCTTCAGCGCTGACGAGGGCGAACATTGCGCCCTGCGGATCGCGACAATGGATAATCCAGCTCCCGCCGGGCACCTGATGGGGGCCGTTCAAGACTTCGCCCTTCTTGTCCTTGACCCGCTTTGAAGCCGCGTTGATTCCCTTCACGTTGAAGTAGTAGAGCCAATAGGGATGCGGCTCATTGGGCTGCTTGGTCAACATGCCGCCCGCGGGCGCTTCGCCGACGACGAAGAGCTGGTAGGTGCCTCCCGGGCCCATGTCGATGGCCTCGCCCTTCGTCCAGCCGAAGAGCCCCGAGTAGAAGTCGAAGGCGCTCTTCCATTCACCCGCGTGAAGCTCGCGCCATCCCACATTGCCCGGCGCGTTCGGTTCGAGCGGCGGTGGTGGTCCAGCTCCCTCCATTCCCTTGAACAGCATGAAGACAGCGCCTTGCGGATCAGCCACGACGGCGAAGCGACCGACCTTGGGAATGTCGGCGGGCGCGCGATGAATCGCGCCGCCGGCCTTCTTCATCTTGTCGGCGTGTCGGTCGACATCGTCAGCCGCGATATAGCCGCTCCATCCCGGGCGCGCGCCGTTGCTCGCGGCCTCTTGCGGGATCTTCATCAAGCCGCCAACCGGCGTCTCGCCGGCGGAAAGGATTGTGTAAGACATGTCGGGCATGCCGGCGTCCTTTGCATCCCAACCGACCACGGCGCGATAGAACTCCTCCGCGGCCTTCGGATCGGTGGTCATCAGCTCGTACCAGACGAATTTACCGTGGGAAGA
>JAFAQA010000381.1 GCA_019246665.1 Hyphomicrobiales bacterium
ATGAGGATTTGTCGATCGACGAGGCGAGCTTCAAAACGCATCTGACGGACGTCGCAAAGGTCGAAGGCATTTCCGCCATTACTGTAAACGCGCACTCCACCGAGGTTGCCTCCTGCACGGCCGACGAGCAGCACCGAGTGATGGAGATGGCCGGCGACGTTCTGGGCGATCGCCTGCCGATCGTTCACGGCATATGGGCCGACGGGAGCATCGAGGCGGCGGCCATTGCCCGCCGCGCGGCAGTCGACGGCGCTTCGGCCTTGCTCGTGTTTCCGCCGGCGCCCTTCACGTTGGGCCAATCTGCGGAGATGGTACTTGCCCACTTCCGCCATATCGCCGACACCACGGACCTGCCGCTGATCGCGTTCCAGTATCCGCTCTCCACTGGACAGGGCTACCCGCTGCCCACTCTGCTGCGACTTGCGGAGGAAGTTCCCACACTGCGCGCGATCAAGGACTGGACCCCGGACGTGCCACGCCACGAGATCACGATACGTGCCTTGCAGGGGCTGAGCCGGCCGATCAGCGTGCTCTCTACCAACAGTTCCTGGCTGTTCTCCTCGCTCGTTCTGGGTTGCAACGGTCTATTGTCGGGCTCGGGAAGCGTGATCGCCGACCTGCAAGCCCGATTGTTCCGCGCGATCCAAACCAATGACCTCGCGGAAGCGCGACGCATCAATGATCGAATTTACCCGCTCGCACGCGCCTTTTACGCCGAGCCGTTCGTGGACATGCACAATCGGATGAAGGAAGCGCTGGTGCTGCTCGGCAAGCTGCCGCGGGCGGTGGTCCGGCCGCCGCTGGTTAGGATTTCCGATGCCGAGATCCACCGCATTCGGCACGCGCTGATCGAAGCCGGAATGCTGCCCGGGGCGAGGGAAAGCCGCGCCGCCTGAGTATTTTCACGTGCGATTGAGCATGCCAGAAACTTCAAGGTCAGTCCGTGGTCGGCGAGCGTCTCTCGCGCGTCGCCCCTCATAAGCGATCGACCTCGAGCAACGGGTTTACATCCACCTTCCGTCTCACTATCTCCGCTTCCTCCCTGGCTTTCCAAGGGTCGTCGAATTTCGGGGCCTTGCTCATGCGTGCCGAGACCGAGAACCAGCTTGAATCCGCCAAGCAGTCAATCGGGCTGCTGAGGAGGCATCTTTGACTGGGACAAGTCGCAAAAGCGCCTAGCGGAGCTGAATGCGCTCGCCGAGACCGGTTCGCTTTGGGACGATCCGGCAAGAGCGCAACAGGTCATGCGCGAGCGCACGGATCTGGAAGCCCGCATTCAAGCCATCTCGAGCCTCGAACGCGATCTCGAGGATGCCGGCGTCCTGATCGAGCTCGGTGAAGGGGAGGGTGATCAGGCCTCGATCCATGAAGGCGAGAAAGCCGTCACCTCCGTGATGCAGCGCGCCCAACGCCAGCAGGTCGAGGCGCTCCTCTCGGGCGAGGCGGATGGCAATGACAGCTTCCTCGAGGTTCATTCGGGTGCCGGCGGCACGGAGAGCCAGGATTGGGCCAACATGCTCATGCGCATGTACACGCGGTGGGCCGAGCGTCACAAATGCAAGGTCGAGATCGTCGACATCGCCGATGGCGAGGAGGCCGGCATCAAGGGCGCAACGCTGCAAGTCAAAGGCAAGAACGCCTATGGGTGGCTGAAAACGGAATCGGGCGTTCACCGTCTCGTCCGCATCTCTCCCTTTGATTCGAACGCGAGGCGCCATACGAGCTTCGCCTCGATCTGGGTTTATCCCGTGATCGACGACAAGATCGACATCAAGGTGAACGAGTCCGATTGCCGGATCGACACATATCGTTCTTCGGGCGCGGGCGGACAACACGTCAATACTACCGATTCGGCGGTGCGCATCACCCACATCCCGACCGGGATCGTGGTCGCTTGCCAATCCGAGCGCTCGCAGCACAAGAACCGCGCCACCGCCTGGTCGATGCTTCGCGCCCGTCTCTACGAGGCCGAGTTGCAAAAGCGCGAGGAAAAGGCAAATGCAGATGCTGCGTCCAAGACCGATATCGGCTGGGGACACCAGATCCGCTCCTACGTCTTGCAGCCTTATCAGCTCGTGAAGGATTTGCGCACCGGGGTGAGCTCGACGTCACCCTCCGATGTGCTCGACGGCGACCTCGACCC
>JAFAQA010000477.1 GCA_019246665.1 Hyphomicrobiales bacterium
CCGACTCCCAGGCCGAGCAGAGTCCCGCCGACAGCAGTCAGGGCGGCGATCTGAAGAGTCGCGGCCAAGCCCCGCAGCAGGAACGGCAGATTCTGCAGAATGACTTCAGGCACCTGCCAGCTCCGCCTGAGAGACATCGTCTCGCGAGCCTGAGAAAAGTCGAAGCGCCAGCGTCACCAGCGTCACCAGAAAGAGGTAGAGCGCACAGATGGTGATGTAGATCTCGAAGGTGCGGAAGGTTTGCCCTTCGATAGCACTCGCCTGATAGGTGAGCTCCATCACCGCGATCGCGGAAGCGAGCGAGGAATCCTTGATCAATTGCGAGAACACATTGGCGAGCGAGGGTGCCACGACGCGCAACGCTTGCGGATATACCACCAACAATAAAGCCTGGAGGGGAGTGAGCCCCGTCGCCAGCGCTGCCTTGCCTTGCCCGTCGGGAACGCTCGCGATGCCGCCGCGGACGATTTCGGCCACATAGGCGCCCGTGTAGATGGCGAGCCCGAGCACGCCACATAAAAAAGGCGGCAGCCGCAAGAAGGCAAGACCGATGTACCAGATATACATGTGGATGAGGAGCGGCACGTTGCGCGTGAGCTCGACGGTTGCAGCCGCCCCGAACCGCAGGGCTTTGTGACGCGAGCTTGCGAGCGTCCCGACGATGATGCCGATGATCGAAGCAAGGGCGAGAGCGCAGGCCGAGAGCAGAATCGTGGTCGCGAGCCCGTCCAGAATGAGCCCGCGCGCTTCCCAGATCGAGCTCCAGTCGAAACGATATTTCACGGCGGCGGCAATCCAACGCCCTCAGCGCTCACGGCTGCTCTCGATCGGAACGGTCGGGTCGGTGCCGAAATATTTGCGATAGAGAGCCTTGTATTCTCCGGAAGCCCATAGATCCCTCAGCGCGACATTCACGGCGTCGCGCAAATCGGAATCGCCTTTGCGGAAGCCGATACCGAAGGGCTCGACGCTGAACATCTCGCCGACGATCTTGAATTTCGGGTTGTTCTTCTGGAAGCCCTGCAGAATGTTGAGGCTACCGGTGAGCGCGTCGACGCGGCCTTGGGCGAGCGCAAGCCAGGCACTGTTATAGTCCTTGTAGGCCGTCACCTTGGCGGTCGGCGCAGCCGCTGCGATGTTCTTCTCGAGCGTCGTCCCTTGTTGGACCGCCACCTCCTTGCCGTCGAGATCCTTGAGGCCGGCGATCTTGCTGTCGGCCGCGACGAGGAGCGACTGTCCGCCCGTGTAGTAGGTGATGGAGAAGTCGATCGTCTTCTCCCGCTCCGGCGTATCGGTCATCGAGGCTGCGACAAGATCGACATTGCCGCTGACCAAAAGCGGAATGCGTGTCGGAGACGTGACTTTGACGAACTCGACTCCGACGCCGAGCTTCTCGGCGATCTTGCGCACGAGGTCGAGATCGAATCCCGTGGGTTGGTTGTTCTCGTCGAGAAAGCCGAAAGGCGGCGTGTCGAATTTCACGCCGGCGATGATCTTGCCGCGTTGCTTGATGGTCGCCAGGGTGTTCTGCGGAGCCTGCGCGGCGGCAACGCCGCTCCACGCAAAGGATGCCGCGAGGATGGCGGCAAGCAATTTTCCGGCATGTCTCATGGCGTCGTGCGGTCTCCTAGAACAGGACGAGGAATGTCTTCAGGCTGCAATCCCGAGGCGGGAAATGCGGTCGAGCGCCTCATCGAGATCGGCTTCCGAGCATGTGAGCGATAAGCGTAAGTGTCCCGCGCCGGCGGACCCGAACGACGAGCCCGGCAGCGTCGCGACGTTAATCTCTTCGAGCCAGCGCCGTGCCACCTCGACATCATCGGCCGCCACGGACGGGAAGAGGTAGAAGGTTGCTTCCGGCGGCTTGCAACTGATGCCGTCGACTTGCGACAAGCGCTCGGCCGCAAGATCGAGCCGGCGCCGAAACATGCGCCGATATCCGGGGACGAGCTCGTCATAAAGCGAGAGCGCTTCGATGGCCGCCGTCTGGATGAACCCCGGCACGCAATAGATCGAGTGCTGGATGAATTTCAGGATCGGCTTCGCGGCGCCTTTCGGCAAGGCGAGGTAGCCGAGACGCCAGCCGGTCATGCCGAAGGTTTTCGAGAGACTGTCGACGACAAGGACACGCTCCTGCGCGTTGGGTGCCGATTGCGCGGCCGGAAATCTCCCCTCGTGCAGAAGGTCCGAATAGACCTGGTCGAACACGATCCAGAGATCATGGCGCTCGGCGAAGGCGGCGACGCGTGCGATTTCTTCCGCCGAAAAGACGCGGCCCGTAGGGTTGACCGGCGAATTCAAGATCAACGCTTTTGTGCGGGGCGAGACAAGGCCCTCCAAAAGCTCTTCATCGATCGTGTCCAGCATCGGCAAGGCGACGGGAACACCGCCGCAAAGGCGCACGCAAGGCCCGTAGCTCACCCAGCCGGGCTCCGGCACCAGCACCTCGTCTCTTGCCTCGACAATGCCCATCAAGGCGGTGAGCAGCGCGAATTTGCCGCCCGCGTGACGATGATGTCCGCCGGGTCGTAGTTCACACCCGATCGCAACGCCTCACGCCGCACGATCGCCTCGCGCAAAAGCGGCGAGCCCTGCGCGGGGCCATAATGCGTCTCGCCGGCACGCATGGAGCGCTCGGCCGCCGCGATGATGCGGGCATCCGTCTCGATGTTCGGGTCACCGCTCGACAAAGGGATGATCTGTCGGCCTGAGGCGCGCGCCGCGCGCACGCGCTCGGTCATTTCCACGGTCGCCGATGGCTTGAGCGAGGCCACCCGCTCGGCGAGTTGTCTAGGCATGCTTGCGTTTCCTGTTTCGCCCGATCGATCGGCGTCTCGCGGCGCCCGCCAAGCGCTCGCACATCCTCTCGGCTCGTTGCCGAAGCTCGAAATCGGGAGAGCTGAGAAGGGCGGCGGCTCCTGAAGCTGGACCGCCATGGGGGAAAATGGGATCGCTCACATCACCGAGATTTTTTGCAACTCGACAAGCGAAGCAATGCCCTGCTTGGCAAGCCCGAAAAGCGAGAGGAACTCTGCCTCGGAGAAAGGCTTGCGTTCGGCTGTGCCTTGCGCCTCGACGATCGCCCCATTGCCAGTCATGACGAAATTGGCATCGGTCTCGGCGACTGAATCCTCCGCGTAATCGAGGTCGAGCACCGGCGCGCCATCGACGATGCCGCAGGACACCGCCGCGCAATGATCGGCGAGCGCTTCGCCGAGCACCTCGCATTTGAGGAGCGAGCGCGCCTTCATCCAGGTGAGGCAATCATGCAGCGCCACCCAGGCGCCCGTGATCGCCGCGGTGCGGGTTCCCCCATCGGCTTGGATGACATCGCAATCGATCATGATCTGCCGTTCGCCGATCGCGCCAAGATCGGTGACGGCGCGCAGCGAGCGCCCGATCAGCCGCTGTATCTCCTGGGTGCGCCCGGAAGGTCTCCCCGAAGACACCTCGCGGCGTGTGCGCTCGAGAGTCGCGCGCGGCAGCATGGCGTATTCGGCGGTGACCCAGCCGCGGCCCTGGCCGCGCAGCCAGGGCGGCGGGCGATCTTCGAGGCTTGCCGCGCAAAGCACCCTCGTCTCCCCGAAAGAGATGAGGCAAGAGCCCTCCGCGAAGCGCGCGACGCCACGCTCGAGCGTCACCTTGCGCATCTCGTCGGGTGCGCGTTTTGAAGGGCGCATGCTCACCAACCGCTCGGCAGAAAATTATCGAGGAGCCCCACTTCATAAGCGTGGGTGAGGGCCACGCCGATAAGCGCGCCAAGCAGCAAGGTGATGAGAAGCTGCCAGCGATCCGCACTGCGCCGCTTGGCGGCGACGCTCTCGCGCGCCGCGGTGTCCACCCCTGCATCCTCGAGGAGAGCGTCACCCCTCGCCTCGTCGCGTCGGAAGTTCGGAACGGGAGCCGACAGCGCTTTTTCCCGCTCGATCAAACGCCGCGCAAGGTAATTCGCGACGTGGCGCGACATCGCCTCGATCCGATCGCTCTCGGCGAGCACGATGGTGCCGGCTCGCGTGTCCTGGATGAATCGATAACAACGCCGGTCGCGCGCCATCTCGACGAAGGCGACGATATCGATGAAAAGCCGCGGCTTCTCGCCGGGCACGAGACCGTGATCGAACAGCTCCGCCTGCGCCGGCACTTGCGCGAAAACCGGCTCGAGCGCATCGCGTAGCAATTCGAGCCTCGCCTGCTCGGCGCCACGCATCTCAGCGACGACGGAAGAGCGCTCCGCGTCCTCGAGCTTCGCGCGCCTGATCAGCGCCTTGAGGTCCGGGGGCGAGGCACGCGGCAATTCGACACTCTGCTCGTTCATCGTCTCCAGCCTCCCTTCAACTCTTGCGCGGGACGGGCCCGAACCCCGGCTGCCAACCCGCTACTACCTTCGTCGAGACACAAAAGGCTACGCACCTCGTGAGCGCCCATCATAGGCCATGCGAGGCCTCACGGCCACGCCGGAAGACGCGCATTTTCGCCGAAGGAATCGGGGCGCCTTTGGTTGCTTCAGACCCTCTTACCGAATTTCGGAACGGGCCGCATCCCCGCATTGATCGAAGGAGGGATTCCGTGCGATTTGGATTAGCGGCGATCCTTCTTCGGCAGCGCCGCAAGTCCACGGTCAGAGCATGCCGGCTTTGATCAGGGTTGCCACCATGCACTGGATCATTGGCCGAGCATAACCTTTTCGGAAGAGTGGTTTCCACTTTTCCGGATCATGCATCGACCCTTTCAAATCAAAAAGAGAGGCAAACCGCATGTCGGGAGAGAGTTTTGCGCGGGAGCCGAGCTTGCCGCCAAGCGTCAACAAGGTGATCGAGGCCGCCAAGGCGCTCGGCCTTTCCATCACACCGCGCCTGATGCCAGCCTCGACGCGCACCGCGCAAGAGGCTGCGGCCGCTTGCGGCTGCGCCGTTGCGCAAATCGTCAAATCGCTCGTGTTCGCGGGCGCGACGAGCGGACGGACCTATCTGCTCCTGGTCTCGGGTGCGAACCGCGTCGACGAGAAGGCGGCGGCGCGCCATCTCGGAGAGGCTCTCAAGCGACCCGATGCCGAGCGCGTGCGCGAGACCACGGGTTTTGCCATCGGCGGCGTTCCCCCGCTCGGCCATGCGACACCTTCTCCGGTCTGGCTCGATCAGGACCTCCTTGGCTTCGACCTCGTCTGGGCCGCCGCCGGACATCCGAATGCCGTCTTCCCCATCGATCCAAGAGAGCTCGCGCGCGCCACGGGCGCGACGGCCGTAAAGTTGAGCTGATTGAGCACGAAGCCTCGCCGAGGAAACGCAAGGTCTCGCCTCACGTCCTTTCGGACCCATGGAAATGATGGATCGGCCCCTTCCCGGAGCCGATTTTGAGCCCATCCGCCGCGGCGAGCGCGGCCGTGAGATAGCGCTTTGCCGAACTCACGGCGTCCTGGAGGCTTTGCCCTTTCGCCAGCCCGGCGGCGATCGAGGATGAGAGGGTGCAACCCGTCCCATGGGTGTTTCGCGCGACGATACGTGGCGCCGCGTGGCGGGAGACGCCCGCCTCATCGATCAACAAATCGATGCTCTCAGGCCCGTTCGCATGCCCGCCTTTGATGAGCACGGCGCGTGCCCCTAGCCGCAGCAGCCTTTCCCCCTGACGTGCCATCGCGTCTTCATCGGCAGCGAGGCCTTCCCCAAGCAGCGCTGCCGCCTCGGGAAGATTGGGCGTGACCAGATCGGCGAGCGGAAACAGAAGCCGCACGAGCGCGCCGACCGCGTCCTCGGACAAGAGCCGGGTCCCTGAGGTCGCAAGCATCACGGGATCGAGAATGACCCGCCGCGCACCCCAGCGACCAAGCCCTTCGGCGACGGCGATGACGACCTCTTCGCGGCTCAGCATGCCGATCTTGGTCGCCACCACGGGAAGATCCGAATAGACGGCGTCGATCTGCCGGGTGACGAAGCTTGCGGGCACATCGAGCATCCCGGAGATTCCGCGCGTGTTTTGTGCCGTCAGCGCCGTGATCACGCTCGCGCCGAAGACGCCAAGCGCGGAGAACGTCTTGATGTCCGCCTGGATTCCGGCGCCTCCCCCCGAATCCGAGCCGGCGATCGTCACCGCGACCGGTATCTTGGCGGTTGGCTGGGCTTCGAGGCTCATGGACGGGATCTGGCGCTTTCACGCGCTCTTGAGCTGGCGCGTCATCGCCGCCTGAAGGCTCGCCCAGTACCGCCCGCGATCGAGGGCTGCCCGATAGCTTTCGACGATCCGGCCGGATAAGGCGCCTTTTGCGGCAGTTTCGCCGATGACATCGCCCGCCGCTGCGCGCGCCGCCGTCAAGACGTCGGTTGGAAAGAGGGAGACACGCACGCCGTCCCCGGCGAGCCTCTCGATCGCTTCCGCATTCCCTTTCTCGGCGTCGGCGAGGCCCGCCGAATGCTCAGCCTCGCACGCATTGGCGATGACGGCGCGCAAATCCTCCGGCAGATTCTCGAAAGCAGATCGCGACACGAGCGCCTCGGCCGCGCCATTCGGCTTGTTGAAGCCCGGCGCATAATAGAATTTGGCCTGACGCTGCAGCTCGAGCGACACATCGTTCACCGGCGCCAGGAGCTCGGCCGCGTCGATCGCGCCGCGCTCGAGCGCGGGCTCGAGATCGCCTGGCGCGAGTGTCACCGGGGTCGCACCGAGACGCGCATAGACCTCGGCTCCGACGCCCTGCACGCGGATGCGCAGGCCCTTCATGTCGGCAAGGCTCTTCACCTCGCTGCGGAACCACCCTCCCATCGAAGGGCCGGTGTTGCCGGCAAGAAAGCCCTTGAGGCCGAAGGGCGCATAGAGCTCGTCCCAGAGTTCTTGGCCGCCCCCCTGGAAGATCCAGGCCTGGTGCTCGGTCGGATCGAGGCCGAAGGGCGCGGTGGTAAAGAAGATCGAGGCCGGGAGCTTGCCGATCCAATAAAAGGAGGCGCTATGCGCCATTTCGGCGACACCGGTCGAAACCGCGTCGAAGACGGAAAGCGCCGGCACGATCTCGCCCGCCGCGAAAACCTCGACCTCGAGCCTTCCGCCGCTCATCTTGGTGATGCGCTCGGCGAGCCGGCGCGCCGAGACGCCGGGCCCTGCGAGATTGCGCGGCCAAGAGGTCACCATGCGCCAGCGCCGAGAAGCTTCGGCGCGCGCGATCGCAGGCGCGGCGAGCGCCGCGGCCCCCATGGCGGTGAGCACGCCGCGCCGCTGCCATGAGGCAGGGAGCCGCTTCACGACGCAGGCTCGCGGGCGCGCAAGGACAATGCGCCATCGACGATCCGCCGCAGCGCTTGTGCCGCGGCCAGCGGATCGGGTCGACCGAAGATCGAGCCGATGGCTGCGATCCCGTCGGCGCCCGCCGTGATCACTTGCGCCGCATTGACCTCGGTGATTCCGGCAATGGCGCCCAAGGGGAGAGCAGGCGCCGCCTTGCGCGCGATGCGCACTAGGCGCGTGAGGCCGTCAAGGCCGATTGGCGGATTGGCATTCGTCTTGTTTGCGGTCGCGAAGACACCACCGATGCAGCCATAATCGACAGGCTCGTCCCCGAGCGCCGCGATATGGGCCTCGTTCGTGAGCGTGCGGCCAATGATGGCGGAGGAGCCAAGCTGCACGCGTGCATCGCGCGGCAAGATGTCGGCCTGACCGAGATGCACGCCTTGCGCGCCAGCGATGAGAGCGACATCGAGCCTATCATTGATCAAGAGCGGCACGCTTGTATCGGCGAGCGCCGCGAGAATGGCGCGCGCTTGTTCGACCATGACACGCCCCTCGGCAAGCTTGTCGCGATATTGGAGGATCGTCACCCCTCCTTTCGCTGCTAGACGCGCGAGCGAGGCCAGATCGGCGCCCGGCGTCGCCGCAGGATCGAGGATGCCGTAAAGGCGAATATCGATGGTCATCCCGCGTCTCCGATCTCGAGGCGCGCGCGCCCCCGCAGCGTCCGCGCATCGAGCGCATCGAGCGCATCGAGAATGCCGGCAGCGAAGCTACCGGGGCCGCCCGCCGTCTCGCCCGCGATCTCGCCTGCGACACCGATCGCCGTGAGGCCTGAGACGGCTGCCTGCAAGGGAGCTGCGCCGCTGGCGAGAAGGGCCGCGATCAGGGCGCCCGCGGCGCATCCCATGCCGGTCACTTGGGCCATGAAGCCGTGCCCGTTGCGGACCGTGATCAGGCGCGTTCCGTCGGAGACGGTGTCGCTCGCACCGGTGAGCGCGACGACGCAGCGCTTCGCTCGGGCGAAGTCACGCACATGCGACGGCTCG
>JAFAQA010000487.1 GCA_019246665.1 Hyphomicrobiales bacterium
CTGCCATTGAGAAATGGAGAGCGGAATGGGCCAGGATGCATAAACACAACTGGGTTGCGGGAGTGGCCAAAGCTCCGCACCGTTCCGCCGCCGTGAAATCCGCTGAGGCCGCCTCGCAGCCCGCCGAATCCGCGAGCCTCGGCTGGCGCCAAGAATGCCATAGCGCCGAGGCTGAGGGCGGCCGCGGCAATCCGGAATTTATGAGCGATCATCATCGCAATTTCCTCCCTTTGCGGCATGACGACACCGTTTGCGTCCCATACAAGTAACACTCCGCGCAATTGAAGTATTCGGGGGTCATTCACATGGTCACCTGTCGCAAATGCCACATTATATCCAACTAGAATGCCCTTACGCCTTGAGATGGCCGAGCTTTGAGCGGGAGCCACGGACCCCCCTGCTCCGCTTGGCCAGTTCGGCGGGTCTTGGCATCGCAAAACCGCTGCGGTAGTTTCCGCGCGATTCTTTGATCGAAGCGTGGCGAAGAGCGCTGATGCAAAGGCTGGCACGGGCAGGCGAAGTAGGCAAAGCGCCGCTGTTTCACGGTCTTGCCGTCGGTCTGATCGGATGGGTCTTGATCGCGGCCTCATCGCCGTCTCATTCGCTCGAATTGAGCACGCAGCAGGCGGCGATCTACAGCGCGGCATCGATCTTTCCGCCGACGACCCAGCGCATGACGGTCTGCTACGGCTTCGGCTGCCGCCGCCGCGAGATGCTGGATTTTACGGCCGCCGACCGCGCCGCGCTGACACGGATCATGGCGGCGGGTCGGGCATCGGCCGCGGCCGAGCGCGCGGCGGCGCAGAAAGCGGAAATCTGGTTCGATCGCCGCATGGGGCCGGTGATCGGAACCGACAGGCGCGTCGCGAGAGCAAACTTTCGCGCGCTGGACGACAGTCACAACTACGATTGCTGGGACACGACCCGCAACACCATGAGCCTGCTATTGGTGCTGCAGCAATGGGGCCTGTTGAAATATCATGTCGTGGGGAACCCTCATTACCGGGGCAACGTGCTGGTGCTGCAGACGATGCATAACACCGCCGTGCTGGTCGAACGCGCGACCAAGGTCGAGTGGGTCCTCGACGTGTGGCCACGCGGCTATGCGCAGCCGCCAGATGTCATGACGGTCGAAAAATGGATGGCCGAATATTGAGCGGTGACATCGGCTGCCAAAAATCTGTATGCCAAGGGGAGCCGCGTGTTCATGACCAGGGAATTCCGTTGAGCATCGGCTCGGGACGCGTCGGGGAGCCTGCGCAGCATCGCGTCCTCGCCATGCGCTCGGCGGGGTTGCCGAGCTTTCGGCGTCGCGCCAGGTTGACGCAAACAGGTTTGCGACCATAGTTCACTCCTGTTCAACTCGGTGGCCTCGAGCAACGCGCCTCGAACCGCCGTTGGCGCGATCGGAATTCCTCTTCTTGAAAGCGAGTTTTCATTCATGCGTCCTATGAAATTCGGCATCGGCCAACCCGCAAGGCGCGTCGAGGATCAACGGCTGATCACTGGACACGGCGAGTACACGAGCGACAAGATTCCGCAGAATGCGGCGCGCGCTTTCGTGCTCCGCTCGCCCCATGCCCACGCGCGCTTCCGCATCACCGACACCGGCGCTGCGCGTGCCATGCCGGGCGTGCTGCTCATCCTCACTGCCGCGGACCTCGAGCATCTTGGCGGCTTGCCATGCCTTGCGCCCGTCGCCAATGCCGACGGCACGCCGATGCAGCAGGTGCCCTACCCCATCCTGGCGAAGGATGTGGTGCGTCATGTCGGCGATGCGGTGGCCTTCGTGGTCGCCGAGACGCTGGCGCAAGCGCGCGATGCCGCCGAGGCGATCGGCGTCGACTACGAGAACCTGCCCGCCGTCAACGGCATAGCCGCCGCGATGGAGCCTGGCGCGCCACTCGTCTGGGCGGAGCGGAAAGGCAATATCGTCTTCGATGCCGAGATGGGCTCAAGGGAGAAGGCAGAGGCGGGCTTCGCCAAGGCGCATCACGTGACGAAGCTCAAGATCGTCAACAACCGGCTCGTGTCGAACTACATGGAAACGCGCGCCGTCGTCGCCAGCTACAATGCTCGCTCGGAGCGCTTTCACCTGAGCCTCGGCAGTCAAGGCGTGCACGGCATTCGCGACGTGCTTGCGGACGCGGTTTTCAAGCTGCCGAAGGAAAAGGTGCATGTCACGACGGGCGATGTCGGCGGCGGCTTCGGCACCAAGGCATTCTGCTATCGCGAATATCCTCTTGCCGCCGAGGCTGCGAAGCGCCTCGGCCGTCCCGTCGCCTGGATCGGCGAGCGCGGCGAGCATTTCCTGGGCGACGCGCAAGGGCGCGACCACATCACGCAAGCCGAGCTCGCGCTTGATCGCAAGGGGAACATCCTCGGGCTCAAGATCGACGTGCTCTCGGATATGGGTGCCTATCTTTCCGCCTTCGCGCCCTTCATCCCCTCGCTCGCCGGCTTGATGGCGCCTGGTCTTTACGACATTCCGGGCACTTACTTTCGCTTCCGTGGCCTTTATACGAACACGCTGCCGGTCGATGCTTATCGCGGCGCGGGTCGGCCGGAGGCCGCGTATCTCATCGAGCGCCTCGTTGATCTCGCCTCGCGCGAGATGGGCATCGCGCCCGACAAGATCAGGGCGCGCAACTACATCAAGCCGAAGCAGATGCCCTACACGACCGCGATGGGGCGCGTCTATGATTCAGGCGAGTTCGAGGGCCATCTCAACCGTGCCATGGAGGTCGCCGGCTGGTCGAGCTTCAAGGAGCGGCTGCGCGATTCGAAAAAGCGCGGCATGATCCGCGGCATCGGGCTTGCGAGCTATATCGAGATTTGCGCCTTCGGCGCGGCGGAAGACGCGGTTGTGCGCATCGAGAAGGATGGCTCGGCGACGATCCTCATCGGCACCCAGTCGAATGGCCAGGGTCACGCCACCGCTTACGCCCAGATCGCCTCGCAGCATCTCGATTTGCCGCTCGAGAAGTTCGCTCTCGTGCAAGGCGATTCGGATCAGGTGAAGACCGGCGGCGGCACCGGGGGCTCGCGCTCCATTCCGGTCGGCGGCGCCGCGGTCGCGGCCGCGGCGACTTTGCTCGTCGACAAGCTGAAGGGCCTTGCTTCCCAGGCGCTGGAGGCCGCGGCCGGCGATCTCGAGGTGGTCGACGGCACGGTTCGGGTGGTGGGCACCGATAAGGCGCTCGGCTTTGCTCAGATCGCGTCGCTTCCCGGCGTCAAGCCGAGCGATGTTTCGGCCGATGGAAATTATCTTCCAGCTGAAGGCACCTACCCGAACGGCACGCACATTTGCGAGGTGGAGATCGATCCGGCAACGGGTCAGACGAAGATCATCGCCTATACCATCGTCGATGATTTCGGCGTGGTTTTGAACCCGCTTCTTCTGGCCGGGCAGGTCCATGGCGGCATCACGCAAGGGATCGGCCAAGCGCTTCTCGAGCGTACCGTCTACGGCGAGGACGGCCAGCTCGTCACCGCCTCCTTCATGGACTATGCGGTCCCGCGCGCCGAGGATGCGCCAAGCTTCGTCTTCGAGACGCGCAACGTGCCTTGCACGACAAATGCGCTTGGCGTGAAAGGAGCGGGTGAGGCCGGCACCATCGCCGGAGCCGGCACGGTGATGAACGCCGTCGTGGATGCACTCGACCGCGCCTATGGCATTCGCCATATCGACATGCCGGCAACCCCGTTCGCGATTTACGAGGCGATCGGCGCCGCGACCCGCGCGAGTGGTCAGGCCCCGGCAAATGGTTCCCATTTGTCGGCAAAGACCTGAGCACAACTCTGTTAATTTCGTGGGCCGCGTTGAGGCGCGGGCGAGGCTCTGAAGCTTTCGCCCGGGCCGCAACGATTCACACAACGACTGGCGAGCTTTGTCTCGATGCTGAACGTCGCGCTATAAGGCGCGATGCATCCGCGAGCTGCGTGCATGTTGCTGGGGGTCGGCATTGCGATCCTCTCGCCTGATGTGGCGAGCGGGCCAGCCTTCGCGGTCGAGCTTCAGAAATTCGACCCCACGCAGTGCCAAGCGGCCAGCGGCGAGAACAACCAGGATTGCGTGCGAAACTGGTACGTCGAATATTCGGCGGGGCTGATCGGC
>JAFAQA010000493.1 GCA_019246665.1 Hyphomicrobiales bacterium
GGGGCGTGACAACATCACACATGCCCGCCTCGCGCTCGATGCGGAAGGGCGTTTCCTTGCGCTCGACGTCTCGACCCTCGCCAATATGGGCGCCTATATTTCCTCCGCCGGGCCGGGTCCTTCCACCAACTCGTCCTCGACCGCACAGGGTGGCGTTTACGACATTCCGGCGGTCTTCATGGATGTGCGGGGCGTGTTCACCAACACCGTGCCCGTCGATGCCTATCGCGGCGCCGGCAAGCCCGAGGCGAATTACGTCATCGAGCGTCTGATCGATCTGGCGGCGCGCGAGATCGGCTGGAGTTCGGCGGAGCTGCGCCGGCGCAATATCATCACCCAGGTCCCCTACCGCTCGGCGCTCGGCATGCGGATCGAAGAGGGAGAGTTCGCGAACAATCTCGAGAAGGGCCTGACGCTCGCCGACCAGGCGGGCTTCGCGAAGCGCCGTTCGGAGGCGAAGCGACGGGGCAAGCTGCGCGGGCTTGGGCTTGCCTGCTATCTCGAGACCTCGCGCGGCCAGCCGGGCGAATCAGCCGGGGTGCGTTTCGAATCGGATGGCCAGGTTGCGCTCGTTCTCGGCACTCAATCGAACGGCCAGGGCCATGAGACGAGCTTTCCGCAAATCGCCGCCGATCTTCTCGGCTTGCCGATCGAGCGCTTCCGACTTGTGCAGGCCGATACGCGGCTGGTGCCGAAGGGCGCCGGCCATGGTGGCGCGCGCTCGCTGCACATGGGCGGCGCGGCGCTCGTCAAGGCGATCGAGCGCGTGATCGAGAAGGCGCGCCTCATCGCGGCGCAACTCCTGCAAGGCAAGCCCGAGGACCTCGTCTTCTCGGAGGGCGCCTTCAGCTTCGCCGACGCCGAGGATCATCGCGCTGTCGACCTCCTTTCGGTCGCCCGTGCCGCGCTTGACCCGGCGCAGCTTCCGCCGGGCATGGAGCCGGGGCTCGATTGCCATTTCGACGACCCAGCCGATCTGTTCACCTTCCCCAATGGGTGCCATGTGGCGGAAGTGGAGATCGACCCTGAGACCGGGCAGGTCACGCTCGAGCGCTATGTGGGCGTCGATGATTTCGGCACCTTGATCAACCCGATGCTGACGCTTGGCCAGGTGCATGGCGGGTTGGCGCAAGGGATCGGCCAGGCGCTGCATGAGCACACCGCTTATGAGGAAGGCTCAGGCCAGCTCATCAGCGCGTCCTTCATGGATTACGGCTTGCCGCGTGCCGACGACCTTCCCGATTTCGGGATTGGCTTCAACGAGGTGCCGACGAAGGCAAACCCGCTCGGCGTGAAAGGGTCCGGGCAGGCCGGATGCATCGCGGCCCCGCAGACCGTGATGAACGCCATTCTCGATGCGCTCGCTTCGCTCGGTATCAGCCGCCTGGACATGCCGGCGACGCCTTGGCGCATCTGGGAGGCGATCCGCAAATCATCCGACCCCGGGCGAACGTCGTGAAAATGTAACATTTGATATTATAGGCGTGACAAACACCGCTCATGCTTTTAGGCATGGGCTCGAGCGTCACCCGAAGGCGCTGCCGTCATCACCCGAGGAGAGTGTCGTGGAAAAGCTTCCCGAACGCGATTGGCTTTTTCCGGCGATCCTGGTGACGCTCCTCGCCGGGAGTGCGATCTCATTTGCGCTCGCTTGGGCGGGCGGCCACATCGTGCAACACCAAGAACTCCGGCTCAGCTCCGATCACACCGCGCCGCACACAGGTGCGGAGCCCCTGGTGCTGAAGGTGCACGGGCCGAGCGGGGACTGAGGCGAAGCCAGCCGTCGCGCGACTTTGCACTTCGCTCTTGATCGCCTCCTCTTGATACCATATTATGGTATCATCATCGATGAACTCAAAGAACAAGCGAACTTTGGCGGCTATTTTTGCCCGCCCGATGTCTTCGAACGTCAAGTGGTCGGACATCGAGACGCTTTTTTGGCGCTTGGTGCGGAGCGAGCAGAAGGGCGCGGCTCGCGTGTTCGGTTTTTGCTCAACGGAGTTGAAGCTGTTTTTCATAGGCCACATCCACGACCTGAGACGAATAAGGGCGCCGTGGCCTCGGTCCGGGAATATTCGAAGATGGCAGGTATTGAGCCATGAGCACAATGACGCATGACGGCTATATCGCGACCCTGGAGATCGACGAGCATGCAGGCATTATGCATGGGCGGGTGGTGAATGCCCATGCCGTGTTGACCTTCGAGGGCCGGACAGTCAAGGAACTGCGCCGCGCTTTTGCGGATACGATCACCGATTACCGCGATTGGTGTCGGCAGCGAGGCGTTGAACCGCAGAAGCCTTATTCCGGAACCTTGTCGCTGCGAATAGATCCGGTCCTTCATCGGCGTGTCGCCGAAAAGGCCGCCACCGCTGGCGAGAGCATCAATAAATTCATCTCCGACCGTCTCGCCGAAGTGGCGTGAGAGATTCGCGACCAGCCGTCCTTCCCACCTCTTCTCTACTTCCGCGCTTCCACCACAAGCGGCTTGCAACGGCGAGGCTTCCGACGTCATCGGCGAAGAATGGGCCTATGCAGCGCTTCGATGTAATTCAGCCATGCGCACGAGCGCTAGTCGGAAGCCGAGGGCCTGAGCGACCTTTGCGATGGTTCCCAGCTCAGGATTCCCCTCTCCGCTGAGAGCCTTATAGAGGGCCTGACGGGTCAGACCCGTCCTTCTCGCTAGATCGGCAATCCCACGGGCGCGAGCGACGACGCCGAGCGCATGGGCCATTTCGGCCGGATCACCATCTTCGCATGTTGCCGAGAGATATTCCTCTATGGCCTGGTCGCTATCCAAATAGCGGGCGGGGTCATATTTGCGGGTTTTAAGGGTCATGACCGCTACTCCTTCCATTCCTTCGCTAAGGCTTTTGATTTGCTGATGTCTCTATCCTGAGTACGCTTGTCCCCGCCGCACAGCAGAATGACCAGGAGAGTTCCTCGCCTAAGGAAGTAGACTCGGTAACCAGGTCCATAGTCGATCCGTAGTTCGCTAATTCCTTCGCCTACTGGCTTCACATCACCCGCACACCCGCGTCGTGAGGCACGGGGATAAATCGTTACGTTTGAGATCGAAGAGGACGCTTGCCGTTTAGCTTTTACCGTCACGGGCCATGGTGCGATCCCCTGAAACTGTCCGTTACTTCCGCGCTTCCACCACGAGGGCTTGAAGCGCTGCTTGGAATGGCCCTTTGCCGAAGCGCTCGGCGAGCAACGCAGCAATGGCCTCGGTTGCTGCATGCATCCCGCCGGGCTCGATCGCCTCGATCTCCGCACCGAGTGGTGAGCCTTGGCACATACCGACCGCAGGGCCGTGCGCGTCCGGCGCATGGCCCTCGAGCGCAACCTTGTCGATCACGCAATCGGTGAAGCCGGCGGCCTTGAGATCGGCGCGGATCTTATTGTCGTCATGGTAGCCGCAAGGCACGCGCTCCATGAACCAGGACGGATGCCGGGGATGGCGCCGCCTGAGCGCGGCAACCGAAGCTTCGAGCACCGGGATCGCGTCGATCCGGTCCCATACGCTGAA
>JAFAQA010000162.1 GCA_019246665.1 Hyphomicrobiales bacterium
GCGGCCGAGAAGCACGATTTCCGGATCATCGACAGTGAAGATCGCGAGCTTGCGCGCAAGCGGCGCCTTGCGCTTTTCGACAAGCGCGTCGCGCCCGAGGAAGCCGCGGCTAAGGTCCTTGCGAACCGCAAAGCCGAGGCCCGCCTCGTCCGGCGTGGTGTCAGCGCCGATATCGGCGCCCCAGGTTCGATAAGCCTTTTCAAGCCGCAGCGACTCGATCGCGCGATAGCCCGCATCCGCGATGCCCTGTGCCTCTCCGGCCTGCGTCAAGGTCGCATATACGCCCTCGATGCCGCCGACAGGCACATGCAGCTCGAAGCCGAGCTCGCCCACATAAGTAATGCGCAAGGCCCGAAGCCTCACACCGGCGACCTCGATCTCGCGGCAGGCGCCGAACGGGAAGGCTTCGCTCGAGACATCCGCGCCCGTGACGCCCCTCAGCACCTCGCGGGCACGAGGGCCCATGAGCGAGAGGCAGCCATATTGTTCCGTCACGTCGATGATCTCGGCCTCGACGCCGGCCGGCAGGTTGCACCTCATCCAGGCGAGATCATGCGTGCGAAAACCGGTGCCGGTGACGATGAAGTAAAGGTCGGGCGCCAAGCGCGATACCGTGAGGTCGCACTCAATGCCGCCCCGTGCGTTGAGCATTTGCGTGTAGGCGATGCGGCCCGGCGCGCGCGTGACATCGCCGGCGCAAAGGTAATCGAGCGCGACTTCGGCCCCCCGTCCCCTCACCTCGAATTTGGCAAATGAGGATTGATCGAAAAGGACGACGCGCTCACGCGCGGCGCGATGCTCCTCGCCGACCGCATCGAACCAGTTCTGGCGACCGTAGCTGTAGATGTCCTTCGGCAGCGAGCCCGGCCTCGCGAACCAGTTCGGACGTTCCCAGCCGAGCTTCGAGCCGAAGCATGCCCCCTTCGCGGCGAGCGTCGTGTAAAGCCGCGAGGTCTTGCGCGGGCGCGCGCTCTCATATTCCTCGTGCGGCCACGCCATGGTGTAGTGCTTCGCATAGGCTTCGAGCGTGCGTTCGCGCACGAAAGCGTCCTCGCCATGCGGTGACGATGAAAAGCGCCGGATGTCGACGGGCCATAGATCCATCGGCGGCTCGCCGGCGAGGATCCATTGCGCAAGCGCCCAGCCCGCCCCGCCGCCGGAGGCAATGCCGAAGGCATTGAAGCCGCAGCCGACGAAGACGTTTCTCGCCTCGGGAGCCTCGCCAAGAATGAAATTGCCGTCGGGCGTGAACGATTCCGGGCCATTGATCAGCGTCTTTACGCCGGCGGTGGCGAGCACGGGCGTGCGGATGAGCGCCTGCTCGATGATCTTCTCGAAATGGTCGAAACGTGATTCGAGGAGCGAGAAGTGGAAACCGTCCGGAATACCGTCGAGTGCAAAGGGGATCGGGTTCGGCTCATAGCCTCCCATCACCAGGCCGCCCACCTCCTCCTTGTAGTAGATCAGCCGGTCGGGATCACGCAGCGTCGGCAGGTTTCGCGGCGCGCCGCACGGTTCGGTGATCAAATATTGATGCTCGACCGATTGCAGCGGGATCACGATCCCAGCCTTTCGCCCGATCTCCTTCGACCATTGCCCGGCGCAGATGACGATCGTCTCGCAAGCGATGAAGCCTTCCTCTGTCTCGACCCCGTGAGCGCGCCCGTCCCTGAGCACGAGATCGGTGACCGCCGCATCCTCGATGATGCGCACGCCTTTTTGACGCGCGCCCTTGGCAAGGGAAAGCGTGATATCGGATGGATTGGCTTGGCCGTCGGTCGGCAGATAGGCCGCGCCCACGACATCCGAGATGTCCATGAGCGGCCATAGATCGCGCGCCTCCTTGGGCGAAAGGAGATGCATCTCGAGCCCGAAGGAACGCGCGGTCGTTGCCTGCCGCTTGATTTCGATCATGCGTTCGCCGTTGCAGGCAAGCCGCAAGCCGCCGTTCATCTTCCAACCTGTCGCCTGTCCGGTCTCCGCCTCGAGCCCGCGATAGATTTCGATCGATCGCGTGAGGAGACGCGTTATGTTGGCTGATGTCCGCAATTGGCCGACGAGGCCCGCCGCGTGAAAGGTCGAGCCGCTCGTCAGCTTCTTGCGCTCGAGCAGCAGCACATCCTGGGCGCCGAATGCGGCGAGGTGATAAGCGGTCGAGCACCCGATGATGCCGCCGCCGATGACGATGATCTGTGCCTGTGTCGGGAAGGCCATTCGTCATCCTTCCGGAAGCTCGAGCTCGGCGAATGCCGTCTCGAATTTGGCAAGGTGCTCCTTGGCGTAGGCCACGTAGTCGATCGCGAGCTTGGAGTGGAGCTCCGAGACCATGCCCCACATGGCTTCGCGCAAGAGGGAGGTGGCGCACATGGCGCGAAAGCGCCCGAAGAGATCGGGATCGGCGGGATGGCCGAAGTAAAGGGCCAGGAGGCGCTCCTCGAGCGCCGGTGTGAAGCCGTTGTTGGAGGCGAGATTGGCGAGGTCGAAGAGCGGCGAGTTGAAGCCCGCATAATCCCAATCGATGAGCCAGAGCCTCTTGCCGTCGTCGATCAGGTTTCCAGCGAGAAGGTCGTTATGACAAAAAACTACCTCGATCGGCCCGATGCGGCGCTCGAGCCTCGCGGCGGCCATCATGAGGCGCGGGAGCTTCGAGGCGAAACGGCTCTTTCCTTCCCGCAAGGTCGCAGCATAATCGCGCAAGATGTGGAAGGGCCAGAACATCAGAAGCGGGCCGCGCAGGTGCTCGATCATTTTGCTGTGGCAAAGGCGGATGAGCTCGACGATGCGCTCGAGCCTCTTCTCCTCGCGGATCGTCTCGGGCGTGAGCACTTGCCCATCCACGAAAGCAACGACGAGCACGCCCGGCTCGTCATGCAAGACTCGGGGTGAGAGCCCCACCGCATGCGCCGCGAGCGAGGCCGCCCGCTCATTGAAGCGCATCACCTGATGGCGGGGAATATCGTCACCAATGCGCACGACGAAGCGTTCGCCGCGTTGACGCACCAGGAAATTGGCGTTGGTAAGCCCGCCGCCGAGCGGCTCGGCGGTAACGGGCTCGCTCCAAAAGGAAAGCGCTTCCGCAATGCTCTTAGGGCCAGCAACACCCTTGGGATCTGTCGGGGGCAAGGTCGCGACCGCCGGGGGTGGCCTATTCCATCACCGCGGCCTTGAGGATGCACACCATGGTGGCGCGGCCGGGTTTTCCCGAAATGCAGCGCACCACATGGTTGCGGTCGCAGCGATAGCGCAGCGTGTCGCCAGGTCCGGCGCGTCGCGTCTCGTCTCCCGCCTCGACCTCGAATTCTCCTGCTTGCACGGTAAGGCATTCAACCGAGCCGCGCTGATGCCCCTC
>JAFAQA010000211.1 GCA_019246665.1 Hyphomicrobiales bacterium
GTGTCGAGGGCCTATTGGTGCCGCCAGGTGATGCGGAAGCCCTGGCGCGCGCCATGGTGGCGCTCGCGGCTGATCGGGAGCGCGTGGATCGCCTCGGCGCGGCGGCGCGTCAGCGTGTGCTCGGCGGCTTCACCGAGCGCCATGTGATCGACAAGGTGGCGGCGCTTTATCGCGAGCTTGCGGCGGATTGAGCCGACCGTTCGAGCGGAACGAGTTTACTCCACCCCGTAAGCCTCCCGCACGCGCTCGATCGCGGCGAGCTTTCCCTCGAACTCGCTCCAGTCGTCGCGCTCGGCGATCGCGCCCCAGAGCGCCTCGATCTCATCGTAAAGCAGCGTCACAGGCCGATCGCCCAAGAACTAAGCGTCGGCGGCCGGCGAGGCGGGTGCGGGCTCGTATTCGCCGAGCGCTCGCCTGAAGCTCTCGAAAGCCTCGCCCCGGTAGAGCGCGCCCGCGGGCCCCGCGAGCGCCTTTTCCAAACGCGCGAGACCGCCGCGCCAATCGAACATCACCTGCTCGAAGGGGGCGCTCGCGGCCTTGAGGAAAAGGAAGAGCTTGTCGGCCAGCACGCCATCCTCGCTCTGCGAGCGCGGCTTCAGGCCGAGCCGCCACGTCACCGAAGCGCCGAGCTGATCCGTGAAGGCGTCATCGAAGCGCGTGAGCGCCTCCTTCAGCTTTTCGACGGAGCCGACGAGGCTCAAGGTCTCGGCGAGCCGATAGAGGTTCCACAACACCGCATTCGGCTGACGGCCATACGCATAAAGCCCGGTCTCGTCGAAATAGGCTGCGGTGAACCCCGGGTCGTAATTCGGCAGAAAACGGAAAGGCCCATAGTCGAAGCTCTCGCCGGTGATCACGATGTTGTCGGAATTGAGCACGCCATGCACGAAGCCCGCGACCATCCATTGGGCGCAAAGCCGCCCGACATTCACGCACACCTCGCCGAGGAAGGCGGCAGCCTCTTCGCCCACGGTCGGGCGCGCGGCTTGCGGCAGGTAATGGCGCACGCTGTGGGCCAGAAGCCTCTCGATGCGCATCGCGTCGCCAAAGGCGGCGAAGCGCTGGAAGGTGCCGATGCGGATGTGGGAATGGGAGAGCCTGGTCAGCACCGAGGAGCGCGTCGGCGACGGCTCATCGCCGCGCATGAGGCCCTCGCCCGTCTCGAAAAGCACGAAGCTTTTCGAGGTGTAGACGCCGAGCGCCTCCAGCAAGCGGGTCGCCAGAACCTCGCGCACGCCCCCTTTCAGGGTGAGGCGGCCATCGCCCGTGCGTGACCAGGGAGTCCGGCCCGAGCCTTTGGTCGCCAGATCGAGGAGACGATCCTGTTCATCATAGGCTTGCGCGAAGAGGAATCCGCGCCCATCGCCGATCTCCGGGTTGTAAACCTGGAACTGATGGCCGTGATAGCGAAGCGCGAGCGGATGAGGAAAGTTCTCGGGCAAAGGCCGAAAGCGCGCGAAATGGTTCTCCCACTCCGCGTCGTCGAGCTCACCGAGCCCGATCCGCGCTGCCCAGCGCCGATCGCGATAGCGCAAGACGCGCTTCGGAAAATCGGCGGCCTCGACCTGATCGTAGAAGCCCTCGCCGAGATCGGCATGGGCGGTGGACGGGCGATAAGAGGCGTTGCGCATAGGTGAGCATGTAGCGCGTTCGACGGCGCTTGTCCGCTCGCGCGGGCCTCGACGAGTAGATCGGCCTTCGAACAGCTATCAGGCTGACAATTTTCAATTTAGTTGAAGGAATTGGAGCTTGTCATATCATCCGCACTGGGCGACCGTATTTGCTGACAATTCTGTCATTCGTCAGTAGCGTAATGCCTTCGACTCTCGCCTGCGAAATTAAGATGCGGTCGAACGGGTCTTTGTGGATCGGTGGCAGATCGTCGATCGCCACCGCGTGTTCACTCAGAATTGGAAGTTCCTGAAAGCCACTGTCGATGAGCCCCCGGCGTAGCGCGCGAGCGTTCACTTCGAAACTCTGGCGATTGAGTCCGCTCTTGATGGCGATTTCCCAAAGGCTAGCTACGCTGAACACCAGAACATTATCTCGATTCTCGATGAGGGTCCGTGTACCGGCTGGCATCCGTTTTGAACCTTCCGCTACCCATAAGAGCAGATGGGTGTCCAATAGAAGCTTCATGCAGTGCCTTCAAAAAGTTTCTGGATCTCCTCAGCGCCCATCGTGTTGAAGTCATCGGGCACTCTCATCTGCCCCGCCATGAAACCAAAACGTTTGTTTTGAGAAGAATCGCGAGCCTTTAGCGCGACCACCTTCACCATTGGCTTTCCGGCCTTCGCAATAAGGAACGACTCGCCCTGGGCGGCCTCCTCTACTAACTTGGATAGATGCGTTTTTGCGGCGTGGATGTTGTAAGTGCGCATTCGCCTACCGTCATCTTAGTTCACTTGATTTAGTTTATGACATTTTGCAGACGATGCCAAGCAGATGCGGCAGCAAGCACCAAAAAGATAGGCGGAAAGAAGAAGGCTCGCTCATAATAGATGAGCGACCCAGCGCCTCTCGACTTCGTAATCCGCTGGAGGCTCCTGCCTACATCAGCATCGTGGTGACGTAGAAGAATGCCAGGAACACGATTCCGAGACCCCAGACGACGCCCGAGATCTCGCGCACGCGGCCTGTGAAGACGAGGATCAGGATCAGGCTCAACGTGCCGAGCGCCATGCCGTTGATGAGGTTGTTGGTGAGCACCGTCACCAGCAAGGTGAGCACGATCGGGATGGCGTTCGAGAGATCGGTGAGGTCGACGCGCGCGAGCCCCTGCATCATGAGAACGCCGACGAGAACGAGCGCCGGGGCCGTCGCCTGCGCCGGCACGATCACGAAGACAGGCCAGAAGAAGAGCGCCAGCACGAAGAAGCTTGCGACGACGAGCGAAGTGAGGCCGGTGCGGCCGCCCGCCTGCACGCCGGTGATCGATTCGATATAGGCGGTGACCACGGAGGTGCCGAGAATCGGGCCGACGATGCTCGAGGTCGCATCGGTCGCGAAGGCGGCCGTGGCGCTCGGAATCGAGCCGTCGGGCTTGCGCAAATTCGCCGCGCCGGTGACGCCGATGAGCGTCCCAAGCGTCGAGAAGAACTCGGCGCAGACGAAATAGAACAACAGCGGCAGCGCGATGATGAAGTTCGAGAACAGCCATTTGAAGTCGAGCTGGCCGAAGGTGCTCGTCGGCCATTTCGGCCAGGCAAGCACGGCCGCCGGGGCTGTCGTGACCATCTTGCCACCGCTCGCGGGCACGAAGAAGCCGACGAGCGTGATCGCGGCGATCGCGATGATCAACGCGCCCGGCACTCTGCGCACCACGAGAATGGGCGTCAGCAGGATGCCGAGCATGGTGAGCAGCACGGGCGGGTTCCTCAGCGAGCCAAGGGCCACATAGGTCGATGAGTTGGCGACGATGAAGCCCGCGCCGCGCAAGCCGATGAAGACGATGAGTGTGCCGACCGCCGCCTGGATGCCGACCTTCAGGGCCTCGGGCACATCCTTCGCCACCTTTTCGCGCAGCTTCGAGAGCGAGAGGATGAGGAAGACGACGCCCGTGAAGGCCACCATGGCGAGCGCTCCCTGCCAAGGTGCACCCATCTGCTTCACGATGACATAGGTGAAGATGACGTTCGACCCCATGGCGGGAGCGACCGCGAGCGGCAGATTGGCCCAAAGCCCCATCATCACGGAGCCGAAGATCGCAGCGAGCGCGGTCGCGATCACGAGATCGCCGCGATCCATGCCGGCATTCGACATGATCGCTGGATTCACCGCGATGATATAGGCCATCGCCGCGAAGGTGGTGGCGCCGGCGATCGCCTCTTGCGCAAGCGACGTCGAGCGCTCGGAA
>JAFAQA010000319.1 GCA_019246665.1 Hyphomicrobiales bacterium
GCCGCACGTTCTTGAGGCGTCGCGACGATGCGAAGCGCCACCTCCAGCTGCACCATCACGGCAAGCATCTGCCACCACGGCGGCCAGGGCTCGGTCTTCAACCAGCCGATGAGGAGTGGCGTCGCGATATTGTAAGGGAGGTTGGCGATCACGCGCACGGGGCCCATGGAGAGGGGCGAACCAAGATCCTTGGGAAGATCAAGGGCGAGCGCGTCGGCCTCGATGACCGTCAGTCGTCCTGCCGCGCAGGCGGCAATCTCCTGGAGGGCTGGAATGAAGCGACGATCGGCCTCGATCGCCACGACTTTCTCGGCTCCCTCTTCCAGAAGGGCGCGCGTGAGGCCGCCTGGCCCTGGCCCAATCTCGACGACCGTCACACCGTGAAGCGAGCCTGAGGAGCGCGCGATCTTGCGCGTCAGATTGAGGTCGAAGAGGTAGTTCTGGCCGAGCGATTTGCGAGCCATAAGCCCATGAGCGCGCACGACCTCGCGCAGCGGCGGAAGTCCCGCGAGAGACGCCTTGGGCTCAGAGTGCGCCCGCACGCTCTCTCTTCGCCAACCTGCCGGCAAGATCGAGGGACGCCACGAAGCTTTCCGGGCGCGCCAATCCTTTGCCGGCGATATCGAAGGCGGTGCCGTGGTCGGGAGAGGTGCGCACGAAAGGCAGGCCAAGCGTCACATTCACCGCTTCATCGAAGGCGATCGTCTTGATCGGTACGAGCGCCTGATCATGATACATGGCGAGCACTACGTCGTATCCGGCCCTCGCCTTTGGATGAAAGAGCGTGTCGGCGGGAAAGGGCCCGGTCGCCGCGATGCCTTCGGCGCGAAGGCGCTCGACGGCGGGTGCGATGATCGCGCGATCCTCAAATCCGATCGTGTCATTCTCGCCCGCATGCGGGTTGAGCCCGGTGAGGACAAGGCGCGGAGAGCGGACGCCGAAACGCTTGGCGAGATCGCGTGCCACGATCCGTCCGGTCCGCAATATGAGATCAGTCGTAAGCTGCGAGGCAACATCTGCAAGCGGGATGTGGATGGTAACTGGAACCACCGCAAGCTCAGGTGACCAGAGCAGCATGACCGGCATCACCGCTTCTTCCCAAAGCTCGCTCGCCAGCACGCCCAGGAATTCGGTGTGACCTGGATGGGTGAACCCGTTTGCCTGCAGCACGTGCTTGGCGATGGGGCTCGTCACCACGGCCGAACACGAGCCATCCTTCACGAGCCGGACCGCATGGGTGATCGAGGCGATCACCGCCGGCGCATTCGCAACGCTCGGCGTTCCCGGCTTCGCCTCGACGGCCATGCCAAGATCAACGACAGGCAGCGCGCGTGGGAAGATGTCCGCCGCTTCGGCCGGGACGCAGCTTTCGACCGGGACATCGAGCCCAAGGCCGCGCGCGGCTCGCGTGAGAAATGCCGAATCCGCGACCGCCGCGAAGCTCGACACATCACCGCGCTCGTGCCGCATCCTCCAGGCCCGCAGGATCAGCTCGGGACCGATCCCCGACGGATCTCCCATGGTGACGGCGAGCACAGGCCGAGGCTCGATGGCGTTTGAGCCTTTCAGGCCCCTCAGCGCGCTCATTTCGGAAGGTTGATGCCGTCGACCGAGCTGTAGAGGTTGGTCACGTCGGAGGAATAGCTGATCGCACCGAGCGTTCGCAGCTCGAGCGTGAAAAGCACCGTGTCATCCTTCACGCGCGAGCCGAGCGCCGAGGTCGTATACCCCATGAGATATTGCGCCTTGAAGGTGCAACAGTCATTCTTGTACTGCAAGGTCACAGCATTCTGAGACGGTTCCCACAGCGCATGCGAGAAATGCTCGCTGCTGACGCCGTTCACGCTGACAAGCGACGGAACCAGGTGGTTCGAGAGATCGAAGGCGATCGAGTAATTGAATGTCCAGTCCTGGAACGGACTGAAGCTCGTTCCGAGATTGAGCGCCTCGCGCCTGAAGGGCTGGCCGAGGAGCGGCTGAGCCTGGATGCGTCCATAAAGAGCCGAGAACGACAAGCTCTTCGCCACGCGGTTGTCGCTGAACCAGCCGACCGCCTGAAGCGGTGAGAAGCTGTTCTGGATCTCGAGCCGGTTCACCGCGAAGGTGGTTTCGTCGAAGCGACCACGCACCGTCGATGTGAACCAGGGAACCGGTTGCACCTGGATGCGGCCCACCCAATCCGAGCGCTTGGTGCTCAATCCCGAATCGAGCCCCGTATTGTTCAAATCCCCCACGGCAAACGAATTGGCGCCGGCGAGCGCGTAAGATTCACCGAAGAGAAGGTTGGCGAAGGCGCCATTCTTCGCCGTGAAGGTGTATTGCGCGCCGGCATTGACGCGCGTGCCGCCTTCCATGCGGTCATAGCCGGAGAACTTGTCCCATTGGAACAGGGTCGTGTCGTCGAAGACGAGGCTTTGCGCGTCCTCGTTGGGCAAATGCCCAATACGCGATTCATTGGGCCTTGCGATCACTTCCGCGATCGGCTCGATGACGCTCGTGCCCCAATCGCTCGTGGCAACGAAGGGAAACCGGTATTCGAGACCGATCGCCGGCATGGCCCGCATCCCGAAGCTCTGGTCCGGGCTCAGGAAATTGTTGATCTGGATGTTGTTGAAGCCGCTCGTGCTGAGGTCGGTGTAGGAGCCCTGGCCTTTGAAGTATGCGAAGGGCGTCCAGACCTCGCCGTAGTCGTCGATGATGCGCCGGCGCCAGGAGAGATCAATCGAGGCACGTGCGTAATCCCCCGGAACGCCGCGCACGATGCAGAAGGGTTTCGAATAGATGGCGCAGGCGTCATAGACATTCCCATAAGCGCTGCCGGGGTTGTTCAGCGTGTTGATCAGGAAGGTGTTGAGATAATTCGTGCTCACGACGCCAGGCATGGTGGAACTGACCGGGAAGGCGCGGAAGGCCGTGTCCACGAAATCGCCCGCCTGGCGGTGAATGTTCTCCGCATTGGCGTTCACGGTGATCTCACCGCCGAGGAAGCTCGGCCCATCGAAGCGTCGATCATAATCGAGCACCGGCGCCGCCACCGGAATCTGCTTTTGGAAATCGAGACCGTTCAACGTTTCGAAATAGAAACCGCGAAGGTCGAACCAGCTCCGGCCGGCCTTGCCCGTCAAGTAGACGGTGGAATTGGCTTCACGGAAATTACCAAAATCATAGTAGGTTATATTTGGGCTGCGGATTTTATAGTCATGAAAGAAGTATTTGTCCGTAGCTCCGGCGATATCCCAACCATATTTCCAATTCTCATTGAAGAAAAACTGCCCCTTGCTCTCGATTGAGCCTCTAAACCTCCTATCGCCGGCACCGTAAGGAGGGACCGTGAAGGCATTCGGGTCGGCCTGATTGATGCCGCTCAAACGGATCGAGTAGGCGCCCGTCTCCAGGCGATGACGCCATTCGATGTCGCCCAGGAAGCCTTGCTGGGTGAGAAAATTCGGCGTGAGCGTGACATCGTAGTTGGGAGCGAGCGCCCAGAAATACGGAATGCCCACCCCGTAGCCGATATTGCTGCCGCCATAGATATGCGGCGCAAGGAAGCCCGAGGCGCGGCGCACGCTCGGATCGGGCGCGGAAAAATAGGGGAAGTAAGCGACGGGCCAGCCGTAGAGCTCGAGCCAGGCGTCCTCGTAATAGATCTTGTGCTCGGCATGATTGTCGATGATGCGCTTGGCGCGTACCTGCCAGAGCGGCGGCTTCGAAGGGTCATCCTTGCAAGGCTCGCATGCCGTGTAGGTGCCGTTCTCGAAGGTCGTCGTCTCGCCTTCGGCGCGCTCGACGCGTGGACCGGAGAAGCGCGTCTTGTCCTTGGTCTCGAGAAGAAGCGAGTTGATGAAGCCGTTCTTGAAATCGTCGGTGAGCTCGAAGGTCGTGCCGTAATAGACGTTGCCCTGCTCATCGGTGAGCTTGGCGTTGCCTTCGGCGAGCACTTGCTTCTTGTCGCGGTAATAGGTGACCTTGTCGGCTTCCAGCACCTTACCCTGATAGTACACCTTGGCATTGCCGACCGCGGAGACGCTGTTGTGGTCCTTGTCGTAGACCATTTCATTGGCCTCGACGAGCATGTCCGAGCGGCCATTCGCCTGCTTGACCGCGGCCTTCTGCGCATCATGCTCGGACTGTGGCGAGGTCTGCGCCTCGGCGAAGGTCGACAGCACGCAGCCGAGCGCGACCGCTACGAGGTAGCCCGCGAGCCGTGTCAACGGCAGGCGGCCCCGGCGGACATCTGCATCCATTACCCTCGGTCCGATTCGGCTTGCGCCGATGCGGATCGACATTACCCGTCCTCCTGGTGCAGCAAGCTGAGGACGCCGAGAAGCGTCCCCACCGTTGCTGGCAGCCACGCGGCTACGCCGGGCCCCACAATTCCCGCGGCACCTAAATTTTCGACCAGTTCACTCGCGACGTAAAGCACGAACCCAGCCGTCACGCCAGCGAGGACCATGGGAGCCACGCCACCAAATCGAAAAAACCTTAAGGAAACTGAAGCGGCGACGAGGACCATGGCCAGGAACATCACAGGCTGCGCAATCAGCTTCTGGTATCGCAGGCGGTAGCGAGTCGCATCAAGGCCTGCGAGTTCCGACTGGGCGACAATCGTTTGCAGTTGCCAAAATGACACGTTTTCGGGGGGCAGGAACGTCTGGCTCAGCTGGTCGCGCGTAAGGTTGGTGGCCACGATGTAGGTGGCATGCGATTCCGGCTCGACACCCGGAATGATCAGACGCGCATCGTGCAAGAGCCAATAGCCATCCCGCAGGCTCGCCTCTTCCGCGTCGACCCTTTGCTCGAATACGCCGTTCTGGTCGAATTCAAACACCGTCACGCCCTTGAGGGTGTCTCCGCCATCAGCCGCGAAAGTGACTCGGATGACGGCTTGCCCATCGACCGAGCGCTGCCGAAGCCACAAAATGCTCTTCGCAGCGCTCTTCGTGGCACGCCCCACAAGCTTCGCCTCCATCGCATCGGCTCGCTGCTTGAGATGGGCCGACAGCGGATCGTAGAGGGTCGTCGCCAAGATTCCGCCCATGGCGGCCACGAACATGGCCGGAAAGGCGAACTGCCAGACCGAGACGCCGGCGGCGCGCGTGATCACGAGCTCGAGCTTGCGTGACAAGGCGAGAAAAGCCCCCATCGAGCCGAACATGACGGCGAACGGCATCACCTGCTCGGCGACGACCGGAGTTCGATAGAAAGAGAGGAGGCCCAAAAGACTGACTGTCGCGCCTGGCGTGTCACCGGCGCGCCGCAGGAACTCGACAAAGTCGATGAGGTAGATCAGCCCGAAGACGGTCACGAAGACGCCGAGGATCCAATGCGTGAAGCGCAAGGAAAAATAGCGCCCGAGCGTCCAGCCAATTCCGATCATGACGCCGCGGCGACCTTGTAGGAGCGGCTAAGGTCCAGACCGCGTCGGCGCGCGAAGCTCGCGAAAGCCGTGGATCGGAATGCGATGAGCGCGGAACCCGCCGCGACCAAAAGCGGTGCGAGATAGGCGAGCGGCACTGCCCACGGGCTGCGCACGATCAAGCTCGAGATGCCGAAGATCGCGATCCTGAGCACCACGATCGCGACGATCGCCGCGCCCATCGCCTTGCCGCGCCCTTGACGCGTCGTGCGAGCGGTCCCGAGCGCCGCGAAGGCAATCATCATGCACGCCAAGGGAAAGAGGGGCGAGGAAAACCGGTCATGCAGCTCGGCGCGGAAACGGCCAGCGGTGAGCTGGGCATAAGCGTCGTTCGTGCTATCGGCGAGGAGGTCGGCAGTTGAGCGCTCGCGCGGCTTATAGATCGTCTGCTCGGCATCCTGGGCGAGCTGCGAGAGGTCGAGCGCATAGCGATCAAAGGTGACCATGGCCGGGTCCTTGCCGACGCCCTGGCCGCGCTGAACGTAACCGCTTTCGAGGATGAGGAAGCTTGTATCGCCCGCGGTTACCGTATGGCCGCGCTCGGCAAGGTAGACGCTCGGCTTATCCGGGTCGCGCGCGTCCTCCATGAAGACGCCTTCGAGCGCATCCCCCTTCTTCTCGCGGAAATGAAAGGTGATCCCGGAATCGAGAACCGTGAAACGGCCCTCCTGCGCCACCTTGGTGATCACATCGGCCCGAACATGGCTGATCAGGTCGCGCAGCACCCTGAAGCTCTCGGGGATCACCGAGATCGAGAGCCAGGCTGCGAGCGCGGCCACAATCAGCGCCAGAAGAGCGAAAGGCATCGCGAGGCGTAGCGGGGCCACCCCCGAGGCGCTCATCACGATGAGCTCGCTGTCCCCGTTGAGCTTGTTGAGGGTGGAAAGCGTCGCGGCAAACAAGGCAATCGGAGCGACGATCGCAAGAAGTGTCGGGAGCGAGAGGAGGTTGAAGATGAGGAAGACGAGAAAGCTCTGGCCCTGACCCGTGATCAGATCGAGCTCGCGCAACGCTTGCGTGACCCAAATGACAGCGGTGAGCGCTAGGCATATCGCCAAGAAGGCGGCACTGACCGTTTTGAAAATGTAGCGCTCGACGAGAATCATTGGCCGAGTTCATTCCTTGCGTCGCAATATGGGCTTTAAGCGCAGCTTGCGGCGGCGGCAAGGCTCGGCTTGGACCCGGTTTGGGCTTGCGAGGAAACATCACGGCGCGAGATGCCCACTTCATGGCCGCAAAGATTTCCGCTAACTGTGTCGCCTCTCCCCCGAACATTTTTCCCCATTTGAGGATAACATGCCGAAGTCAGTGACCATCAGTTTTTCGCCGCTCACCTTTCCAAAGAGCGGCTCCGCCGTCATTTTCGTGGGAGGAGATGGGCGACCGAGCGCAGCGGTGGCCGAACTCATGGGTGACGAACTGTCTCGCGCGCTTACCCGCGCCGCGACCACCGAACGCTTCAAAGGAAAATCTGGCAGCACCCTTACGTTGATTTCGCCGAACGCGGCGCTCGACAAGCTCGTGGTGATCGGCACGGCAAGCGAGGGCGAGCCCGTCGACACGACGCTTCTTGGGGGCCAAGTCGCGGGAAAGGTCGGAACCGGCCCGGCGAGCGTGCTGCTCGACATTCCCGGGCTTGAGCTCACATCCAGGAATGTGGCAGATTTTACTGCCGGTGCAAGGCTTTCCGCATACAAGTTCGAGCGCTACAAGACCAAAAAAGAGCCCGATGAAGAAGGCGTCGGTGAAATCGCACTCAACATCGCCTCGCGAGTCGAGCCCAGCTCCGCAGAGCGAGATGCGGTTACGGCGACCGTGGACGGCGTCAATCTCGCCCGCGATCTCGTGAACGAGCCCGCGAACGTGCTCTTCCCCGAGGAATTCGCGCGACGCTGCGAGAGCCTGCGTCAGCTCGGCGTAGAAGTCGAGGTGCTCGACAAGGCGCGTCTCGAGGCAATCGGCATGCGAACGCTTCTTGCGGTCAATCAGGGATCCGTTCGCGAGCCACGCGTCGTCATCATGCGCTGGAATGGGGCGGCCGATAAGGAAGCTACACCCATTTCCTTCGTGGGCAAGGGTGTGTGCTTCGACACGGGCGGCATCTCCATCAAGCCCGGCGGGGGCATGGAGGATATGAAGGGCGATATGGGCGGGGCCGCCGCCGTCACCGGCGTCATGCATGTGCTTGCGGCACGCAAGGCCAAGGTCAACGCGGTCGGCGCGATCGGCCTCGTCGAGAACATGCCGGACGGTGCGGCGCAGCGGCCGGGCGACATCGTCACTTCCTTGTCCGGTCAAACGATCGAGATCATCAACACGGATGCCGAGGGACGCCTCGTGCTCGCCGACGTCCTTTGGCACGTGCGGGAGACCTTCAAGCCGCGCTTCATGATCGATCTTGCGACCTTGACCGGAGCGATCATCGTGGCGCTCGGCCAGGAGCATGCCGGGCTTTACTGCAACAATGACGAGCTCGCCTCACGTCTCATCGCGGCAGGCGAAGCCACCGGCGAAACGGTCTGGCGCATGCCCATCGGCAAGGGCTACGACAAGATGATCGAATCGAAATTCGCGGATATGAAGAATGTCGGCGGCCGACAGGGCGGCTCGTCGAGCGCCGCGATGTTCATCAAACGCTTCGTCGGCGACACCCCTTGGGCCCATCTCGACATCGCCGGCACGGCGATGGGCTCGAAGGACAGCGACATCAACCATTCCTGGGGTTCGGGCTGGGGGGTGCGCCTGCTCGACCGTCTGGTCTCGATGCACTACGAGGGCTGAACCCTTCCCTACGCTTATCGCCTTCCTTCCCCCTCGCATGGGAAGCCAAGGCATGGATGACCGGGCGGGCGCCCGGTCATGGCGGAAAAGCACATCCACTTTGTCATGTGCGCACTTGGTGCGCGCATCCACGCCTTTCCTCGCACGGACGCAGGCAAGGCGTGGATGACCCAGCCCACGCGAGTGGGTCTATGCCAGCGTTTTGCTTAAGTCGTCCCATTCGGCGTTAAAGCCATTGATAGACCGCGCATTCCAGCGCGCGGCCAATGCCCTGGGCGCGAGAAGCATCGGCCTTTTGCGCCGGGTATAGGCCCTCGAGCATGGGCACTTCGGAAAGGAAGGATAACCTTTCGGGAACTCTCGGTCGCAATTTCCCGTTTGCCGAAGACGGAAACCGAATTATCTTCGGCAGGCACGCCCCTCTTTGAGCTTTTGTCGTGGCCATGCCGAGCTTGCAAGGAGCAACTTCATGGCCGACCCGCGCAAAAACTCGAACCCCAGTCCGACCAATCCTCCGAGCAAGACGGACAAGATCGCGGCCAAATCCGCAGACGGGAAAAAACGCGAAAGACTCATCGACGACGCCGTCGAGGACAGTTTCCCGGCAAGCGATCCGCCCTCCTACATGGGTGGGGCGACGACGGGCGCTCCCAAAAAGAAGCCGCACAAGCCGGATTGACAAGGTGGAGAGTTGGCCGACCCCTCCTCACCTTCCTTTTCAAGGGGTGCATATTGAAAGGCTCGCGCCGTTTACTTTGTCCCAAGAGCGGGAGATAGGCTCAATCGGCGCTACGTGACCGGCTGATGCCCGCCATTATCGCCGAAGGCCTCTTCCCGATAGAGACCTAGAGCCCGGATCACCGGAAGATCGTTGAAGGCGAAGAGGCAGGCATCCTCGCTGTCAGACGAATTGCCGTGCTCATGCACCGCCCATGAAGGCACGCAGAAGATGTCGCGCGCCTCCCATTCGAAGCGCTTTCCGGCGATGATCGAATATCCTTTCCCTTTCGCTACCTGGTACACGAAGCTGCCGGTATGGCGATGAGCCTTCGTTCGTTCGCCCGGACGTAAAAGCTGCATGCTCGCGCCGATAGTTTGCATCACCGGCCCGCCGGTGAGCGGATTGATGTAGTTCATCATCACGCCATCGAAGGCAGAGCCTTCGCCCGCCTTGGCGTAGCGTTGCAGAGCATCGTAAGTCGGCGCCCATTCATATTTCAGAAGCGGCGAGTAAGACTTCGACCAAGTGCCGCTCGCCGGCATCAGGCCGGGCGCGCCGTAGGTGTGGGTCGAGTCATCGACCGCATAGGTCATCTCCTGGCGGCCATTCGGATGCACGGCGAAGAAATTCGCCTCGAGCGCATTCACCAGAGGGATGTCGAGCCCATCCTGCCAGATGCAAGGCGTGCCCTGCGCCTCGACCCCGTGCTCATGCCAGGAGCCGTTGGGCGTAAGCACGAAGTCATTTTCCTTGAGCGTCATCTTGTGGCCATCGACCACCGTGTAGGCCCCCTCGCCTTCCATGATGAAACGAAGCGCCGAGGCCGAGTGCTGATGCGAGGAAGCGACCTCGCCGGGCTGCATCACCTGAAGGCCGGTATAAAGCCAGCCGACCGCGGCCGAGACGTCGCGGCGATGCGGGTTGGCGAGGTAGATGACGCGCCTTCCTGCCTTCTCGGCTGTGACGAGATCAAGCGAACGCAGCACATGGTCGCGCAAATCGCGATAGCGCCAGAGCACCGGCGCGGAGACCGATTGCGGGAACCAGGGCTCGATCTTGTTCGCGACCGTCCACAAAGCTCCAGCTTCGAGCTTCTCGAGATCGGAGTAATAAGAGAGGAGCTCTTTGGTATCCTCGACATTGGCCCTTCCGGCCACGGCCTCACGCATCGCGATCTCCTTTGCTCGATGGGTTCAAAGTTAGCACCGACCGGTGTGGATTGGGACAGGCGTTTCGGATCGGGTCTATCCAAACCAAGGAAGGGCGGTTGTGATACAATGTCCCCCTCTTCCGCCGGCCGCTGGCGTGTCGAGCGCCCGCGTGCCCTTCATCGCCTCTTTCCCGGATGCTTGCCCTCGCCGATATCGAAATAGAGCCCGGCCATCAGCTCGAGCGCCTCACGCATGAGCGCCTTTGGCACATGCTCATTGGGCGCGTGCTGCGAGCATCCGCCATAGGAATGCGGGATCCAGATCGTCGGCAGGCCGAGCGTCTCCGAGAAGATGTCGTTCGGCAAGGAGCCACCCGCATTCGGAATGATAGTCGGCGCCTGACCGCCCGTGCGCTCGAGCGAGGCAGCGACGAACTTCACCCAAGGGTGGTCGGGATCGAGCCGCGAGGCCTTGAAGAAGGATTCGCGTGACGGCTCGACCTTGACCTTGCCGAAACCGTGCCTCTTGAGATGGCGGCGAAGCGCCGGGATAATGTCTTCGGGATCGATACCCACGACGAAACGCAACTGGCAACGCGCCCAGGCGCGCGGCGGGATGGCGTTCACCGGCGCCTCCGGTGTGCCGCAGGTGTAGGCAAGCACGGAAAAAGAGCACCAGCCGAACACGCGCTCCGCCGGCGTCAGTCCGGCTTCGCCCCAGTCGCGGTCGATGGCCGGCGTGCCGGGATCCCCTCCCGGCTCGACACCCGCGAGCACGCGCCGGACATTCACCGGGAGCTCTGCCGGGACCCATTCGGAAATGCGAATTTGTCCTGTCGGGCCGGTGATCGATGAAATGGCATGCGCAAGCTCGATCCCTGGATCGGACAACAGCCCTCCCCAATTGCCGGAATGATGCCCGCCTTCGCGCGCCTCGATCGAGAGGTCGAAATTGAGCGCGCCCCGCGTGCCGAGCGAAATGTCGGGCCGCTCGCGATGAAGCCGCGGCCCGTCCGAGCCGATGAGCACGTCGGCGGCGAGAAGATCGCCGTGCTCGCGCGCGAGCTTCGCGAGACCGGGAGACCCCGTCTCTTCCCCCATCTCGATGAGATATTTCGCGTTGAAGCCGAGCTTGCCGCGCGCTTGCAGCACGGCTTCGAGCGCTGCGAGATTGATCGAGTGCTGGCCCTTGTTGTCGACGACGCCGCGGCCATACCATTTGCCATCGCGCTCGGTGAGCTCAAACGGGTTCAAATTGTCGATCCACCGCCCCTCCATGCCGAGCACGGTGTCGCCATGGCCATAGCCGAGCACGGTGACCTTTGCGGGATCTTCGATGCGCTCGGCGATCAGGAAAGGCCCTCGAGCACCATCGATCTTCAGGATCTTGCATGTGAAGCCGAGGCGCTCGAACTAGCGCGCCATGAGCTTGCGGACATAGTCATCGAGCTCTCGGGCACGCGCCGGATTCTGGCTCTCCGTCGGCAAAGCGATGCGGCTCGCCAGCACCTCCTTGAATGCGCCTCGATCGAAGGCTTGATGGGCGTTGGCAATGGCGGCGTCGCGAGACATGAAGCACTCCGGTTGCAAGTGCGGATTTCAATCGCGACGTTCGATTTCTCGAGCGTCCGATCGCAAATCGAAAGCTGCGATGTGACGCCAGCCGAGGCGGCGATCGGTGGGCGCCTCTCATAGCAGAGGATCACGGCCTGGAAAACGCTGTGGGCGGATGCGGT
>JAFAQA010000332.1 GCA_019246665.1 Hyphomicrobiales bacterium
CACCCCTTGCATTCGTAGAAGAATTGGCACGCATCAATCGGCATTGTCTCCCTCGCTCGATGGCCGCAGGCTGGGCAGGTGATGGTCGAGCGCGTTTTCATCAACTCATCCTCATCAGGCGCAGCAGCTCGGGCTCGATGAAATCCCGCCCCATTGCCACCACCATTGCCACCACAATATCGAGCACAAGAAAAGCGTGGTGATGGATCACCTAAACGGAACGCGCTCTAATTTGCCGCGGTCACGCCTTTGTCGAGGAAATCGTTGGTGTAGATCGTCCGCGCGTCGAAGTCCTTCAAGGTGAAAGCGCTCTTCACTGTTTGATAATCGCTCGCGATCCGCTCGGGCAAGAAGTAGCCGAGCATGGGCACGGGTTGCGGAGAGCGGATCAGCTCCGCAGTGAGCTTCCAGGAAAGCGCCAGATCATTCGGATCCTGGCTCGCCGCATTCGCCACGGCTTGCAAGCATGGGGCGGGGTCAGCAAGACAACTCGCGTAAGCCTTCTGCGTGACCTGGGTGAAGCGACGCACCGCGTCCGAGTGTTCCTTCAGGTAAGCGCCGTTCACGAAGAAGGAATTGCCGTAAGGGTTGAAGCCGATATCCGCGAGCCTCAAGAACCCGAGATCGTCCTTGAAGGTCCGTTCAGCGACGTAGTGAAGGTTGAAGAAATTCGTCGTCGCATCGATTGTGCCCGATTGCAGAGCGGCGAACTTCGCATCCGGCGCGACATTGACGAAGCGCACCGAGGCCGGATCGAGGCCGGCCGTCTTGGCGATCAGCGGCCACATGAGGCGCGCGGCATCCGCGGCGGGCGTGCCGATCGAATGACCGGACAAATCCTTGATCGTCTTGATGCCGCTGCTCTTCTTCCAATAGATCGTGTACGGTGAGGTGGCGTAGATGACCATGACGCCGACGAGATCAGCGCCCTCGCCTTTCGCTTGCATCGCGGTCGGCATGTCGACGATGCCGATCTGAGAGGCCCCAACACCCACACGCTGCGCCGCATAAGCCGAGCCCTTGCCGATCTCGATCGTCAGATCGACGCCGGCAGCGGCATAATCGCCTCGGGCTTGCGCGAAATAGATGGGCGCGTGGTCGGCCCCAATCGTCCAGTTGAGGGTGAGCGCCATCTTCTCCGCGGCCACAACGGGCGGCGCAGCGAGCACGAACCCCGCGAGCATGGCGCTCGTAGCCGCAGCCATTCTGTTCAGCGTTGTTGCCATCTTCCTCATCTTCATCTCGATCTCCGTCGGTTCATCGATCCTTTTACGTCATCCCGAGCAGCTCATAAATGCGCCTTGAATACGCGCCGAAATCTTCCTGCGTCTTGGCCTCGAGAGTGCGCGGCTCGGCAAGCTCGATTGCAATGCGTCCGGCCATTCGGGCGGGACGCGCCGTGAGCACGATGACCTTGGTGCCGAGGAACACGGCTTCGGAGATGCTGTGCGTCACGAACAGGATGGTCTTGGCGCTTTCCTTCCAGATGCGGTTGAGCTCGACATTCATTCGTTCACGCGTCAATGCATCGAGCGCGCCAAAAGGTTCATCCATCAAGACGAGCTTGGGATCGTGCACGAAAGCGCGTGCGATCGCCGCGCGCTGCTGCATGCCGCCGGAAAGCTCGTATGGCCGGCTGTGCTCGAAGCCCTTGAGCCCGACGAGCTCGAGAAGATGAAAGGCTCGCTCGCGCGCCTCCCTTTGCGGCAGGCCGAGGATCTCGGCGGGCAAGAGCACATTGTCGATGATGCTTCGCCATTTGAGCAGCAAAGGTTGCTGGAACACCATGCCGACGTCGCGCCCGGCATCGAGTCTTTGCTCCGGCACGCCGATGCGGACCTCCCCGCCATCATTGAGAACGAGGCCCGACAGGATCTTGAGCAAAGTGCTCTTGCCGCATCCGGACGGCCCGACGAGGGCAATGAATTCCCCGGCTTCCACATCGAAGGACACATCGGAGACGGCGAGCACTTCCCTTCCTTCGACACGATAGGCCTTGCGCACCCGATCGAGGCGGATGAAAGGCTCACGCAGCGCAGCCTCGCTCATGAAACCCTCGCGTCGAGGGGCACGACAAGACGCTCGGCGAAGGCGACAAGCGCGTAGAGCGCGACGCCGATCAAGCTCACGAGGATGAGCGCCATGAACATCGCGGGAGTGTCGAGTGTCGACTGGACGCTCATCATCAAATAGCCTAGGCCTCGCTCCGAGCCGATGAACTCGCCGACGATGCTGCCGGCGACCGCAAGCACCGCGGCGACCTTCATGCCTGAGAAGACGAACGGCAAGGCGCTCGGAAGCTCGATCTTGCGGAAGATTTGCCAGCGGGAGGCGCGGATCACGCGCACGAGATCGATGAGGTCCGGCTCGACCTCCTTTAACCCGCGTGCGGTGTTGATGACGATCGGGAAAAAGCAAATGGTGAACGAGATGACGATGTTCGGCCCGATCCCATAGCCGAGCCACACGATGAACAGAGGCGCCATCGCGACCTTCGGGACCATGTTGAGCGTGACGAGAGGGGGCAGCGCCGCGCGCCTTACCGTCGCGCTCCAGTTGAACGCGACCGCAAGCGCGACCCCGATCAGCGTCGCGAGGAGGAAACCGCCGAACACCTCCGAGCCGGTCACCAGCGTATGGCGCAGCCAATCGTAGCGCGGGACGCCGAGAGTAGCCATGGTTTCGACTGGGGATGGCAGGATGAATCGAGGCACTTTGAGGGAGGCAGCCCACCAAAGGGCAAGAAGCGCCACATGGGAGAAAATCGCGAGCGAATGACGCCTGATCCAGGCTGAAGCCGCGGCGAGCACCGAGACGGGCCCCGCCGAGGACGCAGCGGAGGCGCCGATCTCGCGATCCGAGGCAATGGAAGCTTGCTTGTCCGGCTCTTGCACGAGCTCTTCCCGTTCAAAGCGCATTCTTCGAGACTTTTTGAGGATCAATAGGTCCCCGTGCGCACTTCGAAATGGGTTGCCTTGCCGAAGCTGCCCATTCCCCTTTCGATCCAGTCCGCGGTCCATGCGATCATGCGCCGCAGAGGAACGGAAGGGTAGCCGAAAAGCTCAGCGGCTCTTCCCGTATCGGCGAGCCAGGCGCTCGCGGCTTCTTCGCCGATGATGATGGGTGGCCTGCCGAAGCGCTCTCCGAAGGCCTTCGCCAGCGCTCGGATGCTCAGCGTCTCGGGACCGCTCACATTGAGCGGCAGGGCCGGGACAGCGGCATGGCGCAACATCCGAAGCGATTGGCCGCAGGCATCTCCCTGCCAGACGACGTTCACATGGCCCATCGTCACATCGATGGGCTCGCCCGCAAAGACCTTGGTCGCGACGTCGTGCAGCACGCCGTAACGCATGTCGATCGCATAGCTCAGGCGCATGATGGCGGTCGGCGAGCCGTGCAGCTTGGCGAAATATTCGAACATCCGCTCGCGCGCGACGCAGCTCATCGCGTATTCGCCAGGGGGAGCCACGCTCTCCCCTTCGCGAGCGCCTCCGCTCGACACCGGCACGAAAGGATAAACGCAAATCGTCGAATAGGCGACGATACGCGAGCCGCCGAAGCGATCGGCGACAAGGGCCGGAACATATGCATTCATGGCCCAGGTCAGCTCCTCCGAGCCTTGCGAGCCGAACTTGCGCCCAGCCATGAAGACGAGGTTCTTCACCGGCGGAAGCGTGGAAACCGCCTTCGGATCGAGAAGGTCCACCCCCAGAGTTTCGATGCCCCGATCTTCGAGGTATGCTTTCAGCCCAGGATCGCTGAAACGCGCGACCCCGATGATGCGGCGGTCGGGCAGCGCCCGCTTGGCGAGCCGCGCGAGCGTTGGGCCCATCTTGCCACCGACACCGATGATCATGATGTCACCGTCGAGCGCTTCGAGATCGGCAACGAGTGCTTGAGAGGGACGCGTCATGAATTCATCAAGCACCTCGGCGTTCTCGAAACTCTCAGGGATCGTGTCTTCGCTCATTGCACTTCACCTTGCCGCAAGGCGCTCCAGACGTTCGGCGAAGGGGCATGGCGCCCAATCCGCCTTCAGGCCGAGATCGGCGAGGATCACCTGCGCCGCGTTATAACCGGGAAGCCCGGTAATATTGCCGCCTGGATGGCTGCTCGAGCCGCAAAGGTAAAGACCTGGAATGTGCGCGCGGTACAGGCCAGCGCCGGCGAAGGGCCGATCATGCCCGACCTGCCCATCATTGAAGGCGCCGATCAAAAGATCGGCCTCACGCATATTCGGCAGCGAGCGTTCGATGTCGAGGGGCGTGCGCGTGAAAGAGCCGATAACGCTCTCGGCGAGATTGGGCGCATAGCGCGTCCAGAGCTTGAGCATCTTGCGCCCATGCGCCTCGTTTTCGCGGTCCCAATTGCGGGCGTCCCCGCCGAGCCGGTAAGGGAGCTTCTCCCACATGAACGCCGTATGGCACCCTTTCGGCGCCTGGCTCGGGTCGAACATGGTCGGGCAAGCACCCCACATGACGGGAGGCGGGATCGTGCCGGCCTCATGATGACGCACGATCTCGGGGAATTGATCCACGTGATCGAGCCCGAGGATCACCATGAAGGCTTCGGCAAGTTCCGGATGGGCGGCCGCGGCAGCGTAGCGCGGCGGATCGGCAAGATTGAGATGAAGCGCGAAGAGCGGCGCGAGAAGATTGTAGCGAAAGCCTTCGACCTTGCGGCGAAGCTCATCGGGCACCAGAGCCGGATCCAAAAGATCGAAAAAGGTCTGATGCGGATTGAGCGATGATGCCACAAACTGCCGAGCATTGATCGTCTCGCCTTCTTCCGTCTCCACGCCGATGGCGCGGCCCTTCTCCACGAGGATCGCTCTCGGCTCCGTCATCACCTTGATCTCGCCGCCGGCTTCCCGAACGGCCTGCTCGAGCGCACGCGCCAACGCCGAACTACCCCCACGCGACATCTGCGCCTTGGCAGGGCTCGCGAGAAGCGCCGGAATATGATGGCCGAAACCGCGCAGCCGCAGGTCGACTTCGCGCAACCCATTGAAGAAGAGGAGGCCAGCCTTGATCGTGGGATTCTCGAATTCGGCATGCACGAATTCGAGGGGCGACAAGGCCGCGACATCGAGGAGCCTCCGGCCGGCGGGGCTTCGTTCGAGCAAAGCGCGGCGCCGCGACCCGGCAAGCGGCGGGGAGCGCCCCTCCCAGATGAGGATGTCCTCGATGATCGGCACGAACTCGTCGCGCCAGTGCCTCAGCGTTTTCGCGTCGCGAGCACTGAAGCCATGAAAGGATTCCACCGTCCTGTCGAAATCGGTCCACCAGAGGAGGGCACGGCCATCGCTCGTGATCAGAGCGACGTTGAGGCGCGGCTCGATATAGGAAAGACCGAAGCGCTCGAGCTCGAGGTCGCGATACCAGGGCATCGTGGTGATCGCGCGCTGGAAAAAGGCGTGCGTGTTGTGCAGAAACCCAGGATGGCGAGGATCTTCGAGCGTCACCGCCCCTCCGCCGACTTCCCGGCGCCGCTCGATGAGAAGCACCTTCAGCCCCGCCTTGGCGAGATAAGCGGCGAGGACGAGGCCGTTATGGCCGGCACCGAGGATCAAGCCGTCATATGCGCTCACCCCATCACCACCGGGCTTTGGCTGCAAACCTCACGATCTTGCGTGTGAGTCGAGGAGATCGCAACAATCGTATATTGTCAACCGTCTGGTTGGTTGAAATCGGATCCGCTCTTCTGCTTCTCTTGGCTCATGCGGCCGCTGGCGGATATCCAGTCCTCCTTGCTTCACTCCGCACCACCGCGTGGGCTTCTAGCCTTGCCCGCAAACGGGAAGTTGCACTTGGATCAATTACCGCGCCGAGACTTTCCTCGTCCCTGGGACTTCCCGATTGACATTCGACGTTACGCGCCCAGAATCAACCATTCGGTTGAGGACCGCACATGCCCTTGCACATTGCCGATTTGCCTGCCCCGATCGTGAAGCTGATCCGGGACGGCATTGCCATCCCGGCGCATCCGCTCGCCTTGACGCGATCACGCGAGCTCGACCCGCGACGCCAGTGCGCCTTGTCGCGCTATTACATCGATGCGGGCGCGCGCGGCCTCGCCGTCGGCGTGCATACGACACAATTCGCCATCCGCGATTTTGGAATGCTGCAACCCGTGCTCGAGCTCGCCCGCGACACGGCCGAAAGCTGGGACAAGCGCCCCATCGTCATGGTTGCCGGTCTTGTGGGCTCGACACGACAGGCGACGAGCGAAGCTGACCTCGCGGTCGGCCTGGGCTATCACGCTGGCCTTCTCAGCCTTGCGGCACATCGTGGCGCCTCCGAGGACTCGCTGATCGAGCATTGTCGTGCAGTCGCCGCGCGCATTCCGCTTTTCGGCTTTTATCTGCAGGAGGCGGTCGGCGGCATCCCGTTGTCCGCAATGTTCTGGCGCCGCTTCGCGGAGATCGACAATGTGGTCGGCGTCAAGATCGCTCCCTTCAACCGCTATCGCACGCTCGACGTGGTGCGCGGCATCGTCGCCGCGAAGGCCGAGGATCGGGTTGCGCTCTACACCGGCAATGATGACCATATCGTGCTCGATCTCATCACCCCCTTCACGGTGCGGCGTGGTGACGATGAGATGACCATCCGCATCAAGGGAGGGCTTCTCGGACATTGGAGCGTCTGGACCAAGCGCGCCGTCGAGCTTCTCGACCGCTGCCATGCGGCGGCGGCACAAAAGGGCATCGAGGCCGAGCTCCTGGCGCTCGATGCCAAGGTGACCGATTGCAATGCCGCGGTCTTCGATGTTGCAAACGCCTTCGCGGGCGTCATCGCCGGTTGTCACGAGGTCTTGCGCCGGCAAGGCTTGCTTGTTGGCACTTGGTGCCTCGATCCGCATGAGAAGCTTGGACCCGGACAGGCGGACGAGATCACACGGGTCATGCGCGAGCATCCTGAGCTCACCGACGATGAGTTCGTCGCTGAAAATCTTGAACGCTGGCTGTCGTGACGCGCATGGCACGACCACTCGTAAAACGAGAAGGGCTGAAAAGGCTGAAGGCCCGAACGGCGACCGAGGGCGCTCGCAAGCCGTCCAAGCGGGGCGCCGAGCCGCCGAGGGATGCGCAAGCCTCGCATATGCGCCTTCTTCTCGCCGCCAAAAAAGAATTCGCCGAGAAGGGCCTGATGGGTGCGCGCGTCGACGAGATCGCGCGGCGCGCCAAAGTCAACAAGCAGCTCATCTACTACCATTTCGGCGACAAGGACGGCCTTTATCTCGCAGCGCTCGAGCATGCCTATATCGACATCCGCGTGAGCGAGCGCAGGCTCAATCTTTCGGACCTTCCCCCGGACAAGGCGATGTCGAAGCTCGTGGGCTTCACCTTCGATTACGTGCGCGACAATCGCGAATTCGTGCTCCTCCTCATCAACGAGAACATGATGAAAGCGAAATATCTACGCCGGTCGACCGCCGCGAGGCTCGAGAGATCGCCCTTGGTCGAGCTGATCGCCGAGACACTCGATCGTGGCATTGCCGACGGCCTGTTCAGGCCGAAGCTCGATCCGGTTCAGCTTTACATCAGCATCGCCGGCATGTGCTTTTTCTACATGTCGAACATTCATACGCTTTCGGTGCTGTTCGACCGTGACCTGCGCTCGCCAGCGGCGATGGAAGAACGCCGTTCGCATGTGATCTCATTCGTGATGAGCTCGCTTGTCGCTCCGCCATCGCGGATAAGGCTTGAGCATCCGCGATGAGCGCCATCGTGCCATTGACGCGTGAACATCTTGCGGATTGC
>JAFAQA010000447.1 GCA_019246665.1 Hyphomicrobiales bacterium
TCCAGTGTCGGTGAAGCGCTGCGCTTTGCGGTCGAGGGGGCTCGCCTAGGGGCGCGGCGCGGCTTCTACTATGCGGGCGCTGACGTCGCGGCGCGCATCATCTACGCACTCGATCTGGTAAGGGGCCGCGTCGCCGAGGAATCGCTCCACCTGATATACAGCCTTGTCGGGACTAGCGTGATGACCCAAGAGGCCGTGCCGGCCGCGTTAGCCATTTGCGCCGTCGCGCCTACCGATCCATGGCTCGCCTGCCGCCTTGCCGCGAGCCTCGGCGGCGATTGCGACACAGTCGCGGCCATCGCGGGCGCGATCCTCGGCGCGTGCCATGGCGACGCTTTCCCACGCCATGCGCTTGAGGCGCTTCATGCCGCGAATCCCGGGCTTGGGCTTGAGGCTCTCGCCGACGCGCTCCTGGCGCTGCGCCAAGCCGGGCCAAAGCGGAGTGTTGCAGTTCCATTTGAGGAGCAGGCCCCGTGACGCCCCTTCGCCCGACGCGGCTCCTGTCGCTCGGCAGCATGCTGGTCGATATTCGCATCGAGGTGCCGCATCTGCCGCCGCGGGGCGGGGACGTCATCGGATCCGCCGCGGCCACGAGTGCGGCGGGCGGCTTTAACATTCTCGCCGCAGCGTCCCGCAATGGCATGCTGTGCGCCTTCGCCGGGCGCCATGGCACAGGTCCCAACGGATCGCGCATTCGCGATGCGCTCGCCCGCGAAGGCATCGTGACACTAGAGACGCCGAGTCCGGAGGGCGACAGCGGCTTCTGCCTCGTCATGGTCGAGCCAGGCGGCGAGCGGACCTTCGTCACGAGCCCCGGCGTCGAGGCGCGCCTCGGCGCGCGCGATTTTGCGCGCCTCGCGTTTTCTCCTTCCGACGCCGTCTTCGTCTCGGGCTACGACCTTTGCTATAACGAGCTCGGGCTGGAGATCGCAACCTTGGCAGCCCATCGCGACATCATTCTCGTCGTCGATCCAGGACCAATGGTTGCCGAGATCCCGGCGAATATTTTAGACGCCGTCCTCCCCCACACGCGAATCTTGACACTGAACCGGCGCGAGGCGGCCGTGCTCGCCGGTGCGGCGGAGACGGACAGGCAAGGTCAGGCTCTCCTTGCACGCTTGCGGCGGGACGCGCTCGTCGTTCTGCGCGACGCAGCCGAGGGCTGCTTTCTCTTCGGCGGCGAGCTATCGAAACAGCCGGTCCATGTCCCCGTGGCGGCGGTGCGGGCGCTCGACACCACGGGCGCCGGCGACGCTCACACCGGCGTCCTCGTCGCTGCGCTGGCGAGCGGGCTTGATCCGATCTCCGCGGCGGAGCGCGCGAATGGCGCGGCCGCGATCTCCGTCACGCGACGTGGCCCCGCAACGGCTCCGACCCGCGAAGAGCTCGATGTCTTCTTGATGAACCGACCGCAAAGCAAGCCGCCGACGATGAAAGAGCCTGCAACGATCAACGAAAGGGAGGAAGCCATGACCACCCATATCAGCCGCAAGACCTTTAATGCACTGCTTGGAGCTACCCTCGGCGCTGCCTTTGGCTCGACGCCTTGGCGCAGAGCGGCCGCCGCGGGCGAGATCACGGTGCTGAACTGGAAGGGCTATGGCACCGACGAAGCCTTTGCCCTCAAGGCCTTCGCAGAGGCGACAGGCATTACGGTCAAGCACGATTATTTCAATGCCGAGGCCGAGATGCTGACGAAGCTGCGCACCAATCCCGGTGCCTACGACGTCGTGTTGATCAACAGCGCACGCATTCAACAGGCGCAGGCCGATGGGCTCATCGATGCGATTGATCTCGGCGCGGTCCCGAACGCAAAGGATCTCGCGGGCCCCCTAAAAAACCATCCCAATCTCGAGATCGGCGGCAAACCCTATGGAGTGGCATGGGTCTGGGGCATGAACTCACTCGGCGTGCGCCATGACAAGGCCGCCGACGTACAGAGCTGGGCCGTATTTTCCGACCCGAAATACAAAGGCCGGCTTGCACTCTTCGACGATTCGACGACCGAGGTCGGCATCGGCGCACTGCTCACCGGCCAGGACATCAACAATCCGAAGGATCTGAAGAGTATCACTGCCGCGCTCAAGGCTATGAAGCCCAATGTGAAGCTGATCTGGTCGAGCGAGGATGAGTGGAACAAGGCCTTCGCCGCCGATGCCTTCGACATTTCGGTCTATTGGTC
>JAFAQA010000457.1 GCA_019246665.1 Hyphomicrobiales bacterium
CTGCCGCGAAAGCCTTCGGCGCGCTCCGCCACGTCGCCGCTCACGCAAATGCGCGTGCCCAGTGCCTTGTTGGCGGCCTCGAGGCGCGCGGCCGTGTTGATGGTGTCTCCGTAGGCTGTGTAATCGAAGAAGCGCCCGCCGCCGAAATTGCCGACGATCGCAGGCCCGGTATGCACGCCGATGCGGGTCGGCCCGAGTGCCACGCCGCGTTGTGCCCAGCGCGCGCGAAAAGCTTCCGCGCACTCATCGAGGGCGAGCGCGCATGCGACCGCGCGGGTATTGTGATCGGGCTGATCGCCGGGCGCTCCGAAGAGCACATGGATCGCGTCGCCGACGATCTTGGCGACCGTCCCCTCTTGCGAAAAGACCACGTTGGTCATTTCGGTGAGATATTCGTTGAGCATCTCGCTCAAGGTCGTGGGCTCGAGATTCTCGACGAGCTTGGTGAAGTCCCCGATGTCGGTGAAGAGCGCCGCGACTTCGCGGCGCTGCCCGCAGAGATCGAGCGCGGACGCGTCATTCGCCAGACGCTCGGCGAGGTTCGGAGAGAAATAGCGAGAGAGCATCGCATGTGCGCGCTCCGCTTCCGATTGCCGGCGCCTTGCCTCCCGCAGCACGTCGATATTGCGGATGGTCTTGTCTATCGTCGTCTCGAGGTCGTTGAAATCGATCGGCTTGGTGAGGAAATCGAAGGCGCCACGATTCATCGCGGTGCGGATATTCGCCATGTCGCCATAGGCCGAAACGATGACGGTCGAAAGCTTCTCCTCTGCTTCCTGCAGCTTCGCCAACAAGGAGAGCCCGTCCATGCGCGGCATGTTGATGTCGGAGAGCACCATGTCGATCCCGCCACTCGCGCCGAGCATCGACAAGGCCTCGACGCCGTCATGCGCGAACAGGAAGGAGAGCTCGCCCTCGCGCACCTGCTTACGGAATTTCTGCAGGATGAGCGCCTCGAGATCAGGCTCGTCGTCGACGACGAGGATGCGCGCGCGGGGAGACGAGACGCTCATGCGCCCAGGCCATGTTCGTCGAGACGCTTGTCGATCTCGAGGCGCAGCGCAACGAAATCGACCGGCTTTGTCATGAGCCCGGCCGCGCCACCCTCGAGCGCCCGGCGCCGCGTATCTTCATCGCCATACGCGGTGATCATCAACACCGGGACGTTTGGCCGTATCGCTTTCACTTTGGGCAGTAGCTCGAGGCCGGTCATGCCCGGCATATTGATATCCGAGCAGACCATGACCAGCGATGTCTCGTCCAATATCGAGATTTGCTCAAGCGCCTGTGAGGCGGACTGAGCAAAGCCCATTGCGAAGCGGCCTGTGCGCAACTCACGCCTGAATTGCTGGCGGAACAAATCCGTGACGTCGGGCTCGTCATCGACAACCATGATGTGAGCTGTCATCTGCTAGGCTCATGTTGGAGTTGCGGAATTGCCCCGCGGCAGGACAATGATGAATTCGGTGAATTCTCCCGGCTTGGTGTCGACCTCGATTGTGCCGCCATGTTGCTTCACGACGATGTCGTAGCTCAATGAAAGGCCTAGCCCCGTGCCTTCGCCGGCGGGCTTGGTGGTGAAGAAGGGGTTGAACATCTTGGCCTTCACCTCCTCCGGAATGCCCGTGCCATTGTCCCTGATCCTGATCTCGACCTTATCGCCCAGACTGTGCGTTGACGCCGTGAGTGTGGGCTCGAAACCGTCTTCTTCGCCTTGGGATTTGCGTTTGATTGCGGCGTAGAACCCGTTCGAGATGAGGTTCAAGAGCACTCGGGTAAATTCCTGCGGGTAAACGTCGACGTCGCCCAATTGCGGATCGAGCTTTTTCATCAAGTTGATATTGAAGCCGGGCTTTTCGGCGCGCGCGCCATGATAGGCGAGATTGACACTCTCCTCCACGAGCGCGTTGAGGTCGACTGGGCGATGTTCTCCCGAGCTCTCGCGCGAATGCAGGAGCATATTTTTGACGATCGAATCGGCACGCTTGCCGTGCTGCATCACTTTCTCGAGATTGCTCTCGAGCAGGCGCGTCAACTCTTCGATCTCCTCTTTCTCTTTCGGCTCCGCTGTCAGGACGAGCGGCTTCAGCTCCTCAATCAGCTCGCGCGACAACGCGGCGAAATTATTGACGAAGTTGAGTGGGTTCTTGATCTCGTGCGCAATGCCAGCCGTAAGCTGGCCAAGCGAGGCGAGTTTCTCGGACTGGATCAAACGGTTTTGTGCTGCGCGCAAGTCCTCGATCGATGCGGCGAGCTCTTTCGTGCGAGTCTGCGTCTCTTCGAATAGCCGGACATTCTCGATGGCGATCACCGCTTGATCCGCGAAGGTCTGGAGAAGGTCGATCTGGCGCTCGTTGAAGGGCCTCACCTTGTCGCGCGTCAATACGAAAACACCGATTGGTGCGCCCTCGCGCAAGAGCGGCACACCGAGGATCGTGCGGAATTTTCCAAGCCGCTGGTACTCGAGCGCGGTATAATTCGGGTCCGCGAGCACGTCGGCAATCTGGACGGGCTTTCCCTCGAGCGCCACGCGGCCGGTGGTACTACTAGCGTTGGCAGCGAAAGGATGCGTGAGAGCATAGTGAGCGAGTTCATTCGGAAATCCGTAATGAGCGACCCAACGATAAATCGGGCCGTCACGCTGCATGATGGCAGCCTTTTCCGCCTCGCAGAGCTTCGCGGCCGAGACAACCAGTGTGTCGAGCACTGTTTGAAGATCGAATGTCGAGCGGCTGATGACCTTCAGCACCTCGGCAGTGGCGGTCTGCTGCTGTAGCGCCTCGTTCAGATCCTTGGTGCGCGTCTCGACTTTTGCTTCGAGCGTTTCATAGCTCTCCTGCACCCGTCCTGCCATCTGGTTGAAGCGGTCGGCTAGCGTTTCGATCTCATCGGCGGTGTGGATGTCGATGCGCTGAGTAAGGTCGCCGCCGCCAAGCCTCTCAGCGCCTTCTTGAAGGCGACGAATCGGCACTACCAGCCGGCGGGCCAGATAGCTGCCGGCGACCAGCGCTAAAAGAAGCCCCAGACCGAGAAGCGCGAGGGTTTGGATCAGTGACGCATAGACAGGCGCCAGCGCTTCGGCGAGCGGCAACTGCACGAATACGTGCCAATTGAGGCGCGGTATCTCGGCCTGTGCTGTGAGAACCGATCCGCCCTCGTAAGCGGTTGCGATCTCGGCGTTCTCGGGGGAAGGGGTCGCAGACCGGGCCGGGGGTGATCCCGGGGCCGCAAGCGAAGGCTTCTCGAGCGATTGTTTCACCTGGGGAAGGTGCGAGAAATCCGTATCCCGCAGCACCAGGCTGAGGTCCGGGTGCGCGACCAGCCGGCCCTTTTCGTCCACGACGTAGGCATAGCCCTTCTGGCCGACGCGGATGTTGGTGATCACATCCCAGATTAGCTTGAGATTCACCTCGGCGACGGTGACACCGGAATCGTGCCCCGCATGCGAGATAGCGACCGTCATGTAAGGCTCGGAGCCGCGGCGAAAATATACAGGCCCAAACCAGATCTTCCCCGTAACCGCCTTGGTGAACCGAGGATCGCTCGAGAAATCTCGCCCGCTCGCGATCACATCCGGCTCGAGGCGGGAGACTTTGAGCTGTTCCTTGCCCTTGCCATCCAGGTAGGAGACCTCGGTGAGCGCCGGCACCTGCCTGAGCAGCCTGGTGAAATCATAGCGCTGCTGCTCGAGAGGCACTCGACTCCATTCCAGGCGAGTGGTCCAGCCCATCTGATTCTCGATCTCGCCGATGAACTCGCCCACGCGCTGAGCCGCCGCTTGCGCCTTCTCCTGCTGGACGCCCAACGCGGCACTCTTCGCCTCCCCGTAACTCAGCCACATGTTGATCGCGCCATTTACCAGAAGCACGAGCACCACGAGCCCGACGAGCGCGGCCGCGAGTTTCACGGTGAGCGGAAAGCGCCGACGGGCGGAGCGCTCGCGCTCCTGAGAAGCACTTCTGTGGCTTGGGGCCAGCGCCATTTCGCTCATTTGCCAAGTACCGCCGGGAACCACCACCGCAAGCTATTGCCCTTGCTGAATTGCCGCACCCTAGTCAGTCGATCACCTCAATGGCGCGGGCGCGCGCGAAGTCAGCGGCCAATCTGCGCCAACTCGTCTGTCGATCAATCATGCCGGGCTCTTAAGATGGTCAGCCTCCCGAGGCGATATGCTTCGGCCAGATGCGATTGTCACCAGTAAACCGGAGGCCTAAATCAAGCTCTTCATCGCAAGGCCAGTCAAGGCATGAGGAGAAAACTTCCTGATTTCGGAACCGCGCGAAGGCAGTTGAACCTGGTCGGCAGTCCTCGAATTCAGGGCGGGATCCGAGTTGACTCCGCAAAGCGCCGGTGAATCGTCGGGGCCCGACCACGAGGGAGCTACGATACGTCTCGAGTATTGCGAAGGCGTTTGCTGCAATGTCGAAGAGAGTAGGAGGTGGGCAGGCGCGTGGACCCCAAGGACCTCACGCTCATGCATCAGGGAAATAGATTGGAGGCGTCCATGAGAAGGCGTGAATTCGTGATTGCGCTCGGTGGCGCGGCCGCTTGCCCCCGCGCCGCCCTCGCCCAAGCCTCATCCAAGGTCTATCACGTCGGGACCCTCGGCGCGGGCTCTCCCATGACCGACCAGGACCCAAGTGGAGCCTCGCTCATACGTGGCTTCGCACAGCTCGGGTACGTTCAAGGGAGCAACCTCGTGTTAGAGCGCCGCGGGGCGGAAGGGCACGTCGATCGCCTTCCCCGCCTGCTCGACGAGTTGGTGGCAAGCAAGGTCGATTTGATCATAACCTCGGGTTATCCCTCGGCGCTTGCAGCGAAGCGCGGAACGACCCTTCCCGTGGTGGTGATTTTTGCCGGCGACCCGGTCGGTACCGGGCTGGTCGACACCTTGGCCAGACCAGGCGGCAATCTCACCGGCATCTCCGATGTGTCGGCACAACTCACTCCCAAACGCATGGATCTTCTCAAGGAGATGGCCCCCCGCTTGCGGCGCGTGGCCATTTTGTGGAACGCGGACGATCTCGGCATGACGCTGCGTTATCGGGCATCGGAAGCCGGCGCCAAAATGATGGACGTGCTGGTCCAGCCGCTCGGTGTGCGCGAGCCCGAGGATTTCAACCTGGCATTCTCGACCATGGAGCGTGAGATGCCGGACGCGATTCTCATGGTGACGGATTCTCTTACCATTCTCAACCGCGAGCGAGTTTTTCAATTCGCGGCGGCTCATCGACTGCCCGCAATTTACGAGTTCGACTGGCTCGTGCGCGACGGTGGCTTGATGTCCTACGCTCCGGATCTCGATGAAAGCTTCGGTCGCCTGGCAGCACTGGCAGATCGAATTTTCAAGGGAGCGAATCCGGCGGCCCTGCCGTTTGAGCAGCCAACACGTTTCCAGCTGGCGATCAACCTTACATCCGCAAAGGCCATCGGCATCGAGGTACCCCCGGTTTTGCTGGGCCGCGCCGACGAGGTCTTCGAATGAGGTAGGCGATTTCCGGACCGCCCGATTCTCAACACTGCAATTACCAGAGGAGGCGGGCGATGCAGCTTGAGCGCCTTGCCGGAGCGGCCCTTTATCCCAAGCCGGTGTGCGGCGCGCACCCGTCGGCCTGTGGGTGACCCATCTGTCCTCGGCATTCGCCAAGTCTGAAGTAGCCGCGATCCCTGGGGCAAATAAGTAGCCCTAATCAGTCAAAGTGCCCATCACGACACCTCGAGGTGCGGCGCGCTGGCCCGCCATGGGCTGCACCTTGCAATTCACCGCCGGCTGCATGGATTGATCAATCTCTGTCCAGGTTTTGACGACGCTAGCGCATGATTCGCAAAAATGGGGCCACTTTTGCGGATCCTCCAGGCACGCGCCAGCAATACCGTCACGATGGCATTCAATGATCAGGACGCCGTCGGCCTGAAGTTCATGGCGATGCCGTTCATGCAGTAGCGAAGCCCTGTCGGCTTGGGACCATCATCGAACACATGGCCAAGATGGCCGCCGCAGCGTGCGCAATGGACTGCAGTCCGCACCATGCCGAAGGATTTGTCCTGAGTCGTACCAATCGCTTTGTCCAGTGGCGCCCAGAAGCTCGGCCAACCTGTGCCGCTGTCGAATTTCGTGGTCGAAGAGAACAGATCGAGGTCGCAGCCCGCGCAGGCGAAGGTCCCGGGTCGCTCTTCGCTAAGTAATGAACTCGTGAAAGGACGCTCGGTGCTCTCCTGCCGTAACACGGCATATTGATCAGGCGTCAGGAGCTTGCGCCACTCCGCATCGCTATGGGTCACTTCGAAAGTCTCAGCGGCTCCTGAAGCAGCGGGCCACCATGGCAAGCCGCAGGCAGTCACCAACCCGATCCACGCGCTCGCAGAAAAGAGGCGCCTTGTGATCATGACACGACTCTCGTTACACGTTGTCGGCCAGGCGTTCCGCCAGAGGACAGTGTCCACAACGGATACGGTGCAATTCGATCAATAGTTACAGTGCAGAGCACCGACACCGCGAAGCGGACCTGATCGATCGAAATGCCGTCAGCGCTAGCAGAATATCTCATTTCATTATTTCGGTAATGTTCAACCCATTTCAGATATCGGGTCCGGCCTCGACAAAGTGGCCCCCACGTCGAAAAAGGCCTGACCACGACAATATAATATAAATATCGTGGATAGATTTCGCCGACGGATGATTTCGCCGACGGATGGGCACCATCCAACTGAATCGATCCAGTAGGCAACGGCGCAAGTCGGTGAGGAGCCACAGAATCCGGCGCAGGGAGCGCTGAAGGACAGCGCGGCAGGCGGCATGTGTCTTTCAGTTTTATCTCGCTGGTGTGCAAATCGACTTTTCGACCTCCTACGGTGAGGAGGGTGATGTTGCCTATTCTGCTGTCGTTTTGGTTCGCCGTCTTGGCTGATTACTTTCTGATGCCAAGTTGAACTGAAGATGTTCAATTGGTTGGGCCGGCTCCTTGGCCGTTCGATGCGAAAGGAGAGCGCCCTCGGGTGCCGCCGCAATCGCCTTCGATCCGCTCGATCGCAGCGTTCACAGAATAGGATTTCGAAATGCGACAGAGAAAAGGCCGGACCTCGAGGGTCCTCATCGCGGCTACCACGGCGCTCTTGTTCTCCCAAACTTTATCGGTGGCTGAGCAGGGTGTGCGGCATCATAAACGAGTTCGCAGCGATGCGGGTTTGGGTGCAGCGACCGGCCCTGGCGGGACCAGAGCGGGCTTTGTGCCGCCGTACTTCCCTGGCTTCGGCTATGGCTACGACCCTGCCTTTACGGGCACCAACTCCCCATATGATAATCCGTACACGAGCCGTTCTTCCGGATGTTGCCACGGGAGAAACTAGGGCATGCTCCGGAATGGTGGAGGCTGCAAGCAGGGAATATCGTCCTAAACCAGAGGTTCAACTCAAGGGTCTTCGATGGGCACTCTTCGTCGCCTTTGCCTTATCCCCTTCGCGGGTGCCGCTATGCTGATCCCGGCGACTGTAATTTGTGCAATGGGTGCAGCGTTGCTCGCGTCAGCGCCGCCGTCACGCCATGATCGGGTTGTCCGGCGGCGCAGGCCGCCCGGGTCCTCTCGGGCACGCCGACGCACTCGACATTCCTAGAGCATGATCCGCAAAAGTGGCCCCACTTTTGCGATAAGATCTTGGGTAAAACAAGAAGATAACCTGACGCTACTGATCTCATCTAAACGCAACGCGTTCTAGGATTCGGGCGCAATCAGCTCCTAACGGACGGTCCGTTCAGTCGCCGCTCTCAGAAATTCGCGCGGCGGGCGACGCTTCGACGCTCGCGACCCGGTCGAGGCTTGCGATCAGGCGCGTCAGCAGGCTAACGAGCAGCCCAGCCTCCCCGGCAGTGAAGTCGCGCAGAACCTCGCGATTACCCCGAAGCAACTCAGAAACTGCGTCCGGCAGGCGCGCTTCTGCCGCCGCCGTTAATGTGATGCGGCTGCTGCGCCCGTCAGCCGGGTCGGGCGCCCGCTCAATCAACCCGTCCCGCTCCATGCGGGCGAGCATTTGTGCCATCGGCGGCTGCTCGATCTTGGCGAAGCGGGCGAGATCACGTTGCGTGCTTGCCCGACCATCACGAAGTGCGACCAGCACTGGCAGATGTCCAACGCCGAAGCCAAGCGGCTTGAGCCGCGCCTCGCTGAGGCGGGCGAAACCGCGCGCCGCGAGACTGATCAGGTGCCCAGGCGTCATTAGCACGTCGAGATCCATCGCACCTCACCCCCTTGCCCTTAAGGAAATGCGGATGTATATGTGCATATGTAATTCGGCGCAACACTCATAATATCACGAGAGACCAATGGACCATGACATTAGTCTGCTTGAACGCATTTACGATCGCTTCAACGCGCGGGACATGGACGGCGTGTTGAGCGTACTCGCCGACGATGTCGCCTGGGCAAACGGCATGGATGGTGGCCACATCCATGGCCGCGAGGCCGTGCGCGAGTACTGGACGCGCCAGTGGGCCATGGTCAGTCCGCACGTCGAACCTTTGGGATTTCATCGAACAGCGGATGGCGCAATCATCGCAAAAGTACGGCAATCCGTGCGTGATCTCGAAGGCAAACCGCTCCGAGGGCAGACACACGGGCTTAAAGACAAGACGGTCGGACACGTCTTCCGTCTTCGAGAGGGCAAGGTGGCACGCTTCGACATCCAGGATGCCGTCTAGGAACGCATTGCGTTCCGGTGAAATCAGCAGCGTCAGGCTATCTGTGCTTCATTCGATCGCGATGCAGTCGATCTCGATGTCGAATTCCATCGGCCAAGAAGCCACAGGTATAAAGGTGCGGGCAGGGAAGTTGCTCGTGAAGTATTTGGCATAAATTCCGTTGATGATGCGGTAATAAGCGGCATTTGCGCAGTAGATATGAACCTTCACGACCTTGTCGAGCGAAGAGCCCGCGCTTTCGAGGGCGCGTTTCACGTTCTCGAGCGAAAGCTCGGTTTGCGCGGCAATATCGCCGGTCACGATGGCGCCGGTTTCCAGGTCGAGCGGCGGCATTCCCGAAACATAAACGAAGCCGCCGGCCTTGACGACGGGCGAGAGGGGAACACCCATCTTGCGCATGGCGGCGGAGGCAACGGGAACTTCAGGGATAATTTTATTCATGCGGTTCTCCTCGGAACGAATCTGACGAGGGCGGCGTAGCGGAAAAGGGACGTGTCGGTCAAAAACGAGAGCCGCCGCCTCTGGGTTGCGAATCGAAATCTACAGCAGCGCTACTTGTCTCAGCGAGAGCGGTCGTTTGCCAGGTAAGTCGGCCAAAGTATCTTCCGCGATGAGGCGAGCGTTCTTCGGGACTGCCATCGGCTTGCCCACTGCTCTCGAAGGTGTGTTGGCTCGCATCGAGTCGCGCAGCGGCGACGCGCTTCTCACAACGCCGATTTCGTGCAGACTTGCTGGGCCAAGGAAGGGAGGTTCGCATGGCCAGCACCCTTCGTTTCGCGAGGCCGCGCGGGAAAAAGACGCCAAAGCTGCGCGCCGGGGCGGTGCTCACCGCATTGGGCGTGGTCTACGGCGATATCGGCACCAGCACGCTCTACGGATTGAAACAGGCGGTCGACGCGGGTGGCGGGCCCAATTCCGATACAGTGCTGGGCGTCGTCTCGCTCATCATCTGGGCGCTCCTCCTTGTTGTCGGGCTCAAATACGCGATTTTGATCCTGCGCGCGGACAATCACGGCGAAGGCGGCATTGTGGCATTGCTTGCCCTTCTCGATGCAAGGCATGCGCCGCGCGGAACCTGGCGCGCCCAACTACTCATCGTCGGTCTGATCGGGGCCGCGCTGCTCTACGGTGATGGGGTCATCACGCCTGCTATTTCGGTACTCAGCGCGCTTGAAGGTCTCAAAGTGGATGCGCCCGGGCTCGCCCCCATGGTCGTTCCGCTGACGGTGGCGGTCCTCGTCGCTTTGTTCCTGGTTCAGCGCAAGGGAACGGAGTTCGTCGGCAACATCTTTGGTCCCGTGATGCTCGTTTGGTTCGTCGCGATCGGCCTGTTGGGACTCCTGAGCGTCATTCAAAATCCGGGCATCTTGGTCGCCATCAACCCCTATTATGCTGTTGCCTACCTCGTCCATGCCGGACCCGGAATTGCCTTTGCCGTGCTCGGAGCCGCCTTTTTGACGCTCACCGGCGCTGAGGCGATGTATGCCGATATGGGACATTTCGGCCGCCGGCCCATTCAGCTCGGATGGTTCGCGGTCGTGTCGCCTGCTCTGATGCTCAATTATCTTGGGCAGGGCGGCCTTCTCCTCATGGATCCCCAAGCGGCCGCGAACCCGTTCTACTACCTTGCTCCCAGATGGGCGCACTATCCGATGGTTGCGTTCGCAACCCTCGCGACGGTGATCGCGTCTCAATCGATCATCTCGGGCGCTTATTCTCTCACCCAACAGGCGATGCAGCTCGGCTTCCTGCCGCGAATGCGTGTGCAGCACACGGCGAGCCACGAGAAGGGGCAAATCTATATGCCCGTGGTAAACTGGCTGCTTGCGGCGGGCACGCTCGCGGCTGTGTTGATTTTTGGATCTTCCGACGCGCTCGGCGGTGCCTACGGCATTGCGGTCTCCTTGCTGATGGCGGTCACCACGGTGCTCGCGGCCCTCGTGGCCTTGCAATGGGGTTACAACCCGCTCCTGGTTGCAGCGGCAAACGGTTTCTTCCTGGTCATCGAGCTGATCTTCGTTGCGGCCAACTCGACGAAGCTGATCCAGGGAGGCTGGTTTCCGCTCGTCTTGGCGAGTGTGGTTGCGTTCCTCATGCTGACCTGGCGGACAGGCTGGCGATTGCTCGAGGAAGAGCGCGCCAAGCTGCGCCAAAGCGAGGACGGGTTTGTCGAGTGGGTGCTCGAAAACCCGCCGATCCGTCTGCCGGGCGCGGCGGCCATCTTTACGGCGGCAAGCGCGGGCATTCCGCTTGCCCTCACGCATCATCTACGCCACAACCGCGTCCTGCATGAACGGGTGCTGCTCATTGCCTCGATCGGGGTCGATGAGCCGCGCGTCGCTCCGGAAAAACGCTTCAAGCTCGTGCCCGTCGGCGCCGGCATCACTCGCGTGCTTTTCCATTTCGGCTTCATGGAAACCCCGGATGTGATGGAAGGTTTGAAGCGTGCTTGCCTCGAGCCTGAGCTTCGTGGCATCGATCCGGAGAACATCACCTACTATTTCAGGCGCGTGATGGTGATCGCGAGCAAGAAAGCCGACGGCATGGCGGTCTGGAGAAAATCGTTGTTCGCCGCCATGCATCTCAATGCGAACCTGCCAGCCGCGTATTTTGGGGTTCCGGCCGCGCAGGTCGTGGAGGTGGGGCTCGAAGTTGAAATCTAGAGCATCATCCGCAAAAGGGGCCCCCATTTGCGACAAGATCATGCGGAAAAACAAGAAGATAGCCTGACGCCATTGATCTCCTCTACACGCGACGCGTCTTAGGAGGCAACCTCCAAAGGTCAGTCGCGTGCCCGGATGAGGCAAGGGGTATCAATTGAGCGATTGCCAGAGCTCGATGATCTTCGCCCGCTGGGCTTCGTCGGGCAGGCGCCCTCGCCCGGCGGCGAGATTATCGTTCATGTGCTCGGCCTTGTCGGTGCCGGGAATGACCGCGGTCACACCCTCGTTGCCGATGAGGAATTTGAGGAAAAGCTGAGCCCAACTATGCGCGTCGAAGTCTTGAGCCCATTCGGGAAGGGGCTTGCCCTTGACGGCACGAAAAAGGCTGCTGCGCCCGAACGGCAGGGCAGTGAGGATGCCCGCGCCGACGTCGACGCAAGCCGGAATGATACGCTTCTCGGCTTCGCGCTCACCGAGCGAATAGGCGACCTGTACGAAATCGGGCTTTTCGCGACGGATGATCGCTTCCATCGCGCCGTAATCGCCCGCATAGGTCGAGGTCACACCGACGTACCGGCAAAGCTTCTTCGCCTTCCACTCGCGCAGTCGAGCGAGGCTCTCATCGGCGCGCGTGACGTTGTGGAGTTGAAGCAGATCCACTCCGTCCATCTTCAGACGTTGCAGGCTTCGCTCGAATTCGGCACGGGCAGTCTTGGCATCGGTGCCGCTGCGGATCTTGGTCGCGACGAAGACATGGGGGCGCGCGCCGAGCTTCTCCACGAGGTCGCCCAAGACCGCTTCCGCCGATCCGTAGTCTGAGGACGTGTCGATTACCGAACCACCTCCCGTAACCAGCGCCGAGATGACAGCGTCGAGCTCGGAACGCTTTGCGGCATCGCTGCCGACATCGAACACGCGCGCGGTGCCGAGGCCGACGGTCGGGAGCTTCTCGCCGGAATGAGGGATCGCGCGAACGATCGCATCCGCGGCGGCGGGCGCTCGCGAGGGAACCAAGCCAA
>JAFAQA010000497.1 GCA_019246665.1 Hyphomicrobiales bacterium
CAGGGAGACGCATCGAGAGGATCGGCACTGGTCCTAAATTTCACAAAATCACATCATAAAAAGCGTCGAGGAGTTCGCGCGACAACCGGCCCACTTCCTCGCCGAGTAGAACGCAATCCATCCTTTTCGCGAAGGCAACGGCCGCACTCAGCTCGTCTATCGGATCTTGATCGCTACCCCAGCCGGGCACTCCGTGCATCTGGAGCGCATGGATCCCGGCCCGATGCTCGCGCAATGATCACGGGTTTCGACAGCGACGAGGCGTCTTTGCGAGGCGCCTTGGCGGCTTTATCAAAAAATTGAACGAGGGATAGGTACCGCGTTACAAACCGGCCGTTGCAGACCGGCCTTTTGTGACAGCTCTGGCGCAAGCCTCGTGAAAACCAATTCGCGGTCAATGAAGCAGGAGGTGCCGCAACCCATCTTGTCGCCGTCGTTCGGCAGCTTTATCCAGGAGGCGATGCCGATCATTCCCGCGCTCCATTCGAAATCTCGCAGCGGCGAGGTGTGTCATCATCGCGCCCTTTCGGGCCGCGTCGTGATTGCCACGCATAATCCGGGAAAGCTCGCCGAGATGCGCGAGCTTTTGGCGCCTTTCGGCGTCGAAGCCATGTCAGCGGGCGAGCTCGACCTGCCGGTCCCCGCCGAGATCGGCCACATGTTCTGCGAGAACGCAGCGATCAAGGCGCATGCGGCCGCGAAAGTGACCGGAATGCCGGCCCTCGCCGATGACTCTGGGTTGTGTGTTGATGCGCTCGACGGGGCGCCTGGCCTGTTTTCCGCCGAGTGGGCGGTGAGCAAGGATTTCCGGCCGGCGATGGAGCGCGTCGAACGCGAGCTCCGGCGCCGCCTCGCATTCGCGCCGCATGAGCGCAGCGCGCATTTCGTGTCCGCTCTCGTGATCGCCTGGCCGGATGGCCATGAGGAATTGTTCGAAGGCCGGGTGCACGGGCATCTCGTCTGGCCGCCACGCGGCGAGAAAGGCTTCGGCTACGACCCGATGTTCCAGCCTCAGCGCCATCACCTCACCTTCGGCGAGATGACGGCTGAAGAGAAGCACGGCATCGATTGGACGGCCACCGGCGAAGACCATGGCGCGCTCTCGCATCGCGCCCGCGCCTTCGTCGAGCTCGCGCGCGCTTGCCTCGAGCGATCATGAGCGCGGCGATCGCCGGGAAGAAAGCCCGCCCGCCGGCGCATGCCACGCGCGATGCGGGCTTCGGCGTCTATGTGCACTGGCCTTTTTGCCTCGCCAAATGTCCCTATTGCGATTTCAACAGCCATGTGCGGCACGCACGGCCTGACCAGGAAAGCTTCGTCCGCGCTTTCGAGGCGGAGCTTGCGCATATGGAGGCGCTTGCGCCGGGCCGCGTGGTGACAAGCATCTTCTTTGGCGGCGGCACGCCCTCCCTCATGGAGGCGAGCACGGTCGGCGCGATCCTCGACGCGATCGCGCGAAACTGGGCGGTCGATCGAGATGTCGAGGTGACGCTCGAAGCCAATCCGACGAGCGTGGAGGCGGGCCGTTTTCGCGGATATCGCGAAGCCGGGGTCAATCGCGTGTCTCTCGGCGTGCAGGCCTTGCACGAGCATGATCTCAAGGTTCTCGGCCGCATGCACTCGGTCGAGGAGGCGATGCGGGCCGTCGCCACGGCCATGTCGATCTTCGAGCGCGTCTCCTTCGACCTTATTTATGCGCGGCCGGGACAAACTCCAGCAGCCTGGCGTTCGGAGCTCGAAACGGCGATCTCGCGCTCAGGCGAGCATCTTTCACTTTATCAGCTCACCCTCGAGCCCGGCACGCCGTTCGAGGCTTTGTGGCGCGCCGGCAAGCTCGTTCCGCCGACACCGGAGGAGGCTCGCCTCCTTTATGAGGTGACGCAGGAGGTCTGTGACCGGCATCGGCTTCCCGCCTATGAGGTGTCGAACCACGCCCGCAGGGGTGCGGAGTGCCGTCACAACCTCACCTATTGGCGCTATGGCGAATATGCCGGAGTTGGCCCGGGGGCGCATGGGCGGCTCGTCGCGCCGCGTGGCCGCCTCGCGCTTTCAACCGAGAAGCGTCCGGAGGCCTGGTTGCAGCAGGTTCTCGCGAAGGGGCATGGCGTGGTCGAGCGCCAACTTCTGTCGCGGCATGACGAGGGCGACGAATTCCTGCTGATGGGACTTCGCCTCGCGGAAGGGATCGAGCCGGAACGTTTCGCGGCGCTTGCCGGGTGCGAGCTCGCGCGAGAGCGCGTCCTTCATCTTCAGGCGCTCGGTCTTGTCGAGGAGCGGGAAGGCCGTTTGCGCGCGACATCTGAGGGCTTTCTCGTGCTCGATGCCGTGGTCGCCGACCTCGCGGCTTGAGACTGACCTCTCCAAGCTGTTTCCACTTTTACAGATCATGCTCTACAGCATGGTTCCATCTCGACGCATCGGCTTCTCGACAGCATTGCGGCGGGCGTCCTCGTGGTCCGGCACCGACAAATGCTCCCCATTTGTCGGAAAAGGCCTGACCACAAAAGGTTAGAATGTCGTGGATAGATTTTTACCGACGGATGGGAACCATCCGTCGGAATCGATCCACAAGGGATCGCAATGGCTGAAACGAACGGCGTCAGGAAAACGCATTTCGGCTTCTCGACGGTGCGCCTCGATGAGAAGCAAGGGCTGGTCGACGAGGTGTTCCGCCAAGTCGCGCGTCGCTACGACCTGATGAACGACCTCATGTCGTTTGGCGTGCACCGTGCCTGGAAGAACGATTTCGTGGCGATGTTGCCGTCGCGACCTTTCACCTCCGTCATCGATGTGGCGGGAGGGACAGGCGACATCGCCTTTCGCGTCATCGATGCGGGCGGTCCGCGAGTCCGGGTGACGCTTTGCGACATCAGCGCCGAGATGCTGGCGGTCGGGCGCGAGCGTGCCGGCGCCAGAAGGGCAGGGCAGCTCGCCTTCACGCAAGCCAATGCCGAGGACCTGCCCTTTGCGTCGAATTCCTTCGATGCCTATACGATCGCCTTCGGCATCCGCAATGTGTCGTCGATCGAAAAGTCATTGGCCGAGGCCTTTCGGGTGCTCAAGCTCGGTGGCCGTTTTCTCTGCCTGGAATTCTCCTCCGTCGATATCCCGGGGCTCGATACGCTCTACGATGCTTATTCGAAAAGGGTGATTCCGACGCTCGGCAAGCTCGTCGCGGGAGACGAAGGATCTTATCGCTATCTCATCGAGAGCATTCGCCGTTTTCCTCGGCCGGTCCTGTTTTCTCGTATGATCGAGCGCGCGGGCTTCGGCCGGGTGAAGCATCGCCCGTTGTCGGGGAATATCGCGGCCATCCACTCGGCCTGGAAATTGTGAGCCGAAGCCCGCCGTGCTGACCGCCCCGCTCCATCTCATCCGTCTCGCTCGCGTCGGCTTCGTTCTGGCTCGCGAAGGCGCGTTCGGCCTCGTCGACGAGGCGGCGATTCCGGCCGGCTTGCGCGTCGGCGTCAGGCTCGCCCGCCTTGTCGAGCGGCGCGGCGGCGATCCTGGCGCCGGCCTCGCGCAAGCCATGACCCGGCTTGGCCCTTCTTATGTGAAATTCGGTCAGTTCCTGGCGACGAGGCCCGACATCGTCGGCGTTAAGGTCGCGAGTGGCCTCGAGGCACTGCAGGACCGCATGGAGCCTTTCCCGCGGTCGCAGGCGATCATCATGGTCGAGGCCGCGCTCGACAAGCCGGTCAGTGCGCTCTTTTCCGAGTTCGGCGAGCCGGTCGCGGCGGCCTCCATCGCGCAAGTGCACAAAGCGCGTCTCGTCGGGGACGGCCCGGCGCGCCTCGTCGCGGTAAAGGTTTTGCGCCCCGGAATCGAGCCACGCTTCAAGCGCGATCTTGCGGATATGCGCTTTGGGGCGCGGCTCATCGAGCGCATCGCGCCGGCCATGCGTCGGCTTCGCCTCGCCGCGGTGGTCGAGACGCTCGCGCGCTCGGTCGCGATCGAGATGGATTTGCGGCTCGAGGCCGCGGCCCTTTCCGAGTTCGCGGAGAACACGAAGGATGATCCCGATTTCCGCGTTCCGAGCGTCGATTGGGAGCACACGGCAAAGGAAGTGCTCACGCTCGAATGGATCGACGGCGTGCCGCTTTCCCAGGCCGCCGAGATCGAAACAGCGGGCCATGACAGGGTGGCGCTCGCGCGAATCCTGATCCAATCCTTTCTGCGCCAGGCGCTGGGTTCGGGCTTTTTCCACGCCGACATGCATCAGGGAAACCTGTTCGTGGATGTGCGCGGGCGCTTGGTAGCGGTCGATTTCGGCATCATGGGCCGGCTCGGCGATAAGGAGAGGCGCTTCCTCGCCGAAATCCTTTACGGCTTCATCACGCGCGATTACCGGCGGGTTGCCGAAGTCCATTTCGAGGCCGGCTATGTGCCCCGAACCCACGCCATCGGTGACTTCGCCCAGGCGCTGCGCGCCATCGGCGAGCCCATTCATCAGCGCCGTGCCGACCAGATCTCGATGGCAAAATTATTGTCGCTGCTCTTCGAGGTGACGGCGCTCTTCGACATGAAGACGCGCACCGAGCTCGTCATGTTGCAGAAGACCATGGTGGTCGTCGAAGGGGTCGGCCGCATGCTCGATCCCAAGCTTGACATGTGGTCGACGGCCGATCCGGTGGTGCGCGAATGGATCACGCGCCATCTCGGCCCTGCAGGGCGTCTCGAGCAGGCTGCCGCGGCGCTTCAGGCCTTCGTCTCGGCCACCGGCAAGCTGCCGGAGCTCGTGACGCGCGCCGAACGGGTCCTGGCTCGACTCGATCCGCCAGAGCTTCCCGGGGGGTTCGCCTCCGGCGGCATGCGAATCGACGAAGCCTCGATCGAGGCCATCGGCCGCGCCAAAGCGCGCAGCGCGCGGCTCGGGTATCTCGCGCTTTGGGTGATTGCGGCGCTGCTCGTGATTTCGGTGCTAATGTAAGGACGCTCCGAATTGGGGCGCGGCGAGGTCGCGCCCAAACTGCGAAAAAGCCGAGAGCCTCACCCCTCGAGCCGCTTCGCCACTTCTTGACGAAGCTTGCCGAGATCGGCCGCGAACAGGCGAATGCCTTCTGCGAGCTTATCGGTCGCCATCGCGTCATCGTTGAGCAACCAGCGGAAGGTGCGCTCGTTGATCGACATGCGCGCGATGCGCTGGCGTGCTGCCTGCTCGGGGTCGAGCGCGCGTTTCAATGGGCTCGTATCCTTCGAGAGCGCTTCGAGGAGCGAAGGCGAAATGGTGAGCGCGTCGCAACCGGCGAGCGCCTCGACCTGCCCGATATTGCGGAACGAGGCGCCCATCACGGTCGTCGCGTGGCCATGACGCTTGGCGTAACCGTAGATGCGCTTCACCGAAAGCACGCCGGGGTCGTCCGCCGCTTTGAAGTCATGTCCCTCGTGCTTCACATACCAATCATAAATGCGACCGACGAAGGGGGAGACGAGGGTGACGCCGGCCTTGAAGCAGGCGACCGCCTGCGGCAGGGAGAAGAGCAGGGTCAAATTGCAATGGATGCCCTCCTTCTCGAGAAGATTGGCGGCCTTCACGCCCTCCCAGGTCGAGGCGAGCTTGACCAGGATCTTCTCCTTCTCCACGCCCCGCTCCTTATAGGCCGCGATGATCTCGTGCGCCCGACCGATCGAGCCCTTCACGTCGAAGGAGAGATCAGCATCGACTTCGGTCGAGACGCGTCCCGGCACGATGCGCGCGAGCTCGGCGCCGATCTCGATCGGCAAGCGGCTCGCCACCTCCCTTACGACGGCGTCACGCTTGCCGGTTTGGCTCTTCCCCCAGGCGATGGCGTCCTTGAAGATATGTTCGTAGGTCGAAAGCTCCATCGCCTTGAGGACCAAGGATGGATTGGTGGTGCAATCGACGGGCTGGTATTTCTTGATGGCGTCCATGTCGCCAGTATCGGCAACCACCTTCGTCATCTGCTTGAGCTGATCGAGCTGCGAAAGGGCGGCTTCGGCGGCGCGGGGCGCCTCGTGAATGGTCTCAATGTTCATGGTAGCTCCTTCCTCGAAATTTATTGTTTCAGCCCGGTTGGCGCTGCTCATCGGGTAAGCGCAAGAGCACGATTGCTTTCGCAGACGGCTATCCTGCTCTGCTTATGGGACGGGCATGATCTTTTTTGAAAAGCAGTTCCTGCTTGCGATCATCATGCTTTGATCATGCTTGGACCTTCTCCTGCATCTTTGCATCGCCTATCTGGCGAGCATGAACCCGGTCGATCTTTTGACTTCGACGCCTAACGGCCTGTTCTCGCCGCTTGGCGGATTTTTCATCGATCCGTTGCGGCCAGTCGAGCGGGCCCTCATTACACATGGCCATTCCGATCACGCACGGCCAGGCCACAAGGCCGTCATGGCAACACGCGAAACGCTCGAAATCATGGCGGTGCGGTGCGGAGAGGGCTTCGCAGGCGCTACCGAAGCCGCGCTGCTCGGAAAGCGCGTCGAGGTCAACGGTGTCGCTGTCACCTTCGTTCCCGCCGGTCACGTGCTCGGCTCGGCGCAAATCGTGGTGGAAGCGGGCGGCACGCGCATCGTCGTTTCCGGCGATTATAAACGTGCGCGCGACCCGACTTGCGCTTCGTTCGAGGTTGTTCCCTGCGACATTTTCATCACGGAGGCGACCTTCGGCCTTCCGGTTTTCCGCCACCCGGATGCCGAGAGCGAGATTCGCAAGCTTCTCGCGAGCCTGCGTGTTTTTCCCGATCGCGCTCATCTGGTCGGCGTCTACGCGCTCGGCAAGGCGCAGCGGGTGATCGCCCTCTTGCGAGAAGCAGGCTATGATCGCCCGATCCATGTGCATGGCGCATTGGAGCGGCTCTGCGCGCTCTATGCGGCGCAAGGCGTCGCACTCGGCGAGGTGCGCAAGGTGCCGGCCGGGCGCTCGCGCGGTGCCGATCCGGCTTTCGCCGGCGAGATCGTGTTGTGCCCGCCCGGGCAGATCCAAGACTTATGGACGCGGCGCTTTCCTGATCCAGTGAGCTCCTTCGCCTCCGGCTGGATGCGGGTCCGGGCACGCGCACGCCAACGCGGGGTCGAGCTGCCGCTCGTGATTTCCGATCATTGCGATTGGGATGGACTTACCGAGACCATTCGCGAGACGGGCGCCGGCGAGGTCTGGGTCACTCATGGCGAAGAGGATGCGCTCGTGCATTGGTGCGGCACCTTGGGCATCAGGGCGCGGCCTTTGCACCTCGTCGGTTACGGGGAGGAGGAGGAGCTTGCGTCCCTTCCGGAAAAGGCGGCGGCGGAGCCGCCGTCACCCGAGGAGGGGTTGCCGACGAAGTGAGGTTTGCGCTCATCGCGCGAGATCGCCATCCTCGGCTTCATCGGGCGCCTCGACCACGAGCCCCGAGCCCGGCTCGATCCACACGAGGCGATCCTGCACCGTCTTCACGCCCGGCGTGTTTTCGACGACGACCTTGAGCGCGAGCCGTTGTCGGGCATCGAAGATGGTGCCCGTGAGCACCACGGCCCCGTCCTTGACCCCGACGGCGACGCTGTTCTGCGGTGCCCATTCCTCCTTGGCGATTTCGTCGAGAATACGCGCCTTGATCGCCGCGTCGTTCATCGTCTCCTCGCGCTTGCGGCTTGCCGCGACGAGGGCGCGCAAAAGATCGGAACGAGAAACCATGCCGATGATGTCGCTTGCGCGCATCACCGGCATTCGCTTGATGCCATGCTTCTCCATCAAGCCGACAATCTCCTCGATCGGCGTCTCTTCGGCCACCGCGATCACCTCTTGCGTCATCACGCCGCGCACGAAGCGCGAGTGGCTCTTGGTGTAGTCATGAGCGGCCCTGCCGGGCCCGAGAATGAACGCAATGAAGCGCGAGCGGTGCTTCTCGGTGCCGAGCTCGGAACGGCGGATGAGATCGCCCTCGCTCAATATGCCGATAAGCTTGCCGTTCTCGTCGAGGACCGGAAGGCCGCTCAAATGATGGGCCAACATCAGCTCGACGGCGTCGCGCGTGCGCGTCGCGGGCGTAACGGAGATCACCGGCGTCGTCATGACATCGCGGGCCAGCATTAGGACCCTCCTGAGCATGATCCGCAAAAGTGGCCCCACTTTTGCGATAAGACCATGCGGAAAAACAAAAACAAACCTGACGCTACTGATCTCATCTAAACGCAACGCGTTCCAGCCGGGGCGAGGCTTCAAGCCGCTTTGCTATGTGCGCAGCATCAGTGCCGGACAGCTCTTTCGCAAGTACCTCAGTGGTAGGGGTCGGCGGCATCGCGCAGCCCGTCACCGACGAAATTGAACGCCAGGATGACGACGATCACCGGGACCATCGGGGCGAGCAGCCAGGGATACAAATTGACCGAGGCGAGGTTTTGCGCGTCATTGAGAAGGACGCCCCAGCTCACGATCGGCGGGCGAAGGCCAAGCCCGAGAAAGGACAAGGCCGTCTCGCCCAGAATCATCGAGGGAATCGACAGCGTCGCGGAAGCGATCAAATGGCTCATGAAGTTCGGGATCAGATGGCGCGCGATGATGCGAAAGCGCGACGCGCCCATGAGCTCGGCCGCCTTGACGAAATCCTCTTCTCGAAGCGCGAGGAGTTTCGAACGCACGGCGCGCGCCAACCCTGGCCAATCGAGCAAACCGAGGATGATCGTGATGCCGAGAAAAACGAGGATCGGGCTCAAATTGGCCGGCAAGGCGGCGGAAAGCGCGAGCCAGAGCGGGAGCTCTGGCAGCGAGCGCAGGATTTCGATGAGGCGCTGCACCGCCGAATCGACGAAGCCGCCAAGATAACCCGCGAGACCGCCGAGCGTCAGTCCGATCACGAAGGATACGATGATGCCGGCAACGCCGACCGTGAGCGAGATGCGCGCACCGTAGACGATGCGCGAGAAAAGATCGCGGCCGAGCTTGTCGGTGCCGAGAAGGAACAAGGTTCCATCGCGAGGTGGACAGAACAGATGGAAATCGGCGGGGATCAATCCGAAGAGCCGGTACGGCTCTTCACGGCAAAGGAAGCGGATTCGCTGCGGCTTCGTCTTGTCGCTCGTGTAGTCTCGCGTGAAGGTCGCCGGATTGAAGCGGAAGCTCTCCGGATAAACGAAGAGCCCCTTGAAATGCCCCTTATGAAATAGATGGAGCCGTTGCGGCGGGGCGTAGAGGTGGTTGGCGCGCCGCTCGGCTGGGGGGTAAGGGGCGATCACCTCGGCGAAAGGAACCGTGAGGTAGGTGAGCAGCAAGATCACCGCGGCGGCGACCGCCGCCTTGTTGCGCTTGAATTTCCGCCAGGTCAGGGCAAAGGACGACGCGCGCGCGAGCGCGCTCTCGCCAGAGGGACCGGGCGCTTCCGGATCGAAAGGGGCTTGCGAGACGAAACGCTCTTGAAGGGCCGGCGGAAGCCGGGGCGCCGCATCGGTCAACATGTCGTTCATGGCGCGCTTCTCATGCGGCGCGCCCGGCGAAACGGATGCGCGGATCGAGAGCGGCGAGCGCGAGATCCGAGATCAGCATGCCGATCACCGTCAGCATGGCGACGAACATCAAGATGAAGCCGGCAAGATACTGGTCCTGCACGCGCAACGCCTGCAACAGGATCGGCCCCACGGTCGGCAGGTTGAGCACGAGCGAGACGAGCACCGAGCCCGAGACGAGGTGAGGCAGGATGTTGCCGACATCCGCGATGAAGGGGTTCAGCGACATGCGGAACGGGTATTTGAGGAGAAGCCTGCCCTCCGAGAGACCTTTGGCGCGGGCCGTTACGACGTATTGCTTCTGCAGCTCATCGAGGAGGTTTGCGCGCATGCGCCGGATCATGGCCGCGGTCGAGGCGAGCCCGATCACCACGGTCGGCACGATGAGGTGGGACGCGATGGAGTGCATCTTCTCCATGCTCCAGGCCTGATCGGCGTAAGCCGGATCCATGAGGCCGCCGATCGAGATGCCGAACCAGCGGTTGAGGTAATACAAAAGCACGAGGGCAAGCAGGAAGCTCGGCGTCGCAAGCCCGATATAGCCGATGAAGGTAACGAGATAATCGCCGATGGAATATTGACGCACTGCGGAATAGATCGCGATGGGAATCGCCACGATATGGACGAAGATGACTGCCGCGAGGTTGACGACCAGAGTGAGCAGCAGCGCCTGCCCGACGACGGCATTCACAGGCTGGTTGTACTCGAAGGACCAGCCCCAATTGCCCTGGAGAAGCCCGGACCAGCCATTCGGTCCGGGCATCAGGCCGATCCAGGCGAGATATTGCTCCCATACCGGGAGATCGAGCCCGAATTGGTGACGCAGGAACTGCGCCTTGGCGAGGCTCGATTGGTCGCCTTCCGCGGCGAGCTCGGCAATCTGGTTCGTGAGGTAATCGCCGGGCGGCAGCTTGATGATGAAGAACACGAGCGCCGAGATGGCGATCAAGGTGAGCACCATGGTCACCAGGCGGCGCAGGAGGTAACGCAGCAACGCCATTCGTCGATCACTCCGAGAAGAAGAATTCTTCCATGCGGTAGACGCCGAAATAGGAAGTCGGCTCGAAGGCGAAGATCGCCTTCTCCGGCACGTTGTGGAGCCGATTCGAGACGACGATGGGCTGCAGCTCGCGCGCCACCGTGCCGATGCTGAAGACGTCCTTCACGTTGAGCCGCAGCATCTCCTTCCAGATGCGCGTCTGCTCGCCCACATCGCTCGTCCCCCGCCATTGGTGGTAAAGGTCGAGAAGGCGCTTGGCATCCGGGAGATCGATGGCCTCGCCATGTTTTCCCCGCGTTTCTTCGAATTCGCCCCAGAGCGGCCAGGAATAGTTCTCGCCGAGCGCCGGCGCGATCTCATAAGGGGGCATTTCGGCGGTCGGGATGGCATTGTCGAGACCGGGACCGGCCACCATGACAGTGCGCCCCGCATAGGAGCGGTTGCGCAACACGCCCGGCTCCTGCGGCTTGATGAAGAGCTTCACGCCGACGTCGCGCCAGAACTCGGTGATGAGCTGCAGCACATCGATGGTGTCGCGGCTGTCGCCTGCCACTTCGACGACGATCTCGAGCTCGCGCCCATCAGGCAAAAGACGCACGCCCTCGGCGCTTCGCGCCGTAAGCCCGATTCCGTCGAGAAGGTCATTGGCGAGCTCGGGATTGTAGGTCGCGTTCACCGTCCGGTTGGCTTCATCGTCGAGCGGGCTTTCCGGCATGACGGTATTGTTGCCCTCGAGGCCCAGGCCGAACATCATCGCGTTGTTGATGATGCGGCGGTCGATGGCGAGCGAGAGCGCGACACGAAAGCGCTGATCGCGGTTGAGCGCCCGCCAGACCGGGTCATCGGTCGTGAGGTTTGGATACAGCGCGTAGGATGAACCGCGCGCGATCGGCCAGAGCAGCGTGTGATAATGATGCTCGGCTTCTCCTTCCTTCAGCACGGGCGCGTCGTACATCGAGAGCCCGCGCGCCAGAAGATCCACTTCGCCGGCATTGGCCTTGGGCGCGAAGAGGCTCGCAGTCGCAAGATCGATGAAGAGCCGGTCGATATAAGGAAGCTGTCGGCCTTCCGCATCGACCCGGTGGAAATACGGGTTGCGCTCGAAGATGAATCGGTTGGCCGGCGCCCTCGTGATGATCTTCCAGGCGTTCAGCGTCGGCATGTCCGGATTGGAATTGTCGTAAGGGTCGTTGACGCGGTTGAACAATGCGGCCCAGCTCCTGAGCTTGGCTTGCGCAGCACGGTCGGCGAGCTTGTCGGGCGGGGCATACCGACTGTGGAAGGGCTTGAGATAGTGCGCAGGCGCGCAGATGAAAACGGGACGCGGCTGCGCGAGCGCCGGGAGGAACAACGGATTGGGCTTGTCCCAGCTATAGCGGACGTGTCGCTCGTCGAGGATCTCGAAGCGGGCGAGCTTGCCCTCGACAAAGAAAATCGATTCGGGTCCCGCCGGAGAGAGCTCCTTGTTGTTCGCGATATCCTCGAAATAGAAGCGGAAATCCTCCGCCGTGAAGGGCTCGCCGTCCGACCAGCGATGGCCTTCCCGCAGCGTGAAGGTGAAGATGCGATCGTCTTTGGCCTCGACCTTCTCGAGGATGTCGGGCCGAAGCTTCAGCTTCTCGTCATAGACGACGAGACGCGTGTAGGTGTTGACGGTGATGAGGCGCAGATCTCGCGCCTTGCTCACCAGGCTGCGCAGATCGCCGCCAAAGCGGCCGAATTCCCGGTTCCTGCCTTTCAGGTCGGCGACGAGCGGCGTCTTCGGCAAGCGTTCGGCGACAGGTGGAAGCTTCCCGCTTTCCACAAGCGGCGCGAGCATCGGCGCGTCCTGGAAGCTCGACGGCGTAGGCAGAACCACTTCCGGCGCAATGGTGACCAGGCTCCCTTGCGAGGGCGCCGCGCCGGTATCGGCCGCAGCGGTTCCGTCAGGCTCGCTCATGGCAGCGCGCGGGGCGTTTCCCGCAAGGCAAAGCGCGATCACGGCTGTCGCCAGGGCCAAGCCGCATCGCAGCGCGATCTTCATGAAACAAGCTCGGTGAGGCCCTTAACGCCTCCGGCAATGCGCACATAATGCCCGGGAGCCGCTTCCACCATGTCGGGGCGCGGCCCATCGTTACGGATCGTGAACGGCATCGGCCAGCTCGCCGGCAAGGAGACGCCCTCCCCGGCGATCTTGTCGAAATCGAGCGGGTGATCGAGATCGGCGCTCGGCACGGCCGCGAGCAAGGCCTTCGTGTAAGGGTGGCGCGGGGAGGCGAAGAGCTCGGCACTTGGCCCTTGCTCCACCACATGGCCACGGCACATCACCGCCACGTCCTTCGCGAGGTAATGGATGACCGCGAGATTGTGAGAGACGAATAGCAGGGACAGGCCAAGCTCGGCTTGGAGATCCTTCAACAAGTTGAGGATCTGCGCCTGCACCGAGACGTCGAGCGCCGAGGTCGGCTCATCGCAAAGGAGGACCGAGGGCTCGAGCGCCAGAGCCCTGGCGATGCCGATGCGCTGGCGCTGGCCACCCGAAAACGAATGAGGATAGCGAGATAGCGCGCGCCGATCGATGCCGACGAGTGAGCACAGCTCAACGACACGCTTGTCGCGCGAGGCCGGGTCACCCACGGCGTGCACGACCAGCGGCTCGCTGAGGATGTCGTGCACGGTCATGCGCGGATTGAGGCTCGAGAACGGATCCTGGAACACGAATTGAACCGCGCGCCGGTAGGCGGTGAGCTCGGCGCCTTCGAAAGTGGCGATGTCGCGCGGGCCCGAGCCGTTGTCATAGAGGACACGACCCTGATCCGGCTTCATCGCGCCCATGATGATCTTGGAGAGG
>JAFAQA010000187.1 GCA_019246665.1 Hyphomicrobiales bacterium
GGGGCCGCCGCGCCCTGGATTGCGTCAGGGCGTTTTTGTCCCACATCATGAGCCATGAACCGCTTTGCCGAGCTTCTCGACCGTTTGGCCTTCGAGCATTCACGCAATGCCAAGCTCGCCTTGATGACCGAATTTTTTCGCAGCGAGCCCGATCCTGAGCGCGGCTACGCACTCGCCGCGATGACAGGGGCGTTGAGCTTTCAGCTCGCCAAGCCCGGCCTGATCCGCGCATTGATCGAAGAGCGAACGGACCCTGTGCTCTTCGCTTATTCCTACGACTATGTCGGCGATCTCTCCGAGACAGTCGCGCTCATGTGGCCCCGTGACGACAAGCGAGCACCCACAACTGCGCCGCCTTCGCTCACGATGGTTATCGAGACCCTGAAGCTCGCATCGAAGTCGGAGCTGCCGGGCTTGCTCACCTCGTGGCTTGACGCGCTCGATGAGACCGGGCGATGGGCACTCTTGAAGCTCATCACCGGCGGGTTGCGCATCGGCGTCTCGGCGCGCCTCGCCAAGACGGCGCTTGCCGCGCTCGGGAACCGCGATCCCAATGAGGTCGAGGAGGTCTGGCACGGGGTCTCCCCTCCCTATCTCGACCTGTTCGCCTGGATCGAAGGCAAATCACGCGCGCCCGAAAGCCGTGACCCTGCCCCTTTCCGTCCGGTGATGCTCTCGCATCCGCTCGAAGATGGCGACGTGTCGATGATCGAGGCCGATAATTTCATCGCCGAATGGAAATGGGATGGCATCCGCGTCCAGGCTGTTGCCGGATATTCGGAGGATGGCCGCAAGGTGGCGCGGATTTATTCGCGTACCGGAGAGGACATCTCGCCGGCATTTCCCGATCTCGTCGCGGCGCTCGACTTCGATGCGGCCATCGACGGCGAGCTGCTCGTCATGCGCGAGGGGCGCGTCCAAAGCTTCAACGAGCTGCAACAGCGCCTCAATCGCAAGACGGTCACGGCAAAGCTCATCGACGATTTCCCAGCGCATATCCGCGCCTATGATCTCCTGATCGAAGGCAAGGAGGACTTGCGTGCGCTTCCATTCGCGGAGCGGCGAACGCGGCTCGCCGCGCTTCTCGAGCGCACCGGAAGTCCTCGTTTCGATCTCTCGCCGGCGCTTCCCTTCAGGAGCTTCGACGAGCTCGCCGCTGCACGCGCCGCCCCGATGCTCGCTGGGGCCGGAGGAGACGCGGAAGCGGTCGAAGGTGTGATGTTGAAGCGCCGCGACTCGCCTTATCTTCCGGGCCGCCCGAAGGGCTTGTGGTTCAAATGGAAGCGCGATCCAAAGCTCGTCGACGCGGTGTTGATGTATGCGCAACGCGGCCACGGCAAACGCTCCTCTTTTTATTCAGACTACACCTTCGGCGTGTGGAGAGACGCAGAAGCGGGCGAGGAACTGGTCCCGGTCGGCAAGGCCTATTTCGGCTTCACCGACGAGGAGCTGAAAGAGCTCGATCGTTTCGTTCGCAACAACACCATCAACCGCTTCGGTCCCGTGCGCGAGATCAAACATGAGCCGCATGCCGGGCTCGTTCTCGAAGTGGCGTTTGAGGGATTGCAACGCTCGACGCGGCATCGATCCGGCGTCGCCATGCGCTTTCCGCGGATCAACCGCATCCGTTGGGACAAGCCGCCGGCGGAAGCCGACCGCATCGAGACGTTGATCGCCGCGCTTCCCCAGGACGCGCAGAGTAACAACCCTCTCGGCCTTGCCTCGGTCGAGAAGACAGCGCCCAAGCCAAGGGCGGTTCCGGACCGGTCGCGTTGAGCACGCGAAAGCCCAGCCACCGCAGGAAGATGGCGCAAAGCCTCGGGACTGTCCGAGCGACCGATCTGTCGTTAAGCTTGCGCCTGGAATCCGGGAGGGATGCCGTGAAGGTCGAGAGCGGAGCTTTGCACATCGTCATCGCCGACGATCATCCCCTGTTTCGGGACGCGCTGAAGCTCACCTTGCAAAACAGGCTCGCCGCGGCCTCGATCGAAGCCGCGGGCTCGCTCGAGGAAGCCATGAAGCTGATCTCGGCCCGCGAGATCGACCTCGTCCTGCTCGACCTCACGATGCCCGGCGTGCAAGCGCTATCCGGCCTCCTCTATCTTCGGGCGCAGTTTCCCAGCGTGCCGGTTATTGTGATCTCGGCGACCGAGGACCGCCTCGTCGCACGCAAATGCCTGGCGTTCGGCGCCGCGGGCTATGTGCCGAAAAGCGCCAATGGCGCGGAGATCAACGAGGCAATCGAGAAGGTGCTTGCCGGCGGCATCTATTTGCCAGCCGGCATGGAGGCCGAGGGCGATGACGACCACGACGCCGAGGCGCTCGCGGCGAAGCTTTCGACCCTCACGCCGCAACAGGTGAAAGTCCTGATGATGCTGTCGCAAGGACTGCTCAACAAGCAGATCGCTTTCGAGCTTTCGGTCTCCGAAGCGACCGTGAAAGCGCATGTCTCGGCCATATTGACGAAGCTTGGCGTCGAAAGCCGCACGCAAGCCGTGATCCTTGCGGCCCGCATCTCGGGAATCTTGCCGGCGCAGGCTCCGGCCGGCTGAAATCCTTGCGGTCTTGCGCAGCGGCTGCTAGCGCGTGAACGCGAGAACCTGCGGAGCCCGCATGACCGGCTTTCCAGGAACGCCGCTCGGAACTTGCGGGGACAAAAAGCGCATCGAGGCCACCATGTCCGACAATGGATTGAGCCGCTTTCTTGGGGGGTCGCCCGGCAATGTGATCCTGAGGCTCCTCGTGATGTCGCTGATCGTCGGCGCCGCGATGGTGTTCTTCAACCTCACGCCGCGCGACCTTCTCGAAGGCTTTCGCCAGTTCTTCGAGAACATCTGGGCAGGCGGCCTCGAGAGCCTGCGCACGATCTTTGTCTACATTGCCTATGGAGCAATCATCGTCGTTCCGATTTTCGTTCTGATTCGCCTCTTGAGGATGGCGCGTCACTCTTGAGCGAAAGAGCAAGCCCGCAGCCATCGAAATAATGGGCGCGCTCCAATGGAGAGAGGAGAAGCTCAGCCTCGTGCAATATTCGCAGCGTCGCGGCCGACCGCATCGGCGACATTCGCCATGCCGGCACGAACGAGCCGCGATATGAGTCCTCGTTTGATCTTGCCGATCAGCGCGGGCCCCTTGAACACTAGCGCCGTGTAAAGCTGGAGCAGCGTCGCTCCGGCGCTGACTTTTGTCCACGCCGCCTCCGGGCAATCGATGCCGCCGACACCAATAAGCGGCAGGCGGCCATCGACGCGCAAATAAGTCTCGGCGAGCATGCGTGTCGACAAGGCGAATAGCGGGCGTCCCGACAAACCTCCTGCTTCTCGGGCAAGCCTTTCCTCCTTGAGTGAGGCCGGGCGCGTCAGCGTCGAATTCGCCACGATCATTCCGTCAATGCCGCGCGCCAGCACCACGGCAACAATGTCGTCGAGCTCGGAGAGGGATAGATCCGGCGCGATCTTGACGAGAAGCGGCGTCGGCCGGCGTGGCGCCGCAACGGCGCGGTCGCGCGCATCGAGCGCGCGGGCCAGGAGATCGTCGAGGGCGGCCCTCCCCTGCAATCCGCGCAAGCCCGGAGTGTTGGGCGAGGACACATTGATCGTGATGAAATCGCAGTGGCGTGCGAGAGCTGCGATGCAGGTGGCATAATCTCCCGCGCGGTCAGCGGACAACTTGTTCGCGCCGACATTCACCCCGACGAGACCGCCTCTTCCTCGCCGAACCGCGAGCCGATGCGCCATCGCCTCGATGCCGGAGCTGTTGAGGCCATAGCGGTTGATCACCGCCTCATCGGCTGAAAGACGGAATAGGCGCGGGCGCGGATTCCCCGGTTGTGGCAGCGGCGTCACTCCGCCGATCTCGACGAAGCCGATGCCGAGACCGAGGCACCCCTCGATCGCCTCTCCATCCTTGTCGAAACCCGCTGCGAGCCCAACCGGATTAGGAAAGATAAGGCCAAGCCCCCTCGTCGCGAGCCTCGGATCCTCGATGGGCGGTGCCCCTCGCGGCAGCAAGCGCAAGGCCGCGATCGCAAGACGGTGCGCACGCTCGGCATCGAGCCTCGCAATGAAGGGCTTCGCGAGTCGAAAAGCGAGCGACATCATCGACTGCGCAATCGCTCGGGCGATGGCAGGAGATGCGTCCCATCCGCACGCAGCGGCATCGGCTCGATGAAGCGCACGGCCGAGATGGGCAGCGGTGCGTAGAGATGCGGGAAAAGCGCGCCGCCGCGCGATGGCTCGAAGCGCAATGCCTCACCGAGTGCTTCGGTGTCGGCCGCTACCAGCAGAAGATCGCGGCGTCCGGCGAAATGCTTCGCCGCCGTCTCGGCAAGTTGCTCGGCCGTCGAGAAATGGATGAAGCCATCGCGCAGATCCACGTCGGAGCCGCGAAAGATTTCCTCCAGCTCGGCACTGCGCCATTCATCCTCGCCGCAAATTTTGAACACGAGCCCCATGCGTTCTCCGACTGGCTTTCCTCGATCGCCTCACTCCACGCAGGCGCAGCGGCGCAAAGATTTCGTTGAGGCTTTCATCAGTACGCGGGCCATGAAATTTTTTCTCGAGCAGAGACCTTTTCGTGCCCGCCTCTTCCGGTGAAATGACATGATGTTCAACGATCGACAAGTGCGCGAAGCGAATCGATTACGTGGTCCACGAAGCGCAATCGACCCGACGCGCGGGGATCGTTCGAACGTCACGGCCGCTCGGCAAAAATTTTTTTGCGTCCCGGCGTCGGATGGGATGGCCCGACGATTACTGTAAAGCCTCATGGGACAACGGTAGATAAAAATTCATATTATGTAGTATATAATCCATTTTATATTTAATTTAAGCCATACATTGCTGGAATAGAGTTTGTGACCCGCTTGCGCTCCCGCCCGTCAAAAACGCTGCGCGGACGCCAGTAATTTTGTTGACGGAAGTCGATATCGTTTTTCTTGCTTGACAAGTCGTGGTAGGATTTAGCCGCGAATCAACGCAGGGGAGTTCCCATGGCACTCGCTACTAGGAAAGCTACGACGAAGAAGAAGCCGGCCGCGAAGGCGAAGCCGAGGACAGCCGCGAAAGCAAAGGCTGCTCCGAAGGCCGCTGCCAAGAAGAAGGCGCCTGCGCGGAGGAAGCCCGCCGCGAAGACGAAGTCTGCTGCCGTCGCCAGGAAGACGAAGTAGACCTGAGACGATGCTCGGGGCCACTTCGGCCCCGACATCCTCACTCGCCGATCATCCGATGTCGGCCAGTCGAGGCGAAGCTCAAGACAGCGGCGACAACTTCGAGCCGCAACCCGCACCAGGATCACTCAAGGTCGGGAAATCGGAATCTCCAAACACACGCTGACAACCCCAATTCTCGCGAAGCCGCGTAGCGATGCGGGCTGCTTACGCCGTGACCAGCGGCTTCAGCTCACCGGCCAAAGCCGCCGCGATCAGAGCGCGTGTCTCGGGCAGGCCATAAATCTCGACGAAGGAGCCGAAGCGCGGTCCCCGCTCTTGGCCGAGCAGGATGCGATAGAGGCTCTGGAAAAATGCCTGGGATACACCGGGGCGCCCGTCCGCCGTCTTCGTCTTCCCCGACAGATCGGGAAAATGCTTCCGGCCAACTTCGTAAACGGCGGCCTGGATCTCGGCGGCGTCGGCGCCTCGCGGGAGTGAGGCGAGCGCCGCGTCAAGGTCGGCGAGCGCCGCGCGTTCAGCTTCGCTCGGCGCGGTGAACCGCTTCGTCGGCCGGATGAAATCCTCGTAGTAATGGATGGCGAGGTCGACGAGATGATCAAGCTCAGGGCGCGTTTCACCATGCACACCAGGCGCGTAACGCTTGACGAATCCCCAGAGCGTCTCCCGATCGCTCGAGTTCGAAGCCGAGACGAGGTTCAGCAACATGGCGTAGTCGAGACCGGCCGCATTGCCGATCCCCGCTTCGGCAATATGGGGCGGTGCGCCCGCGTGGATATGCCAGACGGGATTCCTCAATCTTTGCTCGGCGCCCTCCTTCGCGTATTTCGAACGGAAGGCGAGATAATCGTCGACATGCCGCGGGATCACGTCGAAATACAGCCGCTTCGCCGCTCGCGGATTTTGATACATGAAGAGCGACAGGCTCTCGGGCGTGCCGTAGCTCAGCCATTCATCGATGGTGATCCCATTGCCGACCGATTTCGAAATCTTCCGGCCCTTCTCGTCGAGAAAGAGCTCGAAGTTGAACCCCTCCGGAGGCGTGCCGCCGAGCGCGCGGCAGATCTCTCCCGACAGCTTGACGCTGTCGATGAGATCCTTGCCCGCCATTTCATAATCGACCCCAAGCGCGACCCAGCGCATCGCCCAGTCGGGCTTCCATTGCAGTTTCGCCTCGCCGCCCGTCACCTTCGTCTCGAAACGCTCTCCCGTCGCGGGCTCACGCCAGGAGATCGTTCCGCGCGCGACGTCGCGGGCCTCGATCGGGACCTGCATGACGACCCGCGTCACCGGATGGATCGGCAGGAAGGGCGAGTAGCTCTGTGCACGCTCCGCGCGCAACGAAGGAAGCATGATCGCCATCACCTCGTCGAAGCGAGCGAGAGCAAGCAGCAGTGTCTCGTCGAACCGGCCGGAGCGATAGGTCGCGGTCGACGACATGAATTCGTAGTCGAAGCCGAAGCTGTCGAGAAAGGCGCGCAGCCGCGCATTGTTATGAGCCGCGAAGCTCTCATGTGTTCCGAAGGGATCTGGAATTTCGCTGAGCGGTTTGCCGAGATGCGCTCGCACCATCTCCGGATTCGGAATATTGTCCGGCACCTTGCGCAACCCGTCCATATCGTCCGAAAAGGCGATGAGGCGCGTCCTCACCCGATCTTCGGTGAGCACACGAAAGGCATGCCGCACCATGCTGGTGCGAGCGACCTCGCCAAAGGTCCCGATATGCGGCAAGCCTGAAGGACCATATCCGGTCTCGAAGATCACCTCGCGATCCGAGGCTTGTGCTCCCTCGACCCCTCCAATGCGCGCAATGAGCTTACGAGCCTCCTCGAAGGGCCACGCTTGAGACGCAGCCGCGGCTTGCGAGAGATCGGGTGAGAAGACGGACGTGACAGCCATTGCTCTTCGATCAAGTGTTTCAATTTGCGCGAGACGATGTTCTCTCGATGAGGTCGGCAGCCCTGCTGGCGCACACCGATTGCCAAAAAGCCCCTAGAGCATGATCCGGAAAAGTGGAAGCGCTCTTCCGAAAAGATCATGTTCACCTAATCATCTAGAGAAATGAAAGGGAATTTACCTCAATCCAGGCGTGGCCCGGAATGACGCCGTAGGTCCTTCAATAGAAGCCGACGGGAAAATATTTGAGGTAAATATCGCCCAGCCGGCCATTTTGCGAGAGGCGCTGCAGAGCCTGGTTGAGGACGCGGCGCATGGCATCATCGCCCTTGCGCACCGCGATGATCATGCCTTCGCCGAAAAAGCGGCTCTCGAAATAAGGATCTCCCGCAAAGGCGCAGCAGGCTCCGTTCGCGCTATTGAGCCATGAGGCGGCGCTTGGCCCGTCGACAAAAGCGACATCGACCTCTCCGCGCGCCAACGCGTCAAAAACGGCACCGGCGGAAGAGAGGCTGCGCAGCGTCGCGGCGGGAAAGAAGGCTTTGACGAAAGCCTCGTGCGCCGTGCCGGACGCGACCGCGACCGTATGACCTGAAAGCGTTTGCGGGGTCGGCGCCAGCGCGAGATCGCGACGCGCGACGAAACGACCGGGTGTTTTCAAATAGGGATAGGTCACGTCGGCGCGCGCCAGGATCTCCGGTGTCGGCCGCATGCCGGCGATGATCGCGTCGCCCGCTCGGCTCGCGAGCGCATCGAGCAGTGTGTCCCAGCGGCGCGGTTGGATGGTGCATTGATGCGCGAGCTCCGCGCACAAGGCGCGCGCAAGATCGATGTTGAACCCCGTGAGACTGCCGTCGGGTGCCGTGATCTGGAAAGGCGGATAATCATTTTCCGTGAGGAAGCGGATCGGGGTAGCGGCGGCGATCTGCGCGGCCGGCAACCGCAAATGCGGATCGAATTGGTTCGGAAGAAGCAGAGCGGAGCTTGCCTCATTCCCCACGCGCGTTTCAGCCGGACCCAAATTCTGTGCAAAGGCCGCAGCTCCGATGATCCCGACCGCGACGAGGGCCGCGCCAAATCGCAAGCCGGCGCGGCCAGCACCGAACAAGCGAATGCTCATGCGCGCTTGCCCCAGGTCGCGAGGTGGCGCATGAGGCCGACGGTCGACGCATCGCCCTCGGCGGGCTTGTCTCCCTTCACCATGGGAAGCAGCGTCGTCGCCAATTCCTTGCCGAGCTCGACCCCCCATTGATCGAATGCATTGGTGCCGAAGATCGCCGCCTCGACGAACACCCGGTGTTCGTAAAGGGCGATCAAGCGCCCGAGCGCGAAGGGATCGAGCTGACGATACGCCGTGGTGATCGAAGGGCGCTGGCCGGCGAAGCTCTTGTGAGGAGCCAGCCGTCGAGCCTCCTCGGCGGACACGCCGTGCGCTCGCAATTGTGCCTCGGCCTCGACGGTCGTGCGCCCGAGCATCAAGGCGCGTGATTGCGCGAGGCAATTCGCCTCGAGCAAAGCCTGATGCTCGGCAAGATCGGGCTCATGGCCTTGCGCCGCGATCCAGAACTCGCAAGGGATGATGTCAGTCCCCTGATGCAGAAGTTGATAGAACGCATGCTGACCATTGGTGCCGGGCTCGCCCCAGACGAGCGGTCCCGTCGGATGCGAGACCGGCCGCCCGTCGAGCGCGACGTGCTTGCCGTTCGATTCCATATCGAGCTGCTGCAGGTATGCCGGCAATCTCGAGAGCCTCTGATCGTAAGGGAGCACGGCGCGAGCCGGGTAACCCCAGACATCGCGATGCCAAGCCCCAATGAGCCCGAGCAGGATCGGCATGTTGGACGCGGCCGGCCGGGAGCGGAAATGCTCGTCCATCGCGTGCGCGCCGGAGAGGAACTCCTCGAAGCGCCGAGGTCCGATGGCGAGCATGAGCGAAAGGCCGATGGCTGACCACACCGAATATCGTCCGCCCACCCAATCCCAGAAACCGAAGACGCGCTCGGGCGCGATGCCGAAAGCCTTCACCTTGTCGAGCGCCGTCGAGACTGCCGCGAAATGTGCGGAAACGGCGGTTTCACCGAGCGCCCCGACGAGCCAGCGGCGCGCGGTCAGCGCATTGGTCATGGTCTCGACCGTCGTGAATGTCTTCGAGGAGACGATGATGAGCGTCGTCGCCGGGTCGAGATCGCGCGCGGTGTCGTGCCAATGCGCCCCATCCACATTGGAGACGAAGTGCGTGCGCGGCCCGTCGTGATAAGGAGCAAGCGCCAGCGTCGCCATGGCAGGGCCAAGATCAGAACCGCCGATGCCGATGTTCACGACATCGGTGAAGCGGCCGCCCCGCCCCGGCTGGGCCTCGCCCGAGCGCACCGCCTCGCTGAAGCGCGACATGCGCCCAAGCACTTCATTCACCTCCGGCATCACATCCTTGCCGTCGACGAAGATCGGCCGATTGGAACGGTTTCGCAGCGCCACATGCAAGACCGGCCGGTTCTCCGTCACATTGATGCGCTCGCCGGCAAACATGGCATCGCGACGCGCTTCCACGCCTGCCGCCGCGGCCAGCTTGAGTAGCAACGACAAGGTGTCACGGCTCGTTTTGGTCTTGGAGAAATCGAGAAGGAGGTCCTCATCAGTCAGGCTGAAAGCCTGGAAGCGGTCCTTGTCCTCCTCGAACAAGGCGTGCAGGCTTTTTTGCGCGAGCTCGTCGCGCATGGCCGAAAGGCTTTTCCAGAGAAGGGTCATTGCCGCTGGGTCCATGCCTTCCTCCTCGATTTCGCCCTCACCGCGGACAAACGAGATCATATCACATCAAGCTTTGGCGAAAGCATGGGCGGCGTAAGCGGGATGGCTCAAACATCGCCGCTCATCCCCGCGAATGCGACGCGGATGCGGGGATCCGGGTCTCTGGGGCCTGCCTCATAAGGTCTGGAACCCGCCCTCGCGGGAAGGAGCGGGCGTGAGGCGGTCCCCGCCTCCGCGGCGACGAGCGGAGATGTTTGAGAGGTTAAACCAGCTCGACGGCCGTCACTCCCGGAACCGCCTTGAGCGCGCCCGCGATCTGCGGCGTGGTGCGGTAACGGCCAGGAAGCTTGATCTCGACCTCTCGCCCATTCGGCTCGAGCGCGGCGATGACGCTCACTTGCGAATCCCCGGTCTCTGAAAGGCAGCGGGACACGGGCTCGAGCGCCCGCGCATCGCGAACATAGAGCTTAAGCGAGTGGCCGATGCGCGCGGCGGCATCATCGAGCAGTTCGACGGTCTCGATGCGCAGTCGCAAGTCTTCTCCCTCGACTCCCGCGCGTGCTTCGACGAGCACGCGCGAGCCGGGCTCCAAGATCGAGCGGTAATTGGCGAGGCCTTCTGAAAACAGGATGGCCTCGTATTGTGCCGTTGGATCGGACAAAAGCACGATGCCCATCTTTGAGCCGCTCTTCGTGCGCCGCTCGGTGCGGTCGAGCACCGCTCCCGCGAGCCGGCCGGAGGTTTTTCCCGCGCGCACGCCCTTGGCGAAAGCGTCGAAGCTCTGCACGCCGAGGCGCTTGAGCACGTCCTTGTATTCGTCCAGCGGATGGCCGGAGATGAAGAAGCCGATCGCTGCAAATTCCTTCTGCAGCTTCTCCGAAGCCGTCCATGCCGGAACCCGCGGCACCCGAATGGCCACCGGCTCCGCCGTCGCATCCGCGAACATGTTTTGCTGTCCGGAGAGGCGGTCACTTTCGTTCGCCTGCGCCAATGCGAGAACCGCTTCGACACTCGCAAGAGCCGTCGAACGTTCGGGGCTTATGTCGTCGAGCGCGCCGGCGCAAGCCAAGGTCTCGAGCGCGCGCCGATTGATGAGCTTCGGATCGATGCGCCGCGCAAAATCCGCAAGATCGCGGAACGGCTCCGCGCCGCGCGCTTTCACGATCGCTTCCGCTGCCTGCCCGCCCATGCCTTTTACGGCCGAAAGCGCGTAGCGGATCGCGCCGTCGGCCACATCGAACAAGATGCCGGAGCGATTGATCGACGGCGGCTCGAGCGTGATGCCGAGCCTTGCACATTCCTGCCGAAATTCCGCAAGCTTGTCGGTGTTCGACATTTCATGCGTCATCGTCGCGGCAAGGAATTCCACCGGGTGGTTCGCCTTGAGGTAAGCGGTCTGGTAGGTAAGAAGCGCATAGGGCGCGGAATGCGATTTGTTGAAGCCGTATTCGGCGAATTTGGCGCAGGCCTCGAAGACCGCCTCGGCGGTCGCTGGCGGAATAGCGCGGGCCTTGGCGCCTTCAAGGAACCGGCCGCGCTGCGCATCCATCTCGGCTTTGATCTTCTTCCCCATGGCACGGCGCAAGAGATCGGCTTCCGCGAGGCTGTAGCCGGCAAGCTCGCGCGCGATCTGCTGCACCTGCTCTTGATAGGTGATGACGCCGAAGGTCTCGCGCAAAAGCGGCTCGAGCTTGGGATGGAGAACCTCGACACGCTCGCGCCCGAGCTTGCGCGCGCAATAGACGGGAATATTCGCCATCGGGCCCGGCCGGTAAAGCGCGACAAGCGCGATCAGATCCTCGAAACGATCAGCGTGCATGTCGACAAGCGCCCGGCGCATGCCTGAGCCTTCCACCTGGAAGACGCCGACCGTCTCGCCGCGCTGGAGCATCTCGAAGGTCGCTCGATCATCGAGCGGGATCGAGGCAAGGTCCACCATGACGCCGCGACGCGCAATGAGCTCCACGGCTGTCTGCAAGATCGTGAGAGTGCGCAAACCCAAAAAGTCGAACTTCACGAGCCCCGCGGGCTCGACCCATTTCATGTTGAATTGCGTCACCAGCATTCCCGAACGCTGGTCCCGCGTGAGCGGCGCCACCTCCTCGAGCGGCCTGTCGCCGATCACGATGCCGGCCGCGTGGGTGGAGGCGTGGCGATGCAGGCCTTCGAGCCTTTGCGCGATATCGAGCATGCGCGCAACGCGGGCATCCGCACTCGCCTCGCCGGAGAGCCGCGGCTCGCTTTCGATCGCCGCCTTCAGGGAGATCGGGTTTGCCGGGTTTTGCGGCACGAGTTTCGTCAGCTTGTCCACCTGCCCATAAGGCAGCTCGAGGACGCGCCCCACATCGCGCATGACACCGCGCGCCTGCAATGTGCCGAAGGTGATGATCTGCGCGACGCGATCGGCGCCGTAGCGCTCGCGCACATAATCGATGACCTCTTCGCGCCGGTTCATGCAAAAATCGACGTCGAAATCCGGCATCGAAACGCGGTCGGGATTGAGGAAACGCTCGAACAAAAGGCCAAAGCGCATCGGGTCGAGATCGGTGATCATCAAGCTCCAGGCGACGAGCGAACCCGCGCCCGAGCCCCGCCCGGGTCCCACCGGAATGCCCTTGAGCTTCGCGTGCTTGATGAAATCGGAAACGATGAGGAAATACCCCGAATAGGCCATTCGCTTGATCACACCGAGCTCGAAAGCGAGCCGCGCGCGGTAGTCCTCCTCGGAGAGGCCGGGCGCGAGGCCATGCGCCGAGAGGCGTGCGCCCAAGCCCTCCCCCGCCTGCCGATCGAGCTCGGCATCCTCATCCGCGCTCGTGCCCTCGCCGCTGAAGCGCGGAAGGATGGGCTTCGTCGCCTTCGGCCGAAAGTTGCAGCGAAGTGCGATCTCGACCGAATTGCGCAAGGCCTCGGGGAGATCTGCGAAAGTCTCCATCATCTCGGAGCGGCTCTTGAATCCATGCTCGGGCGTGACTCGCCGGCGCTCATCATCGGACAGGAGCCGCCCTTCCGCGATTGCGAGGAGTGCGTCATGCGCCTCATGATCTTCTCTCGCGGCGAAATAGGGCTCGTTGGTCGCGACGATCGGAATTCCGCGCCGATAGGCAAAATCGAGAAGATGCGCCTCATTTGCCCGCTCGATCGGCAATCCGTGCCGCTGAAGCTCGATGTAGAGGCGATCCCCAAAGGCGCCCGCGAGGCGCTCGAGCCGCGCTTCTGCAAGATCCATGCGCCGCTCGATCAGCGCCTCGTCGATTGGCCCCTCAGGGCCGCCGCTAAGTGCGATCAGTCCCGCCGCATGGCTCTCGACATGCTCGATGAGCAAATGTGGACGGCCATTCGCCGCATCGTCGATGAGCGCGCGCGTCGAGAGGCGGAGCAAATTCGCATAGCCCGGCGCGGTCGCCGCAAGGAGAACCATTGAGGCGATGCGCTTGCGCAACGGGCGCGTGCGCTCCGCATCACCGAAATCGACGCACAGCTGAAGCCCGATGATCGGCTGCACGCCTTCCGCCGCAAGCTTCTCGGAAAATTCAAGCGCGCCATAAAGGTTATTCGTGTCGGTGAGCGCCAAGGCCGGCATTTTGTCGGCGCGCGCGAGCTTCGCGAGCTTGGCAATCGGCAACGCACCTTCAAGAAGGGAGTAAGAGGAGTGAACGTGCAAATGCACAAAACCAACGTCGCCGATCGCCATTGTGCGCTTTCTCGAGCATGATCCGGAAAAGTGAGAACCGTTTTCCGAAAAGATTATGCTGACCGCAAGTAATCCGGCCGACGAAATAGCGTTGCGTCAGAGCCCCGCAACTGCAATCGACCAGACGCCGATCATCGCCAGAAAGCCGCAAAGAGCAGCAACCTCGACAACGTTTTCCACAAGAATGCGAGCCATGTGAGTTCCTCTCTGAGCTCGTTATGTTCTATGTATGTT
>JAFAQA010000492.1 GCA_019246665.1 Hyphomicrobiales bacterium
GGCTCCGGCGTCACCATGACGCCGCTGCGCATGATCGAGGATCCGATCACCTTCCGACGTCGTGTCGAGGACGCGTTGAATGCCGCCAAAACCTAACGTTCCACGAGTTGATGTCGCCAAAGATTTGCTGTCCCAAGAATTGATGCCAAGACTTCTCGAAGCTTCCAGCCACAGCCGTTAAGCGGGTAGAGACCACCTTTCATGCCGAGCTTGAAAACGCTGCGCACCCGGATCGCCTCGGTGAAGGCGACGCAGAAGATCACCAAGGCGATGCAGATGGTCGCGGCCGCGAAGCTGCGCCGCGCCCAGATGGCGGCCGAGGCAGCACGCCCTTATGCCACCAGCATGCAGCGCGTCCTGACCAATCTCGTTGCCGGCGTGCCGAGCTCCTCGGCCCCGCCGCTCCTTGCCGGCACCGGCTCCGATAATCGCCACCTCTTCGTCGTTTGCACCGCCGAGCGTGGCTTGTGCGGCGCCTTCAACTCGTCGATCGCGCGTCTCGCTCGTGATCGGGCGAATGCCCTCGTCGCGGAAGGCAAAACCGTCAAATTCATCTGCGTCGGCAAGAAGGGCTACGATATCCTCAGGAGGCTGTTCGAGAAGGATATCCTCGAGCTCATCGATTTGCGCAGCGTGAAGCAGATCGGCTTCGGCAACGCGCAAAGCATCGCCGAGAAGGTGATCGGGCGCTTCGACAATGGCGAGTTCGACGTGGCCACCCTGTTTTACGCGCGCTTCCGTTCGGTGATCCAGCAAATCCCGACGGCGCAACGGATCATTCCGGCCGATACCACCAGCGCCGAGCAGGGCGAGGAGGCCGGCTCGCCGCAGTTCTACGAGTTCGAGCCGGACGAAGGCGAGATTCTCACCTCTCTTCTGCCGCGCAACATCGCGGTGCAGATCTATCGTGCGCTTCTCGAAAATGTGGCCTCCGAGATGGGGGCCAAGATGAGCGCCATGGATTCGGCGACGCGCAATGCCGGCGAGATGATCAGGAAACAGACGATCTTCTACAACCGAACGCGCCAGGCGATGATCACCAAGGAGCTGATCGAGATCATTTCGGGCGCAGAGGCGCTCTGAAATCACGGACCTTGAGGCCTTCGCCTCATCACATGAATTCGCCGGGTCTTAGGCCGCGGGCGGGAACGGGAGCAAGACATGGCTGAGAATACGATCGGACGGGTAGCGCAGGTGATCGGCGCCGTCGTCGATGTGCATTTCGAGGGACATCTGCCGGCGATTCTGAACTCGCTCGAGACGGAAAACCGTGGCGCTCGCCTCGTCCTCGAAGTGGCGCAGCATCTTGGTGAATCCACGGTGCGCTGCATCGCCATGGACTCGACCGAGGGGCTGGTTCGCGGCCAGTCCGTGCAGGACACCGGCCTGCCGATCGCCATCCCGGTCGGCCCCGGAACCCTCGGGCGCATCATGAACGTCATCGGCGAGCCGGTGGATGAGGCAGGGCCCATTCCGCATGAGGAGACGCGCGCCATTCATCAGCCCGCGCCTGCCTATGTCGAGCAATCGACGGAGGCGCAGATCCTCGAAACCGGTATCAAGGTCGTCGACCTGCTCGCACCCTATGCCAAGGGCGGCAAGGTCGGGCTGTTCGGCGGCGCGGGCGTCGGCAAGACGGTGCTCATCCAGGAGCTGATCAACAACATCGCCAAGGCCCATGGCGGCTATTCGGTCTTCGCCGGCGTCGGCGAGCGCACGCGCGAGGGCAACGACCTCTATCACGAATTCATCGAATCCGGGGTCAACAAGAAGGGCGGGGGCGAAGGCTCGAAATGCGCCCTCGTCTACGGCCAGATGAACGAGCCGCCCGGCGCGCGCGCCCGCGTCGGTCTCACCGGCCTCACCGTCGCCGAGAGCTTCCGCGACCAGGGGCAGGACGTGTTGTTCTTCGTCGACAACATCTTCCGCTTCACGCAAGCGGGCTCGGAGGTGTCGGCCTTGCTCGGCCGCATTCCCTCGGCCGTGGGTTATCAGCCGACGCTCGCGACCGATATGGGCGCCTTGCAGGAGCGCATCACCACGACCACGAAAGGGTCGATCACCTCGGTTCAGGCAATCTATGTGCCGGCCGACGATTTGACCGATCCGGCGCCGGCCACCTCCTTCGCCCACCTCGACGCGACCACGGTGCTGTCGCGCTCGATCGCAGAGAAAGGCATCTATCCGGCCGTCGATCCGCTCGATTCCACCTCGCGCATGCTGTCCCCGCTCGTCGTGGGCGAGGAGCATTACAATGTGGCCCGTCAGGTGCAGCAGATCCTGCAGCGCTACAAGGCGCTTCAGGACATCATCGCGATCCTCGGCATGGATGAGCTCTCCGAGGAGGATAAGCTCACCGTGGCGCGCGCCCGCAAGATCGAGCGCTTCCTGTCGCAGCCCTTCCATGTCGCAGAGGTGTTCACCGGCTCGCCCGGCAAGTTCGTGAATCTCGCCGACACCATCAAGGGCTTCCAGGGCTTGTGCGAAGGCAAATACGATCATCTGCCCGAGCCCGCCTTCTACATGGTCGGCACCATCGAGGAGGCGGTGGAGAAGGCCCAGAAGCTCGCGGCTTCGGCCTGAGGCCGCACCGATGGCAACCTTCCACTTCGAGCTCGTCTCGCCCGACCAGCTTCTGTTCTCGGCGGAAGTGGAGAGCGTCGTGGTGCCGGGCAGCGAGGGTGAGTTCACCATGCTGCCGAACCATGCTCCGCTCGTCACCTCGTTGCGCAATGGCGGCGTGATCCTCGTGAACGGGGATCATTCGTCGAAGGAGTTCGCGGTTTTCGGCGGCGTCGCCGAAGTGACGAATACGAGCCTCACGATCCTCGCCGAACGCACCACCCCGATGCGGGAGGTGACGCCGGAAGGGCTCGAGAAGGAGATCCTCACGGCGCAGACCTATCTCGAAGCCGCCCGCAACGAGGAGGAGAAGCGCGTCCTTGGCGAAAAGATCGCGCAGCTTCGCGAGTTCAAGCACATCGTCGCGTTGCGCCAGGCCCACTGAGCCGCACGGCGACGGATCCATGCTTCGAGGCCTGCATCCCATCCTTTACTTTCGTTTCTGACCAGGCCCGCGAAAGGCGCTTTCGTCTTCAGGGCAAGCTCCACGAGAAAGCGCGATGAACCTGAACTTCAAGGTCGGCGACCTCACTATTCACCGCATCATCGAGCAGGAAGGCGCGTTCCTGCCGGCACTTGAAGCTCTGCCGGGGCTCACGCCGCAGGTGCTGGCGGAACATCGCCCGTGGCTTGCTCCCAAGGCACTCGATGCGAAAGACACCCTGATCTTCTGCTTCCAATCCTATGTGGTGCGCACCCCGCATCACACGATCCTCGTGGATAGCTGCATCGGCAACGACAAATCCCGACCGACGCGTCCGCATTGGAACATGAAGACCGATGACACCTATATGCGCGGGCTTGCCGCGGCCGGCCTTCGCGTCGAGGACATCGACTTCGTCATGTGCACGCATTTGCACGCGGACCATGTGGGCTGGAACACGCGGCTCGAGAACGGGCGCTGGGTGCCGACCTTTCCGAATGCGCGCTACGTCTTCTCGGAAAAGGAATACGAGTACTGGGCGGCCGAGCACAAGAAGACGCCCATTTTGGCGATCGGCGACAGCGTGCTGCCGATCATGGAGGCAAAACGCGCCGAGCTCGTGCGCGACGACCACCAGTTGGGGGACCATGTGCGTCTCTTGCCGACACCAGGCCATACGCCAGGCCACGTCGCGATCTGCCTTGGCCGCGGCGGCGATGACGC
>JAFAQA010000015.1 GCA_019246665.1 Hyphomicrobiales bacterium
TCAACAATGCGGGGGTGGCGAAGCCGCAATCCTTCCTCGGAATGCGCGAGGAGACGTGGCGGCAGACGCTGGACATCAATCTCGACGCCGTAGTGACGATCGCCCAAGAGGCCGCCCGCCGAATGGTGGCCTCTGGCGGCGGCGCGATCGTCAATATCGCCTCGATCCTTTCCTTCGGCGTGCAGGAGGGCAATCTCGCCTATGCAGTCTCGAAGGCCGCCGTGCTCCAGGCGACGCGCGCCATGGCGCTCGAGCTCGCGCCGAAGGGCGTGCGGGTCAACGCCATCGCGCCCGGCTTCTTCTCGACCGAGATCAACGCCGGCTATCTCGCTTCGCCACAGGGCGAGGCGATGACGCGCGCCATCCCCATGGGCCGTTTCGGCCAGGAAGGCGAGCTCGACGGCGCGCTTCTCCTTCTCGCCTCGCGCGCCGGAAGCTTCATCACCGGCGCGACGATCGTCGTTGACGGCGGCCACATCCTCGCGATCCCCGAGCGGTGAGACGAAACGCTCCGTTCTCGCCTGCCGAACGACTGCTTTCATTGACCCGAATGCGATAATATGTCAGCACTGTTGACCTATTCCCCATCGCCAAGACGCATTATCTTGTCTCGATTCATGAGCGATGAGGGCGAGCGCCTCGCGCGACGGGAAGCGTGAAGCCGCGGCCGAGGAGAATGTCGTGAGCCAAACCAAGTATCACGTCAGCCTCGACGACAAGTTCGATCTCGGCAAATCCTTCGTCTTCCTCAACGGCGTGCAGGCCGTGCTTCGCATGCTGCTCATGCAAAAGGAGCGCGACCGTCACGCCGGGCTGAACACCGCCGGCTTCATCTCCGGATATCGCGGCTCGCCGCTCGGCGGGCTTGATCTTCAGCTTGCGCGCTCGAGCAAGCTGCTGACCGCCAATGATATCGTCTTCAAGCCGGGACTCAATGAGGAGCTCGCGGCCACCGCCTGCTGGGGCGCGCAGCAAGCGGAGATGCGCGGTGAAGGCAGCCATGACGGCGTCTTCGGGCTTTGGTACGGCAAGGGGCCTGGTGTCGATCGCTCGGGCGATGCGCTGCGCCACGCCAATCTTGCGGGCACCTCGAAACATGGCGGCGTGCTCGCGCTGATGGGCGACGACCACACCGCCGAATCCTCGACGACCGCGCATCAAAGCGAGTTTCACTTCGTCGATGTGATGATCCCGATCCTCAATCCGGCGGGCGTGCAGGAGATCCTCGACTACGGTCTGCTCGGGTATGGCATGAGCCGCTTCTGCGGGAGCTGGGTGGGGCTCAAGCTCGTCAAGGACAATATCGAATCGACGGCGTCGGCCGACGGCTCGCTCGAGCGCGTGAAGATCGTCATACCCGAGAGCTTCGCGATGCCCGCGGGCGGGCTCAACATCCGTCCGAACGATGCCATTCTCGGCCAGGAGGAGCGTCTCCAGGAGCATAAGCGGGACGCCATGCTCGCCTTCGTCGAGGCGAACAAGCTCAACCGCATCATCACCTCCGGCGGGTCGAACGCGAAGATCGGCATCATCACCACCGGCAAGAGCTATCTCGATGTAAGGCAAGCTTTCGACGATCTCGGCATCGACGAAGTTCGCGCCAATGATCTCGGCATCCGCCTCTTCAAGATCGGCTGCCCGTGGCCGATCGGCAAGGCGGCGCTGATGGAGTTCGCGGCGGGCCTCGAGATGATCATCGTGGTCGAGGAGAAGCGTTCGCTCATCGAGGTGCAGCTGCGCGAAGAGCTCTACGGCACGCCCAATCAGCCGATCTGCGTCGGCAAGAAGGACGAGCGCGGCAACTGGCTTTTCCCGGTGAAGGGCGCGCTTGACCCGAACGACATCGCGATCGCGATCGGCGAACGCATTTCGCGCTATCGTCGAAGCGAGGAGATCGAGGCGAAAGTCGCTCGCCTGAAGCAAGCGCAGGCGATGCTTGCCGAGGCCCAGGATGTCGCCGTGCGCACACCCTATTTCTGCTCGGGCTGCCCGCACAACACCTCGACCAAGCTCCCCGAAGGCTCGCGCGCTTATGCGGGCATCGGCTGTCATTACATGGCCGTCTGGATGGACCGCAGCACCGAGACCTCGACGCAGATGGGCGGTGAAGGCGCGAATTGGGTCGGCGAGGCGCCCTTCTCGAAGCGCGAGCACGTCTTCCAGAATCTCGGCGACGGCACCTATAATCATTCCGGCATTTTGGCCCTGCGTTGGGCCGTCGATACCAAGACGAACATCACCTACAAGATCCTCTTCAACGACGCCGTGGCGATGACGGGCGGCCAGCGCCATGAAGGCGGGCTCAGGGTCGAGCAAATCGCCCAGCAGGTACGCGCCGAGGGTGTGGAGCGCATTGCCGTGGTGAGCGACGAGCCCGGCAAATATGGCCCGCAGATGCTCTGGCCGCCGCGCGCCACCTTTCATCACCGTGATGACCTCGATGCCGTGCAGCGCGAGCTTCGCACCGTGCCCGGTGTGAGCGTGCTCATCTACGACCAGACTTGCGCCGCGGAGAAGCGGCGCCGCCGCAAGCGTGGCGAGTTCCCCGATCCGGACAAGCGCGTCATCATCAACGAGCTCGTCTGCGAAGGCTGCGGTGATTGCGGCATCGCCTCGAATTGCGTCAGCGTGCAGCCGCTCGAGACCGAATTCGGCCGCAAGCGCCAAATCGATCAGTCGAACTGCAACAAGGATTTTTCCTGCGTCAACGGCTTCTGCCCGTCCTTCGTGACCGTGGAGGGCGCCAAACCCAGGAAGGCGAAACCGGTGATCGCCATGGATGGCGGCGCCGAGGCGGACATTTCGAACCTGCCCGACCCGGTCCTCCCCCCGATCACCAAGCAGACATACTCGATCATCGTGACCGGCGTCGGCGGAACGGGCGTGGTCACGGTCGGCGCCATCCTCGGCATGGCGGCCCATCTCGAACAGAAGGGATGCGGCATGATCGACATGGCGGGCCTAGCCCAGAAAGGTGGCGCGGTCTACAGCCATGTGCGCCTAGCCAATCGGCAAGAAGACATCCACGCGATCCGGGTCGCGGCTGGCGATGCCGATCTCGTGCTCGGCTGCGACCTTGTGGTCACCGGCACCAAGAAAGTGCTCGCCGCCGTGCGTAGTGGCGCAACGCGCCTCGTCGTCAACACGGCCGAGCTCCTGCCGGGGGATTTCACCCGCAACGCCGATTTCTCGCTTCCTTCCACGCGCATCAAGCGCGCCATCACGATGGCGGCCGGCTCCGATCAGGTGAACTTCGTCGATGCGAGCACCATCGCGACGACCCTGCTCGGCAATTCGATCGCGGCCAATATGTTCATGCTCGGCTTCGCATACCAAAAAGGCGCCGTGCCGCTTTCGTCCGGAGCGCTCGAGCACGCGATCGAGCTCAATGGCGAAGCGGTGACGATGAACGTCGCGGCCTTCCGCTGGGGACGGCGCACCGCCCATGCTCCTTCCTCGGTCGAGAGCTTCGTCGTCGCCGCGACCAAGCCGACGCAAGACCGCAAGCTGTCGCATTCCCTCGACGAGATGATCGATCGGCGCGTCGAATTCCTCACCGGTTATCAGGACGCGGTCTATGGCCGGCGCTACCGCGACCTCGTGGCGAAGGTGCGCGCGGCCGAGAAGCAAAAGTTGCCCGGCGAGAGCGCGCTCACCGAAGCCGTCGCCCGTTATTACTTCAAGCTCCTCGCCTATAAGGACGAGTACGAGGTGGCGCGGCTCTTCACCTCAGGCAGCTTCCAGAAGCAGGTCGAGGCGAGCTTCGAAGGCGAGAATCTGCGCTACACTTTCCACCTCGCGCCTCCGATTCTGGGGCGCAAGGACAAATCCACGGGATTGCCGAAAAAGACGAGCTTCGGGCCGTGGATGATGCAGGGCTTCGCCCTCCTCGCGAAGCTCAAGGGATTGCGCGGCACGGCTTTCGATCCGTTCGCCTACAGTGCCGAGCGCAAGGCCGAGCGCAAGCTCATCGCCGATTACGAAGCGCTCCTCGGCGAGATCTGCGCCAAGCTCAACGAGCGCAACCATGCGCTGGCGGTGGCGCTCGCTTCCATTCCCGAGAAGATTCGCGGCTACGGTTACGTGAAGGCGCGCCACCTCGAAGCGGCAAAGCGCGAGGAGGCCGACCTTCTCGCGAAATTCCGCTCGCCTGAGCCTGAGACGGCCCTACCGCGCGCAGCCGAGTAAGCCTGAGGCCGAGTAGGGATTCGGCGCACCGATTTCGCCAGGGCTCTTGCGCCTTTGCGGCTCATGGGCGATTGACCGAACCGGCTCTTCAGGATGAAGGAGCCATGCGAAGCCTGTGTTGCACAGGCGCCGGCCTCGGATCGAGCGACGGATAAGCCCGCCTTATGCTCTTCACCTCCCCCGAATTCCTCCTCGTCTTTCTGCCGCTGACGCTTCTCGGATTCCATCTCCTGCGGTTTTTCGGGAGCGAGCGGCTTTGCGTGCCTTGGCTCTTCCTCGCCTCAGCGGTTTTCTACGCCTGGTGGAGCCCGCGTTTCCTTCTCCTCCTCATCGTCTCGATGCTGGTGAATTGGGTGACCGCACATGCAATCGCGCGGCAGCAAGGCTCGCGCCGCAAGATGCTTTTCGTCTTCGGCCTTGCGTGGAATCTCGGCATCCTCGCCTATTTCAAATATGCGGACTTCTTCATCTCGAGCCTCGACACGGTTGCGCGCCTCGATTGGCCGCTTCTCCACATCATCTTGCCGCTCGGCATCTCCTTCTTCACCTTTCAGAAGATCGCTTACCTCGCCGACATCCATTCCGGCTACGCTAAACCCGGCCCGCTTACGGACTTCGCGCTCTTCGTCTTCTTCTTCCCGCAACTGATCGCCGGCCCGATCGTCCATCACTCCGAGGTGATGCCGCAATTTCGCGCGATGGGTGCGAAGCCGCACGACAAGGATTATGCGCTCGAAGCCTCGATCGGCCTCACGCTTCTGCTGATCGGGCTCGTGAAGAAGGTGTGCATCGCCGATCAGCTCGCACCTTATGCGACGAATGTCTTCGATCACGCGGCGCAAGGCTCGTACCGCATCGGACTCCTTGCCGCCTGGCAAGGGGCGCTCGCCTACACGGTCGAGCTCTACACGGATTTCTCTGGCTATAGCGACATGGCGATCGGGCTTGCCCGCATGTTCGGCGTCAAGCTTCCGGCGAATTTCAACTCGCCCTACAAATCGGCATCGATCATCGAGTTCTGGCGGCGCTGGCACATGACCTTGTCGCGCTTCCTGCGTGATTATCTGTACATTCCGCTCGGCGGGAACCGTAAAGGGAGCCTGCGGCGCTACCTCAACTTGATGATCACCATGCTGCTCGGCGGCCTCTGGCACGGAGCCGGATGGACCTATGTTGCGTGGGGAGGGCTGCACGGCCTCTACCTTTTGGTCAATCACGCGTGGCGCAACTTCACAAAACGAGCGGTCCCTTCCCTTCCCGCATGGCTCATCACCCTTCTCGCTGTGATCACGGCTTGGGTGTTCTTTCGGGCAAGCGACTTCGCGAGCGCCGCAAATATTGTCGAGGGCTTGTTCGGCCTGAATGGCACAGGTGATCCCATTCCGGGTGCGAGAAGAGCGACCGGCCTCCTCCTCGCCGCGCTCGCGCTCGCGGCGACGGTGATCCTGCCGAACTCGCAACAGATCATGCGCCGCTTCACGCCGGTGCTCGGGCCCGTCGAGCCGCCGCGCGGGACCATGGGAAGACTTGTGTGGACGCCTTCACAAGCGACGGCCGCGCTCAGCGCCGCGGCGATCATCGCGGTCGTGCTCTACTCCTGGGGCACGACCGAATTCCTTTATTTCCAATTCTGAGCCAATTCACGCAGGTGACGGCACGCACCTACCTCAAACACTTCTTCGCCTTCGCGCTCTCAGGCCTCGCGCTCATTGCGCTCGTCGGGCTTGGGGTCGACGGCTTTGGCGTGTTCGGCACGAGGCTCATTGCCGAGTCTCATTTTCCGTCAAATCTACGCCTGTCGGTCTCGGGCGATCGCGTCACCAAAGCGATCGAGATCGCTGAGCGGCATGGGGACACGATCTTGTTCTTAGGGGATTCGCGCGCGCAGCATGGACTCGACCCCGACGCGCCGACGCTCGCAGGCACGACGGCCTACAACGCAGCGCTCGCCGCCGCGAGCTTGCGCGAGCAGATCATGGTGCTCGACTATGCGCTCTCGCATGAGCCCGCCATCAAGCATGTTGTCTGGGGATTGTCCTTGGAGGAATTTCCCTTCGCTATCGCCACCTCTGGGGATTACGCGGATTCAGGCTTCGCTCACAGAAGCATCGTCTCGGGCTTTCTTCGTCATCTCTTCGCCGTCGATTGGGCCGGTGCCAGCCTCAAGGCGCTGATGGAGGCGCCTCGCCATGTGCGCGCCTCGATGAAGCGCAACGGCGTCGCCGCCGTCGACGGTGACCCGGTCGAAGGGCCCGCCATCGCGGCGCGTTTCGAAGGAGAGCTTGCGGGGACCGCAAGAGAGCTCCATGGGGACTTGTCGCAAAGCGCGCTTGATGAAGCTCAAGCGATGTTCGTGCCGAAGCTCGCCAAGCTCAAGGCAGCCGGCATCGACGTCGATCTCGTGATCGAGCCGATGCATGTTTGGCGGCTCGAATTCTTTCGCCTCGTCGGCATCGAAGCCCAGCACGAGACGTGGAAGCGCGGCCTCGCGCAAACGGTTGAAACCCTGGCCTCGGAGCCCGGCGCTGGAAAAATACGCCTTTTCGATTTCGCCAAGCCTCACCCCTTCACCGAGCAATCGGTCTTCGACCCTCCGCTGAAAGGCGAGCGACGCTATTTTCTCGAGAGCTCGCACTTCTATCCCTGGCTCGGCGACAAGATCCTGGCGAAACTCCTCCCCCGAAGGGGCCTGCGGGAGACCTCCTCCTTCGGAACCGAGATCGTGCCAGGCTCGATCGACGAGGATATCGCATCGGCGAAATCCGATCTCGATCAATGGGAGGCTTCACATCCGCGAGATGTCGGTTATGTGAGGGAGCTCATCCCGAAACGGTGAGCGAAAACTGCCGGCTGGCGCGAGACGTCGCGGCGCGCCGAGTGGGTCGATTCCGGCGGAAGGTACCCATCCGTCGGCAAAATCTATCCACGACATTATAGAGGTGTGGTCAGGCCTTACCGACAGATGGAAGGCATTTATCGTGGCCGGACCACCCAGCCGGTTGCGGATCGAGGACGGCGTAAGATGACGACGGATGAGGTCTTGAACGAATTCCGCGCCGCGGGCGCCTTGCTGGAAGGCCATTTCATTCTGACCTCCGGTTTGCACTCGCCCCTCTATCTGCAGAAGAACCTGGTCTTCCGCGACCCAAGACGCACCGAACGGCTTTGTGGCGCGCTTGCCGCGAAGGCGAAGGCGCGCTTCGGTGAGGTCGACCTCGTCGTCTCACCCGCGGTCGGCGGCATCATCCCGGGCTATGAGACGGCGCGCGCGCTCGGCGCCGAGGCTATCTTCGTCGAGCGTGAAGACAAGGTCTTCAAGCTTCGCAGGGGCTTCACCATTGCCGAAGGCGCGCGCGTGCTCATGGTCGAGGACATCGTGACGACCGGCCTCTCCTCGCGCGAATGCCTCGCCGCGATCGCCGCCGAGCCAGGCAAGATCCTCGGGGCTGCCTGCCTCATCGACCGCTCGGCCGGTAAGGTCGATCTCGGCGTGCCGCTCGTCGCGCTTGCGAGCCTTGCCGTGCCGTCCTATCCGGCGGATGCGCTGCCGCCCGAGCTTGCCGCGATCCCGGCCGTCAAACCCGGCAGCAGAGGCCTTTGAGGATCACGAAATGCCCGTTTCACCTCCTCCTTCCCGCGTCCGGCTCGGCATCAATGTCGACCATGTGGCGACCTTGCGTAATGCGCGCGGCGGCATGCGACCTGATCCCGTGCGCGCGGCGCTTGCCGCGATCGAGGCCGGCGCCGATGGCATCACGGCCCATTTGCGCGAGGATCGCCGACACATCACCGATACGGACATGGCTCGTCTCAAGGCCGAAATCTCAAAGCCCCTCAATTTCGAGATGGCCGCAACGCAAGAGATGCTCGAGATCGCGCTTCGGACAAAGCCGCATGCGGTCTGCCTCGTGCCGGAGAAGCGTTCGGAACGGACCACTGAAGGCGGGCTCGATGTGGTCGGAGGCCACAACCACCTCGTTCCTTACGTCGGGAAGCTCGCCGAGCACGGCATTCGCGTCTCGCTCTTCATCGAACCTGGCGAACGCGCCATCGAGGTCGCGGCGCGCCTTCGCGTTCCGGTGGTCGAGCTGCACACCGGAGCGTGGTGCGAGGCGGTGCTGACGCAAGATCGTGCAGGCGACGCGAAGGGCTTCGCCCAGTTGCAGCGCGGCGCCAAGCTTGCCCAGGCGGCAGGGCTCGAGGTGCATGCGGGGCACGGCCTCGACTTCGATACGGCCCGTCGCCTCGCGGCCGTTCCCGAATTCGTCGAATTCAACATCGGACATTTCCTCATGGGCGAGGCGCTGTTTTCCGGCCTTGGCGCGGCGATTCGGGAGATGCGCAAAGCAATTGATGAGGGCCGCAGCTTCAGATGATCCTCGGCATCGGCTCGGACCTCACCGATATTCGTCGCATCGAGGCGACGCTTGCCCGCTACGGCGAGCGCTTCCTCAATCGCTGCTTCACCGAGGTCGAGCGGCGCAAGGCGCTCCGCCGCAACATCGCCGGCCCCACCCTGGCGCGCCGCTTCGCCGCCAAGGAAGCCTGCGCCAAGGCGCTCGGCACCGGCCTGCGCCGCGGCGTCTTCTGGCGCGACATGGGCGTCGTCAACCTGCCTTCGGGGCAACCGACATTGCGTCTGACAGGCGGAGCCGCCGAGCGCCTCAAGGCCCTCACCCCTGACGGGCTTTCGGCCTTCATCCATTTGTCGATGACGGATGATCCACCTTACGCGCAGGCCTTCGTCGTCATCGAGGCACGAAAGAAGTAAGAGTGTGGTGAAAGGTGAAGGGTGAAAGTGAAAGGCTCGCTTTTTACTCTTCACTCCTTCACGCACTCACTCGATAAAGATGAAGCTGTCGAGCCGGCTCACGCGAGTTTCCGATGAGGTTCGCTCCTTCACCGTCGCAGCGAATTTTAATCTTTTCGCCTAAAACGCGTTCCCTTTAGATGAGATCAGTAGCGACCGGTCATCTTCTTGTTTTTCCGCATGATCTTATCGCAAAAGTGGGACCACTTTTGCGGATCATGCTCTAAACCTTCGGCCGAGGTCAGCCGCGGTTCGCGATTGCAATCGCTGAGCGCTGCCGGGGCTCGCCGGCCTCATGCCTGCGAGCTTGGCGGCGCGCTTTTTCTACGGCTGTCCGGGACGAATCATTCAGCTCGAACATTTCGAGCGGCTCGCCTTCGGCATCGACAACGGGCGTGATGGCGAAATCCGTATAGGTCTTCGAGGCGGGATCACGCTCAATGCGGCTACGCATTCGCAAGGTCTTTAGCGCGTAATGAGCGTAGCGCGCATATTTGACGAGGGTTTGCGCGGCGTTGCGAGGATAGAAGATGAAGGCGGGGACCCGCGGCAGTTCGGGCCGACGCTGGGTTCGATCTTTGCGCCGGAAATAGCCGCATTGCTGGGGATGCACGTCCTCGAAATTGGCCGCTCCATAGACTTGCAGCACGCTGCGCCAGATACGGATCGGTTTGATGCCGTAGGCAACATTGCGCCGCATGAGGCGCTCGACATGCTCATCCGTGTAATACCAGTTCCACATATCCCGATAGGTGCGCTGCCATTCCTCGCGGCTCATACGCGGATGCTCGACCGTAACTGTCTCGAGATCGTATTTGTTGAGGTCGGGATCCATCCAGATACCTTGTTGGTGAAGCTTCTGGTGGTCCTCCGAGCCGGGCAGCGGCGTCAGCATGGTGAATTCAAGCACATCGACCGGCAATTCACGCTGGATGATCTCGAGGTCGCGGCGGATGGTTTGCGGCGTGTCGCCCGGCAGCCCCATGATGAATCCCGCATAAGTCACGACGCCGGCTTCCTTCCAGGCCTGGAACATCTTCCGGTATTCGGTGATACGGTTCTGGTTCTTTTTCATATGGGTCAGATTGTCGGGATTGATGCTCTCGAGCCCGATGAACGCATACTTACAGCCGGCGCGCGCCGCCTTCTCGATGAAATGCGGGATCTTGTGGGCGAGCGTGTCTACCTGGATAAGAAAATGCAGCTTGAAGCCCTGCTGCTCGCGCAATTCGATCATCCGGTCAAAAATCGGCTCCCAATTGCGATTTCGGGCGAAATTGTCGTCAGTGAT
>JAFAQA010000022.1 GCA_019246665.1 Hyphomicrobiales bacterium
GTAAAGATTGGCCATGGCGCCCGACGCCACGCGAATTTCCGCGTATCTGGCGCCGAAGACTTCCGCCGCGAGCTCGGCGGCGATCACCTCGATTTTCTCGATCGCCTCGAGCCCCATCTCGTATTTGTCTCCCGGATAGCCGAGCGATGGCCGCGAGCCGAGGCCTGAGCCGAGCGCGGCCTCGGCCTTCGGGTTCATCACATTGGTCGCGGGATTGAGGTTGACGCATTCATCCTCGTGGATGCGCTTGTTCTCGCCGATGAGCGCGTGGATGTGCGCATCGAGCTTGTCGGCGCGCTCGTGGCTCGTCGCGTCGGCGATCTCGAGGACATAGTCCTCGATGGGGTCTGGCACCCAGCTTCGGCGAGCGAGCGCGGTCATGATGTCCTCTTCCTGCGGCGAGGGCTCGATCGCGTTTTACAAGGGAGAGGCGCCCCCCTTCCATCCTTTTGTTTCACAAACGAGACGTGAAGGGGATGAAGCCAAGCAAAATATTCACTGGATGCGAGTTTCTCGTAACCCAGCGCTTACCCACTCACCGGCTCACCTTCGCGTTCACCCCAACCTTGCGCCGACGGCCACGCCCGAAGCGCTCGCCCATTCGCCGGCTTTCACCTTGGCACCGTCACCCGGCTTCACGCGCAGCACCTTGATCCGCCCATCGGCGCAGACCACGGTGAAGCCCTCCGCATCCACCTCGACGATCTCGCCCATCTTGCCGCCGATTCCCTTCGGCGATTTCGCCGGGAGCGGCCTCCCCTCGAAAATCTGCAAATTCTGATCGCCATGCTTCGTCCAGGCGCCGGGCGCAGGATTGCAGCCGCGGATCAGGTTGTGGACCTGCCGCCAGGGCTTGCCCCAATCGATGCGCGCATTCTCAGCGCCGCACCTTCCCTCATAGGTCGCGAGTGTCTCATCCTGTTTGAGCCGTGGCGCCTTCTCCGCCTTGACGAGATCGACCGCCTCGAGCATCGCCTCGACGCCCATCGGGAAAAGGCGGTCGAAATAGACCGAGCCTAGGGAGTCATCCGGGCCGATCGGCGTCTTCCTCTGCAAGAGCACATCGCCCGTATCGAGCCCGTTATCGGGCCAGAAGATCGAAAGGCCGGTCTCGTCATCGCCGTTGATGATCGGCCAGTTAATGGCGCTCGGGCCGCGATATCTCGGCAAGAGCGACGGATGGTATTGGATCGAGCCCTGCGTCGGAATTTTCAGGAACTCCTCGGGCACGAACAGCGTGACGAAAGCCATAACCTGGAGGTCGGGCGCCAACTTCCTGAACTCCTCCCAAACCTCGGGCTTGCGATAAGAAGCCGGCTGGAACACCGGGAGCTTCGCGGCGAGCGCGGCCTCCTTCAACGGATCGGGCTTCGCGCCGGGCTTCTCCGGCGCGACATAGACGCCGACAATCGTCTCGCCGCGCGCGATGAGCGCCTCGAGCACCGCCTTGCCGAAGGCCTGCTGGCCGTGAACCACGATGCGCATTGGTCAAACGCCTTTTCCTGCCAACTTCAGGTGTCACGGGTTAGCGTGGTTTGCGGTCAAGGGAAACCTGCTCGAAGTGGAGGCGTGCTCAATAGGCCAGCGCCCAGCCGTCTCGCCTCGTGTCGGAGGCGGCGACGCGCACTCCGTTCGGCATGACGCGGATCGCCTGCATCGCGCAAGGGCCTTCGAGATGGCCGACCCGCGCAAGCCTGTGTCCCTTGCGCTCGAGCATGCCGAGCACCTCCTCGCCGAAATCACTTTCGATGGTGAGCGCGCCATCGCCCTCGTGCGGAAAGTTGGCGCTTTGGCCGGATTGGCTGCTCGTCCAACGGGGCAATTCGATCGCAGTCTGCGGATCGAGTTCGACATCGAGCATGGCGACGAGCACTTGCAGGTTCACCTGCACCTGATTATCCCCGCCCGGCGTGCCGAGCACGCCCCAGAGCGCGCCGTCCTTGAAGACCATCGGCGCGTTCATCGTGTGGCGCACGCGCTTGCCGGGCACGAGGCGGTTCGCATGGCCTTGCTCGAGATGCCAATAAGCCATGCGGTTGTTCATGAGCACGCCCGTATCACCGGCCGTCACCCCTGAGCCGAAGGCGGAATTGAGGCTCTGGATACCCGAAACGGCGTTGCCTTGTGCATCGATCACGCAGAAATAGGTGGTGTCGCCCTGAGCCGCCTGTGTTTCGAGGGGTAGCTCGGCCGCGCTATCGAGATCGATCGCCGCCGCATGCGCGCTCGCCTGCGCCTCGGACAAGAGGAGGTCGATTGGCACCGCTTCGAAGCGCGGATCAGCCCCATGCGCCTCGCGGTCGCGGAAGGCGCGCTTCTTGGCCTCCACGAGCACATGCACGCGCTCGGCTGGCGAAAGCGCCGGGAGATCGAAATTCTCGACGATCTTCAGCATCTCGAGGAGCACGAAGCCAGTGGAGTTCGGTGGCGTCTGGCGAATTTCAAACCCGCGATAGCGGATGCTGATCGGCGCCTGCACCTCTGCCTCGAAGCCGGCAAGATCGTCTTCGATAAGAAGGGCGCCTGCCTGAGCGAAGCCATGCGCAAGCCGCGACGCGACGCGGCCATGATAAAAGCTCTGTGCGCCTTCGGTTGCGATCTCCTCGAGCGTACGCGCAAGCTCGGGCTGGCGGACGAGATCCGCAAGGCCATGCCCGAGGAAGACCTTCCGGCTTCGCGCATCCGCGGCGAGGCACGCCTGGTTCTCGGAAGCAAAATGGCGAAATGTGTGGGTCGCGGCGAAGCCATGGCGGGCGAGCGCGATCGCGGGCATGACCAGATCCGTCCAGGGGAGACGGCCATGAGCTGCATGCATCGAGCCGACCGCGGCGAGCGAACCGGGAACGGAGATGCTCAAGGGCCCCGTCAGCGGGATGGCGCCCCCATACCGCTCCGGGGTCGCTGCTTGGGGCGCCGGGCCTGAGCCGTTGAACACCTCAGCGCGCCCGCTCTTCGCCATGAAGAGATGATAGAAACCATCCCCGCCGAGCCCCCACATCATCGGCTCGCAGACGCCGAGCGCGAGCGAGATCGCGACCGCGGCGTCGACCGCATTGCCGCCGGCGCGCAAAATGTCGAGACCGGCTTGAGAGGCCAGCGGGTGATTGGCGCCGACCGCGCCGTGACGCCCCATGATGAGCGGGCGATGGCTTCGAGGAGTGGGGTACATCAAAGGCTCCTTTACATGTCCGTCGGATTGATCACGGGGGCGCTTACCTCAATTGTGTCGCTTTCCTGAAGCTATTCTGGAGCCAGGAAGGCGTCGAGAAGCGGCGGCCTGACACAGGAAGGGGAGGCGTTCGATGAAGAATACGACGGTTCTCTTGCTCGTCGGCTCATTCTTCGGCTCTGTTTCAGTGGCCCATGCACAGCACGCGATGATGAGCGATCAGGAGCTGATGGCAAAGCTCAAGGATGCCGCGCCGGCCCACGTGCTCGAACATGCGACGATCATGAATATGGGTTCCGACGGCAACATGAAGGTGATCCAAGAGGGGAACAATGGATGGACCTGCATGGATCCCGGCAATGCGCCGATGTGCGCCGATAAGGCAGCGATGGAGTGGGCGCAAGCGTGGCAGAGCAAAGGCCCTGCTCCCCAAAAGCTTGGGTTCATCTACATGCTCAACGGTGACAATGGGGCAAGCAACACTGACCCTTATGCCACCGCGCAGACAGCTGACAACAATTGGGTGAAAACGGGCTCGCACGTGATGATCGTCGGGGCCGACGCTAAAGCCATGATGCAGGCCTATCCGAGAGATGCCAAGCCCGATCCCACTCGGCCTTATGTGATGTGGCCGGGGACCCCTTACGAACACCTGATGCTGCCCGTGAAATAGGAGCAAATGCAGGGTGTGGCAAAGATGTGCCGATCACTGATCGGCGCATCTATCCGCGATCTGGATGAGCGCCGCTCGGCTTTTGGCGGTTTTTTCCGCAACCGGCCTTTTCCGTCCTCCGGCAACCCAGCGTGAACTCCGCGCCCGCCACGCTTGATCGCGGCGCGCGCGGCCTCCATGCTGCGCAAGACCGTTCCTCGATCGCGCGAGCGTAACTTCGCCTCCGCGGGAACGGCCAAGCTCAACGCCGCGCGCTCAAGCCTCGGCGGCAACGGTATTTCGGAGGATCAACCATCCATGGCCGCACGCAAAGTCATCATCACCTGCGCCGTCACCGGCTCGATTCACACGCCCTCGATGTCGCCGCACATTCCGGTCACGGCGCAAGAGATCGCGGAAGCCGCCATCGGCGCCGCGGAGGCAGGCGCGGCCATCGTGCATCTGCATGCGCGAGACCCGAAGGACGGCAGGCCCGACCAGAGCACGGACGCTTTCGCGCCCTTCCTCAAGGTGATCAAGCAGCGCTCGAGCTGTGTCGTCAACATCACGACGGGAGGCGCAGCGACGATGACCATCGACGAGCGGCTGAAGCCCGTCGCGACCTTCAAGCCGGAGGTCGCCTCGCTCAATATGGGATCGATGAATTTCGGCCTCTTTCCGATGCTCGCCCGCTTCAAGACGTTCAAGCATGACTGGGAGCGCCCCTATCTCGAAAGCTCGAAGGAGCGCATCTTCAAGAACACCTTCGCCGATATCGAGAAGATCCTCACTACCTGCGCGGACAACGGCACGCGCTTCGAGATCGAGTGCTACGATATCGGTCATCTCTACACGCTCTCGCATTTCGTCGATCGCGGCCTCGTGAAGCCGCCGTTCTTCGTGCAGAGCGTCTTCGGCATTCTGGGCGGCATCGGCCCCCACCCCGAGGACGTGATGCATATGAAGCGCACAGCCGATCGGCTATTCGGTTCGGATTATCACTGGTCCGTTCTCGGCGCGGGGCGAAATCAGATGCCGGTCGCCGCGATGTCGGCCGCGATGGGCGGCAATGTGCGCGTCGGCCTCGAGGATTCGCTTTGGATCGGGCCGGGCAAGCTCGCCGAATCGAACGCCGCGCAGGTGCGTCATGTGCGCTCGATCATCGAGGGACTCGGGCTTACGGTGGCCTCTCCCGAGGAGGCGCGCGACGTGCTCGAGCTCAAGGGCGGCGACCGGGTGGCGTTCTGAAATTCGTCCAATCAGGCAAGTCGTGGCCCGAGGCAACGCGAAGCACCCGGCGAAGATATCTCGAAAGGCTTCGTCGAATAGCAGCCCCTTGGCAAATCTAGCCGCCACTCATGGCCACGCGCGTCCCTATTGACATATGCGTAGGTGCACCTATATATGCGCGCATATACGCTTAAATCGTGAGGTTTTCCATGTCGCGCGACTTTCTGCCGGCCGCCAATGAATGCACCTGCCTTGCGGTTCGCCAGGCGGCACGACACATCACTCAATTTTACGATCAGCACCTCGCATCGGCTGGCTTGCGCACCACGCAGTTCTCGATTCTCGCGAAGCTCGGCCGGATGGGGCCGATGACGATCAACGCTTTGGCGGATGAGCTCGTGATGGATCGCACCACGCTCGGCCGCAATATCCTGCCGCTCGAACGCGAGGGCTTGCTCGCCATCGCGCCTGGACGCACCGACCGGCGCAGCAAGGAGCTGCATGTGACGACCGACGGACTCGAGCGGCTTCGTGCGGCGCGAAAGGGGTGGAGTGCGGCGCAAGCGAAATTCGCCAAGGTGTTCGGCGACGAGCGCACCGTGGGGTTGCGCGCCCTCCTCTTTGAGGTTTCGGCCACCAAGCTTCCCGAGACGACTGCCGCGAACGCCTGATCATCACCGCGGTCTTGAGGTTCGGTTGCGAAATTCTGTGCTTTTATACGCGTATATACGCTTTTATCAGATACAGGAGATAGCCATGAGCGAGATCGCCCTCGAGCGCGCGACCGCAACGCTCCCCGCCAAGACAATGCCGAAACAGAGCCTCAAATGGATGTTGGCAGCCGGATTTGTGGGACTGCTGGCAGTCGGCGCTGCCCGTTACGCGTATGATTGGTGGAGCGTCGGGCGCTTTCTCGAGACCACGGACGACGCTTATGTGGGCGCCAATGTCACGCCGATCTCGCCCCATGTGGCGGGATTTGTCGCGCAGATCCTGGTCGCGGACAACGATCGTGTGAGCGCCGGGCAGACACTCATCCGGCTCGACGACCGCGACTTCCGGGCCGCCGTGGACCGCGCGAGCGCGATCGTGGCGCAGCGACGGGCGACGCTTGAGAGCCTCATCGCGAGAGAGCAGCTCCAGCAATCGACAATCCGCGCGGCCGAGGCCGATGTCGAGGCGAAGATCGCGGGAGCAGCATTCGCCAAGGAAGAGGACGCTCGCTACCGCCAGCTCGCTCAATCGAGCGCCGGATCGCAGCAGAATGCGCAAAAGGCGCTCGCCGCGAATGCGGTCGCCCAGTCGGCGATCACATCGTCCAAGGCAGCGCTCGATGCCGCTCGCCAGCAACTCGCCGTCCTCGACGCGCAGATCGCCGAGGCACGGGCCGCAGTCGAAGAAGCCGATGCCGATCTGCGCACGGCCGAACTCAACCTCGGCTACACGGAAATCCGTTCTCCCATCGACGGCTATGTCGGCAATCGCGCGGCACAGACCGGCGCTTATGTGGCGGGCGGCGCCTATCTCGTCGCGGTCATTCCGGCGCACGAGCTTTGGGTCGACGCGAATTTCAAGGAAGACCAGCTTCGTCATATGGTGGCGGGTGAGGCCGTGACGATCGTTGCCGATACTCTGCCGGACCACATCTTCCACGGCAGCGTGCTCAGCCTTTCGCCCGGCACGGGCGCGATCTTCAGCGTGATTCCGCCCGAAAACGCGACCGGCAATTTCACCAAGATCGTGCAGCGCGTTCCGGTCCGCATCGCACTCGACGGCAGCGACCCCGAGCTTGGCGCCTTGCGGCCCGGGCTCTCGTCGACCGTGAGCGTGGACACGCGCTCGAGATCGGAGCGCTTGCGATGAACAACGCGCTCTCCCCCTCCTCCACGGGTTTCCTGCGCAGCCTCTTGCCATTTGTCGTGATGTGCGTGGGCATGTTCATCGCCCTGCTCGACATCCAGATTGTCGCCTCATCGCTGCAGGACATCGGCGGCGGCTTGTCGGCCGCGCAGGACGAGATCAGCTGGGTGCAGACGGCCTATCTCATCGCGGAGATCGTGATGATCCCGCTCTCGGGCTGGCTGACGCGCGTTTTCTCCACGCGCTGGCTCTTCACCGCGTCGGCGGCGGGCTTCACCGTGACGAGCATGCTGTGCGGCCTCGCCTGGAACATCGAAAGCATGATCGTCTTCCGCGCGCTCCAGGGGCTCCTCGGCGCCTCCATGATCCCGACGGTGTTCACCTCGTCCTTCCACTATTTCCAAGGCCAGCGACGCGTCTATTCCGCGGCCGTGATCGGCACGATCGCCTCGGTCGCGCCGACGCTCGGCCCCGTGATCGGCGGCTGGATCACCGATACGCTGAACTGGCACTGGCTCTTCTACATCAACCTCGTGCCCGGACTCGCGATCACCTGCCTCGTCCCGATCCTTGTGCGGATCGACGAGCCCGATCTGTCGCTTCTCAAGGAGGCCGATTATCCCGGCATCGCGCTGATGGCAATCGCGCTCGGGACATTGGAATATGTGCTCGAGGAGGGCTCGCGCTGGAACTGGTTCGACGACGCGACGATCAGGGATTGCACGCTCATCTCCGCCGTCGCCGGCATCCTGTTCGTGGTCCGCAGCCTCACCTTCGCGCGGCCAGTCGTCGATCTGCGCGCCCTGGGCAACAGGAACTTCGCGCTCGGCTGCATCCTCTCATTTGTCACCGGCATCGGCATCTTCTCGACTATTTATTTGACGCCGCTCTTCCTCGGTTATGTGCGCGGTTTCAGCGCCTGGCAGACGGGCGTCGCGATTTTCTCGACGGGCGCCGCGTCACTCATCGGCGTCCCCGTCTACATCCTCTTGGCACGCAAATTCGACATCCGCTGGCTCATGATGTTCGGTCTTGCCTCGTTTGGCGCGGCGATGTGGAGCTACAGCTTCATTACTCATGATTGGGGAGGCGCGGAGCTTCTCGTGCCCCAAATCCTGCGCGGTTTTCCGCAAGTTTTCGCGGTCGCTCCGAGTGTCAATCTCGGCTTGGGCAGCTTGCCGCCCGAACGGCTCAAATACGCGAGTGGCCTCTTCAACATGATGCGCAATCTCGGAGGTGCCGTCGGCATCGCTGTGAGCGGCGCCATCCTCAATGATCGGACGAACTTCCACTTCCACGCGATCGCCTCGAGGCTGACGCCGGCGAACGGCGCCATGACGCGCCTGACGAGCGAGCTCGCGCAGCGCTATGGCGCCCTGCTCGGCCCACGGGAAGGCGAGATCGCGGCGCTCAAGCAACTTTTCCGCCTGGCCTACCGCGAAGCCTCGACCCTCGCTTATGCGGACGCCTTTCGCGTGATCATGATCGCCTTTGCGATCGCGACCCTCCTCGTGCCCTT
>JAFAQA010000033.1 GCA_019246665.1 Hyphomicrobiales bacterium
CAGCATGCTTTAGAGGCGCGGGCAAGGATTTTAGAATTTTGAGGTTTCCGGTCCGACTCCGGAGAAAAGAAGATGGCAAGACACCAATCCAGCCGCCATGATCGAGGCCCTTCCCAACGCGCCCTTCGGGTGGGCGAGCTCGTGCGCCATGTGCTCGCCGAGCTCTTCTCACGCGGCGAGGTGCGCGACGAGGTTCTCGAAAGCCATGTGATCACGATTCCCGAGGTGCGCATGTCACCCGATCTGCGCCTTGCCACCGCTTATATCATGCCGCTTGGCGGCAAGGACATCGGCCTGGTGCTCGAGGCGCTCGATCGCAACAGGCGCTTCATCAAGGGAGAGGTCGCGCGGCGGATCAATTTGCGATACGCCCCGGAGATCCGCTTCCGTCGCGACGATACATTCGAGGAGGCCTCGCGCATCGACGCTCTCCTCCATTCCGAGAAGGTCCGGCGCGATCTCGAGACAGGCGGCAAAGCTGAAGATGACCCCGATGACGATTGAAGATGCGAGCGAGAGCTCCCGATCGAATGAAAGCTTGAGCGGGGAACCCCGTCAGCCGCAAGCCGCCCGCTTGAGAAAGCAGGATGTCAATGGCTGGCTTATTCTAGACAAGCCGATCGGCATGACCTCGACGCACGCGGTCGCCGTCGCCAAGCGCCTGTTCAATGCCAAGAAAGCCGGTCACGCCGGCACGCTCGATCCTTTGGCCTCGGGGCTTTTGCCCATCGCCTTCGGAGAGGCGACGAAGACCGTGCCTTTCGTCATGGACGGGCGCAAAGGATACCGCTTCACGGTGAGCTGGGGCGAGGAGCGCGACACGGACGATAGCGAAGGCGCGGTGACTGCGTCGAGCGACGCTCGACCGTCTCAGGCCGCCCTCGAGGCCGCGCTCGCGCCCTTCATCGGCGAGATTTTGCAGACTCCGCCACGATTTTCGGCAATCAAGATCGCCGGGGAGCGCGCCTATGATCTCTCACGCGCCGGCGAGACCGTCGAGCTCAAGGCACGGCTCGTCCGTATCGAGAAGCTCGTGATCGTCGAGCATAATGGCGAAACCAGCGTCTTCGAAGCCGTGTGCGGCAAGGGAACCTATGTTCGTGCCATCGCTCGCGATCTCGGCCGTGCGCTCGGCTGCTTCGGTCATGTGAGCGCGCTCCGTCGCACCCAAGTAGGGTCATTTTTTGAGAAAAACGCGATTTCACTGGACGATCTTAGCGATTTGCGCCATAAGGCCGCCGCCGGCAAAGGAAATTTGGCCGGCGAATTACTGCCCGTTGCGACCGCGCTGGACGACATCCCGGCGCTGGCCGTGAGCCGGGCAGATGCAGGACGACTTCGGCGAGGCCAAAGCATCCTGCTGCGTGGGCGTGACGCCCCGCTCCTCCAGGGACGCATCAGCGTGACTTCGGAGGGCGCCTTGGTGGCGCTCGCGGAGGCGGAGGGGGCGGAGATCAGGCCAACGCGCATCTTCAATCTGGGCCGCTGAGCGGCTTTTGCGAGAAAGGACAACCCGATGTCGATTGCGGCCGAGCGCAAGAGCGCGCTCATTTCCGACTATGGCACGAAGAAGGGAGACACAGGCTCTCCCGACGTGCAGGTGGCGCTCCTGACCGAGCGCATCAACAATCTCACCGAGCACTTCAAGACGCATGTGAAGGACAACCATTCGCGGCGCGGCCTATTGAAGATGGTCTCGCAGCGCCGCTCGCTCCTGAACTATCTGAAGGACAAGGATGAGCCCCGTTACAAGGCGCTGATCGAGCGGCTGGGCATCCGCCGCTGACAAGTAGGCCCGCGCGCTCGATCCGCGCGAGTCGATTTTGCTGCGCCCGCGTCATGGTGATCGCGGGCGATGAACCCCGCCGGCAGGCCACGCCCGCCATGGCAGGATCGTTGGACGCTTTCAGCGCCGAGCCCGTGGTCCGAAAGGCCGGGCCCCTCGTGTTGGCAAGCCGAGATCTTCAGGCTTGTCGGCCGAGATCGGAATTCCCGGCGCATCGGGATTTCGACAGGCGCCAGCACGTCGAGAGCGTCTTGCCATCTTGCTCATGGCTCCGCGCCCGCCGGCCAACCATGAGGATGATCAATGTTCGATGTTCAACGCGAAGTGCTGGATTGGGGCGGACGCCGCCTCGTCCTCGAGACCGGCAAAGTGGCCCGCCAGGCCGATGGCGCGGTGCTCGCGACTTATGGCGACACCGCGGTGCTCGCAACGGTGGTCGCGGCGAAGACGCCGAAGCCCGGCATCGACTTCATGCCGCTTACCGTGAATTACCAGGAGAAGGCCTTCGCTGCCGGCCGCATTCCGGGCGGGTTCTTCAAGCGTGAAGGGCGCCCTTCCGAGAAGGAAGTGCTCGTCTCGCGCCTGATCGACCGGCCCATCCGGCCGCTCTTCATCGACGGTTGGCGCTGCGACACGCAGGTGATCGTCACGGTGCTTTCGCATGACCTCGAGAACGATCCCGACATGGTCTCCATGATCGCCGCCTCCGCGGCGTTGACGCTCTCGGGCGTGCCGTTCATGGGGCCGATCGGCGGCGCGCGCGTCGCCTCCATTGACGGCCAATACGTGCTCAATCCGACGCTCGATCAGATGAAGGACAGCGCGCTCGACCTCGTGGTCGCGGGCACGCAAGACGCCGTGCTCATGGTCGAGTCGGAAGCCAAGGAGCTTTCCGAGGACGCCATGCTCGGCGCCGTGATGTTCGGCCACAAGGGATTCCAGCCCGTTATCGAGGCGATCATCCGCCTCGCCGAAATGGCCGGCAAGGAGCCGCGCGACGTGGCGAAGCCCGATCATTCGGCCCTCGAGAAGGCGGTGCTCGAGCTCGCGGAAGCGGATTTGCGCGCCGCCTACAAGATTACCGCGAAGCAGGAGCGCTACAATGCCGTGGACGCCGTGAAGGCGAAGATCAGCGCGCGGTTTTTCCCTGACGGCGACGAAACGGGAGGCCATACCAAGGAGGAGGTGGCCGGCGTCTTCAAGGAGCTACAAGCGAAGATCGTCCGTTGGAACATTCTCGACGACGGCACACGCATCGACGGGCGCGACGTGCGGACAGTGCGCCCGATCGTGAGCGAGGTGGGCATCTTGCCGCGCACGCACGGCTCGGCGCTCTTCACCCGCGGCGAGACCCAAGCGATGGTGGTGGCGACGCTGGGCACCGGAGATGACGAGCAATTCATCGACGAGCTCGAAGGCACGCGCAAGGAGACCTTCCTGCTCCACTATAACTTCCCGCCCTATTCGGTGGGCGAGACCGGGCGCATGGGTTCACCGGGTCGGCGCGAGATTGGCCATGGAAAGCTCGCCTGGCGCGCCGTGCACCCTTTGCTGCCGCCCCACCATGAGTTCCCCTACACGATCCGTCTCGTATCCGAGATCACGGAGTCGAACGGCTCGTCCTCGATGGCGACGGTTTGCGGCTCCTCCCTGGCGCTGATGGATGCGGGCGTGCCGCTCAGGCGTCCGGTGGCCGGCATCGCCATGGGCCTCATCCTCGAAGGCGAGCGCTTCGCCGTGCTCTCCGATATTCTTGGCGACGAGGACCATCTCGGTGACATGGATTTCAAGGTGGCGGGGACCGATAACGGCATCACCTCGCTGCAGATGGACATCAAGATCACCGGCATCACCGAGGAGATCATGCGCGTCGCTCTCGCTCAGGCGAAGGATGGACGGCTGCATATCCTCCACGAGATGGGCAAGGCGCTGACGGGCGCCCGGGCCGAGCTCGGCCAATACGCGCCCCGCATCGAGGTGATCCAGATTCCGGTCGACAAGATCCGCGAGGTGATCGGCTCGGGTGGCAAGGTGATCCGCGAGATCGTCGAGAAGACGGGCGCCAAGATCGACATCTCCGACGATGGCATGGTGAAGGTTGCCTCCGCCAATCATGAGTCGATCGCCGCCGCGCTCAACTGGATCAAGTCGATCGCGTCGGAGCCCGAGCCCGGCCATATCTATGACGGCACGGTCGTCAAGGTGATGGAGTTCGGCGCCTTCGTGAACTTCTTCGGACCCAAGGACGGCCTCGTCCATATCTCGGAGCTTGCGCCGCGCCGCGTCGCCAAGGTGACCGATGTGGTCAAGGAAGGCGACAAGGTGAAGGTGAAGTTCCTCGGCATGGACGATCGCGGCAAAACGCGCCTTTCGATGAAAGTCGTCGATCAGGCGACCGGCGAGGACATCAGCGAGAAGCTGCGCGCCGAGCGCGACGCCGAACGGGCGCAGAAGCAGACGGCTTGATGCGAGACCTCAACGCGTCCTCCTTCACGGAGGGCGCGATGAGCATTCGCCTTTGCGAGCAAATCGCGGCGCGGCTTGGAGCCACTTTTCCGCCCCATGCTCTTGGACGCGCGGCTTCGATGAAGACGTCGGACGCTCTTTCTACGTCCGACCTCATCTGGGGACCGCCTCATGGCCGAAGCCGTGCCGCGCGAATATTCTGAAACACGAAGCGTCGTCGGGCCCACGCCTCGTCATCGGATGGTGGTGGTTGGGGGCGGAGCCGCGGGGCTCGAACTCGTCACGCAGCTTGGCGACCGGCTCGGCAAGCGCCGCCTCGCCGACATTGTGCTTATCGAAAAGAGTCGCACTCATTTGTGGAAGCCGCTTCTGCACGCAGTCGCGGCAGGAAGCATGGATGCGAGCGAGCATCAGCTCAATTATTTGGCGCAAGCTCATTGGCATCATTTCCGCTACCAATATGGGGAGATGGTCGGTCTTGATCGCTCCGGCAAGCGCGTGCATCTCGGCCCGACATTCGATCAGGAAGGGCGTCAGATCACCGCGGCGCGAAGTGTAGGCTACGACACGCTGGTGATCGCCATCGGCAGCATCACCAACGATTTCGGCACTCCGGGTGCTGCGGAGCATGCCGTCCCGCTCGATACGCCCGAACAGGCGGAACGCTTCCACAATCGCCTGGTGAACGCCTTTTTGCGGGCTCAGTCGCAGGACGAAGCCGTACGGCCCGGCCAACTCCACGTCGCCGTCATCGGCGCCGGGGCGACCGGCACCGAGCTCGCGGCCGAATTGTATCAGACGGCTCGGGAGGTCGCCGCCTTCGGATTGGATCACGTCGATCCCGACAAGGACATCCGCATCGTTCTCGTCGAGGCGGCCGAACGCATCCTGCCCGCCTTGCCCGAGCGCATCGCCGCCGCGACGCTCGACATCCTGGACAATCTCGGCGTCGAGGTGCGCACCAAGGCTCTGGTCGCCGAGGTGCGGGCCGACGGCGTGAAGCTCGCGACGGGCGAGATCATCCCCTCCGAGCTCGTGGTCTGGGCCGCTGGCGTCAAGGGGCCGGAAGTATTGCGCGGCCTCGACGGGCTCGAGGTGAACCGTATTAACCAGCTCGTGGTGACGAACGCGTTGCTGACGACGCGGGATCCGGACATTTTCGCCATCGGAGACTGCGCCGCCTGCCCGAGAGAAGGCGACCCGCAACCGGTGCCGCCGCGCGCCCAGGCTGCCCATCAAGAGGCCTCCCATCTCCTGCGCCAAATGAAGCGTCGGCTCGAGGGCAAGCCACTCGAACCTTTTGTCTATCGCGATTTCGGCTCGCTCGTCTCCTTCGGTCGCCTGGGAGCGATCGGCAATCTGATGGGTTTCTTCATGGGAAAGGGCCTGTTCGTCGAAGGTGCGCTGGCGCGCCTCATGTACCGATCGCTTTACAAGATGCACGAGACTGCGCTGCACGGCGTCGCGAAGACCCTGATCGGCACTTTGGCGCGTGGCCTATCGCGTCGCGGCGGCGAACCGAGGGTCAAGCTGCACTGACGGCTCGGGCCAGCGTCGGCAATGACAGGGCGGCGCCCGCCTATTCGGGCGATATGCGGGGCTGCGTGTTCGGTTCGAGCGGGGGCTCAGGCGCGTCCGTTTCGGGCAGATGCGTGGCATCGAGCGACAGGACGCTCCCCATCCAGAGCGCGTGGTTCAAATGGTCGTCCCGGGGCCGATCCGTGTTGGGGTGCACCAGAATCGTCAAGCCCAAGCGGTTGAGCATCAGCCAAGGCACGATTTGCGGAAACGTCTCCTTGGCGAAGGAGATTTGAAACATCGCGCTCGGATGCGGCCCGACTGGCGCGTCATGCCAATTTCCATTGCGCACGAGGAACCGCTCCGCCACGAGCTCGCGCAAGCGCTCGGCCTTGTCGCGCGTCGTGCGCGGGTCGTAATAAACATGAGCATGGAAGCTCGATATGCGCGACAAAGCCTCTGGCTTCGCGGGGATATCGGACGGTTTTTGGCTCCGGCTTTGACGCTTCGTTTCCATTTGCAACCTTCCCTCGTTCAGCGGCCCTGATTTTACAATGATGATATGCGGCAAAGTCGGCCATTCTTCGAAACTCGATCGCCGGATCCTCATCTCATCATAGCGGCAACGTTGCCGCCATCGACGGTCATCACGTCGCCGGTGGTCTTCTGCATGAGCGCCTGGGCCACGAACGCGTCGGCCACATCCTGAGCGGTGACTTCCTCACGCAACAGATTGCCGGCCATATAGTCGGAAGGTGAAACGCCGCGAGCCTCGGCGCGTTCTTCGATCATCTGTGGCGTGAGCAGGCCGGAGCGGATGCGGTCTGGATTGAGCGCGTTGACTCGAATGCCGTCGCCGCCGTGCTCCAGCGCATATTGACGAACGAGGGCGAGAAGAGCTGCTTTCGATGTCCCATAGGCGCCGAAATTCGGGCCCGGATTGACGGCCTGCTTCGAGACGTTAAAGAGCAGCACGCCACCGAGGTTTTGCCGCTTCATGATAGCGATCGCTTTCCGCGCCACATTCTGGTGGGCGAAGAAATTGATCTCGAAGCTTTGGCGCAAGGTTTCCTCCGGCATCTCGGCCATCATGCCGGTGAGCGCGGTCCCGGCGTTCGACACCAGAATGTCGACCCCGCCGAAGCTCTCGACGACTTTCGCGACGGCGATCTCAACCGATGCCTTTTCGGTCACGTCGCAGGTGAGGCCGAGCGCATTGTCACCCAGCGATTTCGCGACCTCGGCAACCGCCCTCGAATCGATGTCGAGGATCGCGACCTCCGCGCCCTCGCGTGCAAAGGCTCTTGCGGTCGCGGCGCCAATAGCGCCCGCCCCTCCCGTCACCATGACCACGTGGCGCGCGAGGCGCTTCGGCGTCGATTTGCCCAGCTTTGCTTGCTCGAGTGACCAATATTCCATATCGAACTGGTCATCTTCGCCGATGGGCTCGTAACGGCCGATCGCCTCGGCGCCGATCATCGACACCATCGCGGCTTCGAACAGGTCTGCCGCGATCTTTGCCTCCAGCTTGTCTTTGCCCACGCCGAGAAGACCGATCCCAGGAACAAGGATGACGCGCGGAATCGGGTCGAGCGCTTTTTTCCTGCCGCCGGCGCGCGCGTTCTGATGCGAAAAATACGCTTCATACTCGGCGACATAGTTCCGTATCGCGCGCGACGTGCCCTCTGCCCAGCCGTCGAGCGCGTCATGCATCGGGGTCGCGAGCATCAGCGGCTTGCCCTTGAGGCGGATGATGTGATCGGGCGTCGCGGGACCGCGCAGCGCGCAAGCTGAGAGCTTCTCATCGGCGAGGAAAGCTTCGATCTCAGGCCCTTTGCGCCAATCGAAAATCCAGCGACGCGGCCATGCAGTTTGCGCGCCGGTCGCCAACGCGCCTCGCAGCGCCGGGAACAACAAGGCTGCCTCCGGCAACGTCACGTCTCCCTGCTTGCGAGCCTTGGGACGGCCCGTTGCGCTCACCGCGATGTAATTCTCGGCAAGGGTCACGAACTCGATCATATGCTCATAGGACTCACGCGCCGTGGCGCCGAAAGTGAAGATGCCGTGCTTGATCAGCATCAGCCCTTCGACATGCGGATTGGCCTCGAAGGCCGAAGCCGCCGCCTTCGCAAGGCCAAAGCCGGGAAGCACATAAGGCACGCAAGCGATGCGCTCTCCATAAATGCGCCGGCAGATTTCCTCGACATCGGGCTGGTCGGCGATCGACACCGCGGCGACCGAATGCGTGTGATCGATGAATTTGTGCGGCAGGAAAGCGTGCAGCAATGTCTCGACCGAAGGGTTCGGCGCTCCGCTGTCGAGAAGATTGGCACGCTGCACGCTCACCATCTCCTCATCCGCAAGCTTGTCGAGCGCTCGCAACCGCAATAGCGGCTCCAGCCGCACGGCGGGATGACCTTCCGGCTCGATGGTGGCGAGATCCCAACCGCTTCCTTTGACGCAGAGCACCAATACCTCGTCGCCGTACACATCGCGCATCCGTGTCTTGGTCGAGGTGTTCCCCCCGCCATGGAGCACGAGCCGCGGATCGGTGCCAAGAAGTCGTGCCGAATAGGTTCGCAAGGCGAGATCCTCTTCGATGCCGCGCTCCGCATAACGTGCGACGGCGCGCCTCGCCTCCGCTTCCGACCAGCGGCTCTCCATTCAGGTCTCCTGCGCCTCATGATATTTCTTCCGGATCATCTCGATATCGACCGTCGGCTTCGGTCGCGAGATCTTCAGCTCGTCGAGCGTGTCGGCGATGATCTCGGAAGCCACGAGATTGCGCACCGGCTTGCGATCGGACGGCACCACATACCAGGGCGCGCGCGCCGTGCTCGTCTTCGAGAGCGCGTCCTCATAGGCCTTCATGTAATCACCCCAGAATGCGCGCTCGGTGTAATCGTCCTCGCTGATCTTCCACCGCTTGTCGGACTCGTCCAGACGATCCTTGAAGCGGCGAAGCTGCTCTTCTTTGGAAATGTGCAGGAAGAGCTTGACCAGGGTCGTGCGATTGCGGTGCAGGAGCTTTTCGAATGCGTTGATCATCTCGTAGCGCTTCGACCAGACCTTCTTAGGAACGAGCTTGTGCACGCGTTCCACCAGCACCGCCTCGTAATGGCTCCTGTTGAAGATCGAGACCCAGCCGCTCGCCGGCGCCCGCTTGTGGTGGCGCCATAAGAAGTCATGCGCCGCTTCCTCGGATGTCGGCACCTTGAAAGAGGTGACGGTGCAGCTCATGGGGTTCATGGCGGAGAGGATGTGCTTGACGACACCGTCCTTGCCGGCCGCATCCAGGCCTTGCAGCACGATCAGCACCGAATGGCGGCGCTCCGCGTAGATGCGCAGTTGCTGATCGGCCATGCGGGCGCGATTCTTCTCGATGCGGGTGTCGATCTCCTGATTGTCAAGCGAGACCTCCGAAAAGCGCGGGTCGATGCGGTCGAGCCGCACCTGCGTCTCGGGCTTGACGATGAGCTCTTTGCGGTAATCCATCGCGGCGCTCCCCGTGGATGGCCAAGCGTCCATGCGAACACAATGGGGCTCGGTCACACTCCTCGCCCCTGAGAAGGCCAAAAGATTTCATCAACCTTCGGCGTCCCGGGCCTCTGCGAGGCTATCGCCCCGCACGCAGGGCGTCGAGCACCATACCGCCGGGTCGGCCCGTCTGGGGGAGGCCGAGCCTTGCCTCATAGGCCTTGATCGCTTCATGCGTCTTGGCGCCGACGGCGCCATCCGGCGTCCCGACGTCGTAGCCGCGTTGCGTCAAAAGACCCTGGACCTCCTTGCGTTCAGCGCGTGAGAGACCGCGATCATTCGTCGGCCACGTGCCGACGAGCGGGCCTGCACCTTTCAGCCGGTCGGAAAGGAGAGAAATCGCGAGCGCATAGGACTCGGCCGCATTGTAGGAATAGATCGCATCGAAATTATGCGTCACCAGAAAAGCTGGCCCTTCGCGACCCGCAGGGACGATGAGACCTGCCGTTCCCGAAGCAGGCAGGGCGTGCCCGTCGGCCCGCCTGATGCCAGCGGCCGCCCAAGCCGAAAACGGCCGCTTGGCGCCTCGTCCGGTGGGGCCACGGTAACCCTCCGGCAGAACGACTTCGAAACCCCAGCTCTCCCCCGTCGTCCAGCCGGACCTGCGCAAAAAATTCGCAGTCGAGCCGAGCGCGTTCGGCACCGAGTCAACGATATCGCGCTTGCCGCTGCCATCCATGTCCACCGCGAGCCGCATGAAGGTCGAGGGCATGAATTGCGTATGCCCGAAGGCCCCGGCCCAGGAACCAACGAGATGTTCCGGGTTGACGTTGCCGTCATCGATGATCTTGAGGGTGGTGATCAACTCGCCGCGAAAATACGAAGCCTTCTCGCCGTAGCAGGCGAGCGTCGCGAGCGATTGCACCAAGGGACGCTTGCCGATGGATTTGCCGAAATCGGACTCGACGCCCCAGACGGCGACCACCACATGGCGATCGACCCCAAAGCGCGCCTCGACGGCATCGAGCGTCGATCGCCATTGCGCCAGCATGGCCCGGCCATCCGCGATACGCTGGTCGTCGACGAGCGCGGCGAGATAATCCCAGATCGGCGTCTTGAACTCCGGCTGCTGCTGTTGGAGATCGAGCACGGTCCTGTCGGGGGAGAGCCCCCGCAACTGCGAATCGAAGGTTGCGGCCGAGACCCCCTTGGCGGCGGCTTCCGCGCGTACGCCTTCGAGGCAGGCGCCGAAATCCTGCTCGGCATGGACCGGGCTCAAGGCGGCAAGGCTCATGAACTCAACCACTCCGACAAGGAGAAGGGCGAGACGGCGATTTTGCGGGCGAAGGATCAGGTTCGACATGAGGGCCATTTAAGGGGTGCTTATGGTTAAAAATGGGTAAGGGTCTCGTGCACGATCGTCCCGCTGCTGATGAGGGCGCGTAGAAATTGCAGAGCCCTCCTAAGTTCTGGATTTGAACAGCACGTGCGCTGCGAACGCACGACGATCCTTGATGGCAGTCCGGTTAAAACGACTGATAATGTTGTTAACAACTTCAATGTCTGCCTGCACAGCTGACTTGTACACACGCTCCATCGGATCGTAGTCGGCTTGATGCCGCTTGCCCTGCATTACAATAAATTGACCAGCAAATTCTTGGATGTCCTTGGGGAAGAGGTTGATTTTTGACGTACTATTACAGGCTGATTTCGCTGCTCCGTGTTCGAGTGAACGGTAGACCTGATGCCAAGCGGGGTTAGATCGATCCGCACCCTTGCCGCCGATCAGAAGATCGGCGCAGCACCGAGCCAGCAAGTGAAACATGGCGTAATAGGTGGTGCTCACCGCCCGGCGTAAATGGGCCTGGGCCGGTTTACCGCTTGAGGCGTTTACGAGTGACTCCGCGACCCTTAGAAAATCACGAGGTTGCAAGCTTCGCAGCCCTCGCCTCTGTGTTGGAAATATAGGAGATCAGAGGAAAGGCTTGTTCGCCGATCCTAGCAAGCTTGGGCCTGAGGCGCCGCACGGCGCTCGACATAGTCAAGATCTCTTGCTCCTTGGGTAGACCCTCTAGAATAACCTTGATCAAGAGCACGGGGTCGCCGTCCCTGTCCACGCCAGTTTGGACAAGAACATTCTCAATTGTAACGTTTTCGAAGCCATGGCGAAGCGTATCTCTCACAATGGCTTTGATATTTTTTTCCTTGGCCGCGCGCATGTGATCAGTGCTCCGCCCTCCATGAGGAACGTAAGGAACGCAGATTCGATTGACAAGCTGCAAAAAATGGCCGCCACCCGGCGCATTCAGGAGACCTCCGCGAGCCTTGGTTCACGGCCGCCTCTGCCTTATAAGCTCGAGCGTTCAGCATCCCTTGCGATGATAGCGCCGTTCCAGCCCAGCCGGAGACCTTGATGGCCGGTCATTCCCAGTTCAAGAACATCATGCACCGCAAGGGCAAGCAGGACGCCATGCGCGCCAAGCTCTTCGCGAAGCTCGCCCGCGAGATCACCGTCGCGGCGAAGATCGGCCAGGCCGACCCTGCGTTCAACCCACGCCTTCGTCTCGCCATCCAGGCGGCGCGCGCCGAGAACATGCCGAAGGACAATATCGAGCGTGCCGTGAAGAAAGCGCAAGGCGGTGATGCGGAGAATTACGACGAGGTCCGTTACGAAGGCTACGGACCTGGCGGCGTCGCATTGATCGTCGAGGCCTTGACGGATAATCGCAACCGCACCGCCTCCGAGATCCGCTCCTATTTCACCAAGAGCGGCGGCAACCTCGCCGAGACCGGCGCCGTCTCCTTCATGTTCCAGCGCATCGGCCTCGTCGAATATGACCCCAAGGTCGCGAGCGAAGAAGCAATGCTCGAGGCCGCCATTGAAGCCGGCGCGAGCGACGTCTCCTCGACGGAAGACGGGCACGAGATCATCTGCGCGGCCGAGGACCTCGCCGAGACCGCGAAGGCGCTGGAAGCGAAATTCGGGCCGCCCCGCAAGGCGACCCTGGCTTGGCGCCCGCAAAACTCCATCGCAGTCGATGACGAGAGCGGCGAGAAGCTGATCCGGCTCGTCGACACCCTCGAGGACAATGACGACGTGCAGAAGGTCTATGCGAATTTCGAGATTTCAGACGCGCTGCTGGCGAAGATGGAGGGGTAAGCTGCCTGATCTGCGCCTGATCGGCCTCGACCCCGGCTTGCGGCGGACCGGCTGGGGCGTGATCGCGGTCGAGGGGTCTCGGCTTTCCTTCATCGCTTGCGGGGTTATCAAGAGCAACGAGAAGCGCTCGCTCGCCGAAAGGCTCTTGCAATTGCATGAGGGCCTGAGCGCAATCATCGCCGAGCATGCCCCGCGCGAGGCCGCCGTCGAAGAGACCTTCGTCAGCAAGGATGCGCGCGCCACGCTCAAGCTCGGCCATGCCCGCGGTGTCGCACTCCTCGCCCCGGCGCTGCTCGGGCTTCCAGTCGCAGAATATGCGGCAAACCTCATCAAGAAGACCGTCGTTGGCGTCGGCCATGCCGAAAAGCAGCAAGTCGAGGCGATGATTCGCCTCTTGCTCCCACAGGCCGATCCGCGCGCTGCCGACGCTGCCGACGCGCTCGCGGTCGCGATCACTCACGCCCATCACCGAGGCCGACTCGCCTGAGGCATCGCGCGCGAACGGGACGGCCGTCTGATAAGGATCCGGGTCAAACGCATCCGGCTCGCCTTCGCGGCACGAAATCCGCTATGAGCAAAGCGTAATAGACGCTGCGGGACACGTGCATGATCGGCAAGCTCAGAGGTTTCGTCGACAGCTATGGCGAGGACGCCGTCATCCTCGACGTGGGCGGCGTCGGTTACCTCGTCCATTGTTCCGGGCGCAGCCTCCAGGCCTTGCCCAGAGCCGGAGAAGAAGCCTCGCTCTTGATCGAGACGCAGGTGCGCGAGGATGCCATCCGTCTCTTTGGCTTTCGCGACGAAGCGGAGCGGGAATGGTTTCGTCTTTTGCAAACCGTGCAGGGTGTGGGCGCAAAGGTCGCGCTCGCTATTCTTTCGACTCTCGATCCGGGCGAGCTCGCGACCGCCGTCGCGAGCCGGGACAAATCGCAGCTTCAACGTGCGTCGGGCGTGGGCGGCAGGCTCGCCGAGCGGCTCGTGACCGAGCTCAAGGACAAGGCGCCAGCCTTCGCGCCGATCGACCCGCTCGTCGCGCGGCTCGCGGGCGCGGTCGAGGCCAAGGCCGGCCTGCCGCAGCCGGTCGCCGATGCGATCTCTGCCCTCACCAACCTCGGCTACGCACCGCCGCAGGCGAGCGCCGCGATCGCGGCCGCGCTCAAGAGCGCGGGCGAGAATCCGGCAGCATCGCAGCTCATCAGGCTCGGGTTGAGGGAACTTGCTCGATGAGGGACGAGCCCTTGCGCTCCAGATACACCTTGCCGGCTTTCGATCCGGGCTTTCGCGCGGGACTGCTCGAGCTTTTCAGATGGCGCCGCGATGTTCGCCATTTTCAGCGAACGCCGCTCCCGAGCGGCACGCTGCAGCGCCTCCTCGAGATCGCCTGCCTCGCGCCATCGGTCGGCCTCAGCCAACCCTGGCGTTTCGTCATCGTCGAGGATGAGGCAAGGAGGGCGTCGATCCGCGCATGTTTCGAGGCTTGCAACTCGCAAGCGCTGCGCGATCAACAACCCGGGAAAGCGCGCCTCTACGCACGCCTCAAGCTCGCCGGTCTTGCGGAGGCTCCCGTCCAGGTCGCCGTTTTTACCGACCGGGAAACGCTGCAGGGCCATGGTCTCGGGCGCCGCACCATGCCGGAAATGATCGAATATTCGGGCGTGATCGCGATCCATACCTTGTGGCTCGCGGCACGGGCTGAAGGTATCGGCGTCGGATGGGTGTCGATTCTCGACCCTTCGCGCATCGCGGCGATCCTCGACACGCCACCGAAGTGGAAGCTGATCGGCTATTTATGCATCGGCTATCCCGAAGAGGAATGCGAGACGCCGGAACTCGAACGTCAAGGCTGGGAGCAGCGAAGCTCGCCAGCCTCGACCATCATCACGCGGTAAATTCAGGTTTGCGGCTGGGGCTCGAGACCCGGATCGGGCTCGGGGCGGGGCCGACCGCGGCCGGCCTGAGGTACGGGTGAGCCGCGCTGAGGCTTCGGCTCCTCGGGTTGCTCGCGCACAGGGCGCTTGCCCGTCAAGAGATCGCGAATCTCCTCGCCGGTCAGCGTCTCGAACTCGAGCAGAGCTTGGGCGAGATTCTCGAGCTCATCCTTCTTGTCGGTCAGGATACGGGTCGCTTCCGCGTAGCCGTGCTCGACGAGCCGCCTGATCTCAGCATCGATCTTCTGCGCCGTCGCCTCGGAGATGTTCTGCTGGCGCGACACGGAGTAGCCGAGGAACACCTCTTCCTGGTTCTCGCCATAGGCAACCGTGCCGAGCTCGCTCGAGAAACCCCAGCGCGTGACCATCATGCGGGCAAGCCGCGTCGCCTGCTCGATGTCGGAGGCTGCGCCCGAGGTCACCTTGTCGGCGCCGAAGACGAGCTCCTCGGCGACCCTTCCGCCCATCATGATGGTGAGGCGAGAGGTCATCTGCTCGTAGCTCATCGACAATTTGTCCCGCTCGGGGAGCTGCATGACCATGCCGAGCGCGCGCCCCCGCGGAATGATGGTCGCCTTGTGCACCGGATCGGTCGCCGGAACATTGAGGGCCAAGAGCGCATGGCCTGCCTCGTGATAAGCGGTGAGCCGCTTCTCGTCCTCGGTCATGACAAGGCTTCGGCGCTCGGCGCCCATCATCACCTTGTCCTTGGCGTCCTCGAATTCGGCCATCGTGACGAGGCGCCGTCCGCGGCGCGCCGCGAGGAGAGCCGCCTCGTTCACGAGATTCATGAGATCGGCGCCGGAGAAGCCAGGCGTGCCGCGCGCGATCGTCTTGAGCTCGACATCGGGCGCAAGCGGCACCTTGCGCACGTGAACCTTGAGGATCTTCTCGCGGCCGAGGACGTCGGGGGCGGGCACCACGATCTGGCGATCGAAGCGGCCAGGCCGCAGGAGCGCCGGATCGAGAACGTCGGGCCGGTTCGTGGCGGCGATGATGATGATGCCTTCATTCGCCTCGAAGCCGTCCATCTCGACCAGCAGCTGGTTCAGCGTCTGCTCACGCTCGTCATTGCCGCCGCCTAGACCAGCGCCGCGATGGCGGCCGACCGCATCGATCTCGTCGATGAAGATGATGCAAGGCGCATTCTTCTTCGCCTGATCGAACATGTCACGCACGCGCGAGGCACCGACACCGACGAACATCTCGACGAAGTCAGAGCCCGAGACGGTAAAGAAGGGGACATTCGCCTCGCCGGCGACGGCGCGCGCGATCAACGTCTTGCCGGTGCCGGGCGAGCCGACGAGAAGCACGCCGCGCGGGATACGCCCGCCGAGGCGCTGAAATTTCTGCGGGTCCTTCAGGAACTCGACGATCTCCTGGAGGTCCTCTTTCGCCTCGTCCACGCCGGCGACATCCTCGAAGGTGACGCGGCCATGAGCCTCGTTGAGGAGCTTTGCCTTCGATTTGCCGAAGCCCATCGCTCGTCCGGCCCCATTCTGCATCTGCCGCGACAGGAAGAACCAGGCGCCGACGATGAGCAGGAAGGGCAGCGAGTTGAGAAGGATGGCCATGAACCATGGCGTCTCCGAAGATTGCGGCTTGGCAGTGATCTGGACCCCCTTCGCCGAGAGCTTGCGGATGAAATCCGGATCGTTCGGCATATAGGTCTGGAAGGGCTTGCCATCCGTGAACGTGCCAGTGACCTCTTGTCCCGAAATCACGACGTTGGAGATGCGGCCTTGATCCGCCTCGACGAGAAGCTGGCTGTAAGGAATTTCAGACGAGCCGGCGCGCTGCCCTGGATTCTGGAACAGCGTCACGAGCGCGAGCACCAGGAGGATGATGATGGCCCAAAGCGCAAAATTGCGGAGATTCGGATTCATCGCTTCACTTATGTTCTAGCGCGATGCTCCAGCCGCGTTCACGAGGGCCGATCACAACCGAAGCAATAATAATGTAGGGGCGAGATGCTGTCTTTCCAAGCCAATATCGCCGAGGGAGCGACCATAGAGCCAAATCGCCCCTCAAACCAGCGCCGATAACGCAATAGAGTTACCCTGATTTGCCTGGGAAGCCTTGCGGCACCGAGCCGGAAGAGCGGGCTTGGGAACGCCCCCCTCACGCTTCCGGCCACGGCGGCGCTCAGCTTCGCGGCGCAGCCGCAGACCTTGTGCGCCATCATATGCCAAAAGAGCACCGCCGAGGGTGCGTTTCAGCGTCTTCCGCGCTCTGAAGGCGGTGGACAGAGCGTCGAGGAAGGCCTCGGCCCGCTCGAGCCGGATCGGGCTCGCATGTTCGCCCGTGACCCTCCTCAAGGCCTGCAGCAAAATTCGCAACGTCATCTCGCGCGGCTCGCGAGGCACGATGCGCTCCATGTCGAGGATAAGACCATCATCGCCATCCTCGATACAGGCAGCCGTAAAAGCCGCCTCTGCTTTCAAGTGGAGCGCCTCCTCGGCAGATGCGGCGCGCTCTGCCAGCTTTGCAAGCCTCTCCGCGGTGAGGCCCTCTCTTGCCAATGCCGGCGCGAGGCGGCGCCAGCGCGCGCGCGCAAAGCGCGGATCTTGATTGGACGGATCATCGACGAAGGGCCAGCGATGGGCACGGCAGGTGGCGAGGAGTCGCGCCTTCGGAACGCCGAGAAATGGCCGCGCATGGACGAGCCCGCGCCGTTCAGAGAAAGCTCGCATGCCGGCGAGCCCGGCAATCCCGGAACCGCGCGCCATCCGCATCAGCACCGTTTCGGCTTGATCGTCGAGCGTGTGGGCTGTGATCAGGTGGGTCGCCCCGATTTCCCGCGCCCTGGCATCGAGCAAGGCGTAGCGCGCGCTCCGCGCCCGCTCCTGGATTCGTGCCGAGGGCTTTCGCCCTTCCCAGCTCAGAACGGTGTGCGCGACGCCGCATTCGCGCGCCCAGGCGCCAACCCTTTCAGCCTCGGTGCGTGAATTCTCTCGCAAGCCGTGATCCACCGTAGCGGCATGGAGCTCGGTCACAGATTCGACCTTCGCGGCCAGGGAGGAAAGCCGCATCAGGGCGATGGAATCGGGCCCTCCCGAGACGGCGAGCAGAATGCGAGGCGCGGAGCCGAGGAGAGGCAAGAGAAGCGCTCTCGCCTCATCAAGGTCGATCTGACGATGCCTCGCCTCGTGCCGATTCGACGCATTGTCCGCCGTTGCCGGCCACGTTTCGCCAGCCGTGGCCTTTCGGCCCTTTCCCGCCTTGCTCAGCTCGGACATTTGGCGCGCTGCTGCTCGCGCTGCACATCCTTCAGCAGAGCCGCACGCGCCGAAGGGTATTTCCGCCCGACCTCGGCGAACGTGGCGCAGGCCTGGTCATTGGCGCCGAGCCCCCGCAAGGAGACGCCGAGCTTGAACATGCTGTCCGGCCCCTTCGGCGAGGTGCCGTAGCTCGTCGTGATCTTCAGGAACTGCTCGGCGGCATCTCGATAGCGCGCCCGCTGAAGATAGCTTTCGCCAAGCCAATAGGTGGCATCGGGCGTGAGCTTCGACCGCGGATGAGATTGCAAGAAGCTGCGAAACCCCATCTCGGCCTGCTCGAATTGATGCTGCTGGATGTAGGTGTAGGCGTTGTCGAAATCCGAACGAGCCGAATCGGTGCCCGTCGCGGCCATCGAGGTTTCGGCCTGGCGCGGCTGCCCCTGCGGCGCGCCCGGGGGATTGCCGATGCCAGCGATGTCGAGTGGGGTAGCCGGATCGCCCGGGACCCCGTCCGGCTGCTCCATGATCGGCCCCGGAACGGCGGAGCGCCGCATCGGCGGGGGTGCCGCGCTTTCCGGGGAGCCGAGTGGCCTGGGCGCACCCGGAGCGCCGGGATCAGCCTCGGGATTGAAGACGTCACCGCGGGTCGCCACGCGAGGCCCGGGCGTTGCGGGACCCGCAGCCACCGGGGGCGGGACGGGAGGCGCCGTCACGATCTGACGGGGCGGCGGATTGTCGTGGACCGGCGGCGCGTGGGAAGCCGTCGCCGGACCCGTCCCCTTGCCGTTATCCTGAAAACGGAATTCCGTATCTTCCTGGAAACGCTTGAGCTGGTCACGCAGCTGCTGGTTCTGGAATTGCAGCTCCTCGATCTTCCCGGACATCTGGCGCATTTGCGCCTCGAGCTGCGACAAGCGGACGACCACATCCGCTTCGTCCTGGGCCCGTGCCGGAACAGCAAGAAGTCCGAGCGCCGCAGCGAGAATTGCAACCAACGTCACGGGACGCATCATGGCGCAGTAGCCCCTTAATCGAAAGCAGAGCATGCTGCCATCATCATGCTCAAAGTCACTGGCGGGGCATGACCTTTTCGGAAAAAGTGGATTCCACTCTTCCGGATCATGCCTCAAGCCGCGCCGCACCGAAACCATTCTTGGCTTGGGGCGTGGCTCGACGCCAGATTAACCGGCAGCGCGGCAGGAATCAGGCGGCTCGACGACGGAAAGCCGGCGAGCGCGAAAGAGAGCGCCGACGTGCGCCCCGCTCAGGACGCAGGAGCGCCGGAAAGGACTGTAACGGCGCGGCGATTCTGCGACCAGCACGAAATGTCGTCGCAAGTCGCAACCGGGCGCTCCTTCCCGTAAGAGACCGTGCGCATGCGCGAGGCCGAAATCCCTTTCGAGACCAAGTAGTCATGCGTGGCTTGTGCGCGTCTTGCACCGAGCGCGAAATTGTATTCGCGCGTGCCGCGCTCATCCGCATGGCCTTCGATGGTGAACGAGTAATTGGCATAGCGGGAGAGCCAAGCGGCCTGCTTGCTCAGGGTCGCCTGGGCGGTCGGCGTCAGCTCCGAAGAATCGGTCTCGAAGAAGATGCGGTCCCCGACATTGGCGGCGAAATCCTGCTGGCTGCCGGGCGCGCCCGCGCCGGCCCCGAACTGGCCCGCCTCATCGCCGTTCTTGGCGCATGCGGACGCAGCGAGTGCCGCCGCGACGACAAGCGCAAATTTCACGGCGCGAGCCGAGACGGGTAGATGAAACATGCCGGACCTCCGGATTCAAGGAACGCAACAATCGGGCCTCACATAGCCGGTGCCGGTTAAGCCAAGGTTCCATCAACCTTGATGAGAGCTTAGGCCGATGCCGAAAATGCTTTTGAAGCGCTAAACTTGGCCTCAGGGTAAACGGGTGGTGAATGGCAAATTTGGGGCGCGGCTGAGCAAGTGATCGTAAATCTTGAGCTATCACGCGAATGTGCTTGCCGACGTTTGATCCCCAACATGCGCGTTGATCGCGCCCGCCGCATCACAACGCCCCCGCCTCCTCCTATCAGCTGAGGAGTGGGCTCCAGGCCGGGTCCGAGCCGAAGCTCGGGGTTGGCACCGCGATGTCCACGCGACCCGTGACATCGGCCATGAAGATTTTCGCGCCGCCCTGGTCGCGGAAAAACATCAGATACCGCCCGTTCGGCGCCCAGGTCGGCCCCTCATTGTGGAAGCCCTCGGTCAAAATGCGCTCACCCGAGCCGTCCGGCTTCATGACGCCGATGCCGAACGAATTGGCCGTCTGTCGCGTGAAGGCGATGTAATCGCCCTTCGGCGACCAGACCGGCGTCGAATATCGACCTTGCCCGAAGGAGATGCGGCGCGCCGAGCCTCCGCTCGCTGCCATCACGTAAAGCTGCTGCGCGCCGCCGCGATCGCTTTCGAAGACGATCTGCGTCCCGTCAGGCGAGTAGGACGGTGAGGTGTCGATCGCGCTGGTGTCGGTGAGACGGGTCGTCGCTCGCGAGCGAAGGTCCATGGTGTAGATATTGGCATTGCCGCTTTGCTCGAGGCTCATCACCACGCGCTCACCATCGGGCGAGAAGCGGGGCGAGAAGGTCATTCCCGGAAAGTTTCCAACGATTTCGCGCTGGCCCGTTTCGATATTGAGGAGGCGCACGCTCGCATCGCCGTTCGGCGCGAAGGCCATATAGGTGACCTCCTGGCTCGAGGGCGAGAATCGCGGCGTCACGACGAGCTCATTGCCTTCGGTGAGGTAGCGCACATTCGCGCCGTCCTGGTCCATGAGCGCGAGGCGCTTGCGGCGCGCCTGTTTCGGTCCCGTCTCGTCGACATAAACGATACGCGAATCGAAAAATCCGCCAGCACCCGTGATCTTCGAATAGATCGCATCCGCGATCAGGTGAGCGACGCGCCGCCAGTTATTGGCGTCGGTCGTGTATTGTTGACCGGTCGCCTGCTCGCCTGATGCGACGTCCCACAATCGAAACTCCGCGTGCATCCGCGCCGAATCGCGCTGCACGCGCCCGGTGACCAGGGCTTGCGCATTGATGGCCCGCCAGGAATCGAATTGCGGCATCACATTGGGCGAGACCGCCTTGTCGATAAAGGCTCTCTTGTCGATCGGCGCGAAGACGCCCGAGCGCTGCAGATCATTGGCGATGACCGCCGCGACGCGAGCCCCGAGATCACCTTCCCCTTGCAGATCGGGGATCGCGATCGGCATCGGCTGGAAGTTGGCACGATCGAGCGAAACGACAAGTTCCGCTCGCGCCGTTGCGGCTATGAGCGGCGTCGCCGCAAGGCCGAATGCGAGGGAACGGCGGGAAATGCGTTTGTTCATGATCTGCTGCGGCTGATGAATATGCCGGTTTCGGTTAGCTGCAACTTGCGGCCCGACTGTGACGAGAAAGCCTCAACCCAGAGACTCGGGCGGCTCGAAGAGCGTATCCTTCCACTGGTCGAAGAACGGAAGGAATTGCGCCGGGATGCGATAAGGCGCGCAGCGCATGATGGCGCGTTGCAGCGCGCCGGCGACCGCGCGCACGCCGGGGTCTGAAGATGTGCTCGCGATTTGCGGGCGTTCCGCGAGATTGCCGTCTTCCTTGAACACGACGCGGACCACACCTTGGCGAATCTTGGTCTCGTCCATTCCGGGCGGGAGCTCGAAGCATTTTCCGACCTGATCTTTCAACAAGCCGGCGAGCGCATCGCGCATCGAAGGCGAAAGTTTGGGCGAATTACCGGTCTGGAGCCCGAGCGAGGCCGTCTTCTGCAACTGTGCCCCGACGGAGCCCGAGGCTTGCGGCTTCTCCTTCGACACGAGCAGCTTCTCGATGGCGCTCGTGGAGAAGCTCGGCTCGCCCTTCTCCTTCGCCGGGGGCTTTGCGGGCTTCGGCTGCTCTTCGAGCTTCTTCTGCTCGAGAAGCTGAGCAATCTTGTCGAATTGCGGAGGTTGCGGCTTCGGCTTCTCGACTTCCTTCGGCAGCTCCGGCGTCTTCGCGACCTTCTGTGGCTGCGGTTTCTCAGGGGGCTTTGGAATCTCGGCGTCGACCTTCGGCGGCTCAGGCTTTTGCGGCTCAACCGTCTTTTGCGGCTCCGGCTTCGGCTCGGGCTTCACGGGGTCCGGCGGACGCGTGGGCGGCAAGGGCGGTGCGCTCGTCGCATCGGAGATCTCGGGCGCGCGGGCGGGAGGCGTCGGCACGTCGGTCTGATCCGTGCCTTGCGTCGGCTTCAACTGCTCGGTCTCGGCGATCTTGTCGATGCGCGGCTTCGGTGTCGGCTGGACCTCTTTGGCGGTTTTCTCGCCTTTGGTCATGGCGCTGAACTGATCCGCCGTGATGATTTCCACCGGAAGCGTCTCTTCCGCGTCCGCGAAAGGCTGCGCCGAGGAGAGACCGATAAGGCTCGCCACCAGAACCACCGCATGCGCGGTGGCGGAAAGCGGCAAGCCGGGCTCGGACCAGTCGATCTTCACCTCAACCTGTCCTCAATTGCTCGGCCCCGGCTCCGGCTGCGTGACAAGCGCCACGCGCTTGTAGCCCGCCGCGGTGATCATCGACATCACCTGGGCGACGCGCCCATAACCGACCTGCTTGGCACCGCGCACATAAATGCGCTCGTCCGAACCGTTCGCCGCGATCCCTTTGAGCGTGTCCAAGAGCGCGGCGTCATCGACGGGCTTGTCCATCAGGAACACCTTGCCGTTCTCATCGATCGAGATCGTTACCGGCTGCTTTTCCACGTTCAGCGCCTTGGCGCCGGTCTGCGGCAGATCGAGCGGCACGCCTGCGGTGAGCAATGGCGCGGTCACCATGAACACGATCAAGAGCACGAGCATCACATCGATGAACGGCGTCATATTGATCTCGGCAATGGCCGAATGATGACGCCGGCGTCGCCTTCCCGCGCTTTTTCCGCCCGCCAGGGCCGCCGCGACCTTCCCGGCCATTGCCTCGAAACCCTCTCGCCTCAGGCCGCGAGCCGCTGATCGACCTGCCGCGACAAGATCGCGGAGAATTCGTCGGCGAAGCCCTCGAGCCTGGTCTGCAGATTCAAAACGCGCGCATGGAAGCTGTTATAGGCGATGACGGCGGGAATCGCCGCCACGAGACCGATTGCGGTCGCGAAGAGGGATTCCGAGATTCCCGGCGCGACGACCGCAAGGCTCGTATTCTTGGAGGCCGCAATCGCCATGAAGGAGTTCATGATGCCCCACACCGTGCCGAAGAGGCCGATGAAGGGGCCGGCCGAGGCGATATTGGAGAGCACCATCAGGCCTCTGTTGAGCCGCTCGGTCTCACGCAGAATGGCGACGTCCATCACCTTCTCGACGCGGCCGGCGAAGCTGCCGAAAGCTTTGCCGGTGCCCTCGAGCGAGCGCTTCCATTCGGTCATGGCGGCGAGGAACACCGCCGCCATTCCGGTCGGCTGCGTTTCCGCGAGGTCTCGGTAAAGCTCATCGAGCGATTGCCCTGACCAGAACAAATCCTCGAACTGGTCCATCTCCCGCGCGAGCCGCTTATAAAGAAGGGCCTTGTTCAAGATGATTGCCCAGCACCATACCGAAGCGAAGATTAGCCCGATCATGACGAGCTTCACGACGATGTGGGCCTGCCAAAACAGGGTCCAGATCGACATGCTCGGAGCGAAGCTTGGGAGCGCGGTTTGCGCGACATCGGCTGGATTCATCGAAATTGACCCGTCACTAAACCCCATGAGCAGCGCGTGCCGACCACGCCGACCCGACTAACCCGTCCCTCGCCAGTCACTCGGCTGACAATGCGACGAAACAAGGGCGCTTATCCGGCCATTCGCCGAAGATCACGATCGTTGATGGCCCGTTAAGGTAAAGAAAGCGTCAAGTTGCAGCCGCGCAACAGGAATGCGCGCCGCTCAGACATAGCCCAGCGGAATTTCCGTCGTCTCCTTCATGATCTCCATCACGAACGTCGCGGAGACATCGAGCATATCGATGCGGGCGATCAGCCTCTGGTAGAGCGCATCATAGGCCGAAACGTCGGGCACGCGGGCTTGCAAGATGTAATCGATCTCGCCGGCGGTGCGGAAGGCGCCGACGATCTCCGGGATGTCCTTCACGGCGGCTCGAAAGCGCTCGGCCCAATCGGCGCTGTGGCGGCTCGTGCGCACTGCGATGAACACCATGAGCTTGGCATTGACCGCCTCGGGATCAAGCAAGGCCACGCGCCCTTTGACGACGCCCATTTCATCGAGCCGGCTCACGCGTCGCCAGCAGCTATTGCGGGAAAGGCTCGCCCGCTCACCAAGGTCGTCGAGCGACAGGGTCACGTCGCGCTGGAGCTCGGCGAGCAAACGTTTGTCCGTTGCATCAATAGCTATAGATTTCATCCCAAGATTCCCAGCTTGTTTGGGATGAACTTACCGGATTAACTGCCGATCCACCAGATTTTGGCGATGCCTTTGCATCGGATCGCGCGCAAACTCTCTCCGCGGTCGATAAAGGAGCCCCTCATGCGCCAATCCCTCAAGGGCCTGTTCACGTCCCATCCACATGCCGTGGGCGAAAGCTATGGCGAGCATTTTGGGGTTGCGATGTCATATGCCGGAAAGCTGTTCGCGGCTTCCTGCGCCGCGCTCGTGCACGCGCTCCTGCCATTCCTGTTCGCGACGACCGCCTCGAGCGCCATCAAAGGCATGTATGCGAATATGACGCGCAGAGGCGCGACCACCCCGCTGAGCACGACCTTGCCCGAAGCGCGCATCTCTGCCGATTACGCCATTTAGAACGCGTTGCGTTTAGATGAGATCGGTAGCATCAGGTTATCTTCTTGTTTTACCGCATGATCTCATCGCAAAACTGGGGCCACTTTTGCGGATCATGCCCTAGACAGGACCCGCATGGTTCCGCAGGTTCGCGATGACCGTCACTCGGCCGTCGAGGGAACCCCGGGCCGTGTGACGCGCAGCGGCCGCTCCTCCATCGCCATGAAGGCGAGAAGCGCGAGCGCGAAGCCAGCGGCCGCGACGGCGAACACCAGCTGGAACAAAAATGCGAGATCGGTGCCGCTCGCGGCGGCATTGCGCGCGAGCTCTTCGACCGATGTCGCGCTCGCTCCGCTTGTGCCGCCGACGACGATCGCTCCATAGACCGCGACCAGGATGGCTCCGCCCAACTGACGAAAAAAGTTCATGCTCGCCGTTGCGATGCCGAGATCCTGGTGAGCGACGGCGTTCTGGATCGCGACAGTCGCCACCGGAAACAGTGTGCCGAGCGCGACCGCCGAGATGCCGAGGATCGCCACGAATGCCGTGAGCGATAGCCGCGGTCCCACCACCGCCACGATCGCCATGGCAAGCGTCGCGAGCATGAGGCCGATCAGCGGCAGGCGCTTGTAGTGGCGCACTCGCGCCATGGTTCGGCCCGAGATCATCGCTCCGATCACGCCGCCCGCCATGAGGGGGATGAGCGCGATGCCGGATTGGCTCGCCGAAAGCTGCATTTCCGCCTGCAGGTAAATCGGCACGAAAATGGTCATTGCGACATTCGTGCCCACCCCGAGGCTCGAGGCAATGGCCGCCGTGCGCACCACCGGATTGGCGAGCACCCGAAGCGGCACGAGCGGTTCGGAAGCAAGCCGGATACGCAAGGCGAAGAGCGCCCACATCACGATGGAGGCGCCGATGAGCGCCGCGAACCAGAACGAGCCCTTGCCGATCGCGGCCCCTTCTCCATTGAGCGCGAACATGAGGAGAGTGGTCGCTAACGCCATCAACGCCGCACCCAGGATATCGAGCCGATGCGGCCGATCATGGCGCGGCAGCTTGCGCAAGAGCTTGTTGGTGAGGCCGAAGGCCAAAAGACCGAGCGGCACGTTGATCCAGAAGATCGCGGACCAGTGGAAATGCTGGGCCAGGAAACCCCCGAGAAAAGGACCGGCGAGGCCCGACGCCAAAAAAACGCTCGCGATCCGTACCTGATAGCGTCCCCGCTCCTTCGGCGACACGATGTCGGCGATGATCGTTTGCGCGAGCGAGATCAAGCCGCCGCCGCCGAGCCCTTGCAGCCCTCGCGCAAGCACGAGAACGAGCATCGAGGGCGCGAGCGCGCAAGCGATCGATCCGGCGACGAAGGTCGCGATGCCGAGAAGCAGCATCACCCTGCGCCCATAGATGTCGCTAGCCTTGCCGTAGAGCGGCGTCACCGCCGTCGCGGCCAGGAGATATGCGGTCGCGACCCAAGGGAGGTTCTGCACATCGCCGAGATCGCGCGAGATCAAAGGCAGCGCCGCCGCGATGATCGTCTGGTCCAATGCCGCCAGGAACATGGCGAGCATGATCCCCGTGAAGATCGAGCGGATCTCCCGGGCATCGAGGGGGGCCGGTGGCGGCAAGGAAGCTATGGGAAACCCTCTTCAGATGCGGCGGCCGGCCAAGCGATCATGGCGTAGCGCGACGATACCTCTTTTAGAGCGGCATCGATCCGAGTGGAAACCGGTGAGGCACCTCAGTCGCGCCATCACTCAAATCTTGCGGATCGCGCGGCGTCTTCGACGGGGCGCGGCCCACTGCGATTCGCGGCACCCTCCGGAGGTCGCCTCAACCCGATGCGCCGAAGCGGTGCTCGATCGTCTCGAAGATCAACCTGGCGACTTGTGCTTCGCCGCCTTGCGGGCGCCCCGCCCGTGCCGTCGGCGTCCAGGCAAAGAGATCGAAATGCGCGTAGATGCGGGCCTTTTCGACGAATCTTTTGAGGAACAGAGCCGCGGTCACCGAGCCTGCGAATGGCGTGCTCGAGATATGGCTCACATCGGCGATGCGTGATGTAAGCATCTCGTCGTAAGGTGCCCAGAACGGCAGCCTCCAGACCGGATCGTTGATGCGCACGCCGAGTTCCAAGACCTGCCCGGCAAAATCGTCGTCGGTCGCATAGAAGGCCGGAAGGTCAGGCCCGAGCGCGACGCGAGCGGCGCCCGTGAGTGTCGCGAAATCCACCATAAGCTCTGGAGACTCCACGTCCGCGAGCGCGAGCGCGTCTGCCAGAATGAGGCGCCCTTCCGCATCGGTGTTGCCGATTTCGACAGTTAGTCCCTTGCGGCTGCGCAAGACATCGCCCGGGCGGAAAGAAGCGCCCGAGATGGCGTTCTCGACCGCTGGGACGAGCACGCGCAAGCGCACGGGCAGGTTCTCGCCCATGATCATGCGGGCGGCCGCAAGCGCGGTCGCGGCCCCGCCCATGTCCTTCTTCATGAGAAGCATGGCGGCGTCCGGCTTGATGTTGAGCCCGCCCGTGTCGAAGGTGACGCCTTTGCCGATGAGCGTCACCTTCGGCGCTGCCTCATCGCCCCAAGAAAAATCGATGAGCCGAGGCGGCGTGGCAGAGGCGCGGCCCACCGCATGAATCATCGGCAAGTTCGCGTCGAGAAGCGCATCGCCGATCGTCGCCTCGAAGCTCGCGCCGAACTTCGAGGCGAGCTCGCGGGCGGCCGCCTCCAGCCCGTCGGGAGCAAGATCGTTCGCGGGCGTGTTGATGAGGTCGCGGCCAAAGGCGATGGCGCTCGCGAGGCGCTCGACGCGAGCAGAGTTCGCGCCCTTCGGCACCACAAGCCGGGCTCGCGGGCCGTTTTCCTTAGAGCGGTAAGCCTCGAACCGATAGGCGTCGGCGAGCCAGGCGAAGGCGACGAGGGCGAGATCGCCATCCTCACCTTCGAAGCGATAGGCGCCGGGCGGCAAGAGGCTTGCAAGCCCTCCACGTGCGAAGGCCCGCTCGGCCTCGCTCTTCTTTGGGTCTTCGATGAACACGACGCTCTCGAGCGCGCCACCCTCGCCGGGAAGCAGCAAATGCCGACCGGGCTTCGGCTCGAATTGCACGCTCTCGGCGAAACGCCGGGCCCCCGGAGGCAGGGTTTCACGAAAGCTCGGCCAATCGGCCGGCCGCAAAGCATGCATCGGCGTCGAGGACGCTCCGTTATCGGCGATGAGCGTAGGCATGGCGATCCCCAACAAGGCGCGTCAGCTTCGTGACGGATGCTGCGCGGTTAACGCGTCGTTAAAGTTAACATTTTACGAATGATGCCGGGAGGAAAGGGCCCGGTCTTTCTCCCGTTCGTAGGAAATCTCCGGGTGGCGTGCAAGTTCGTCGAAGCGCATCGAGACGAGGTTTTGCATGATGGTTTCTTTTGACCGCCCTTTCCGCCTGCAAAGACGGCGGCGCGTTTTCGTCTCGACCGTCGCGGCCGCGGCCATGGCGGTTTCGCTCGCGGGGTGCTTGCGCGACAAGGCGAACTCCGAGATTTCGGCATCCGTCACCGAACCGGGCGCTGCCCCGCAAGATGGCTTGCACGCGCAGCTCGAAAGCTGGAGCAAGCGCTACAGCGCGAACCCGGGCGAGAAGACGGTCTCGCTCGGTTATGCGCGCGCCCTCGCGGCGCTTGACCAGAAGGGGCAGGCGGCCGCCGTTCTGCAGACGGCGGCCGTCAAGTCGCCGAAGGATCAGGAAATCCTCGCTGCCTATGGCAAGGCGCTGGTCGACACCGGCGACTACAACCAGGCGCTCGAGGTGTTGGCGCGAGCCCACTCGCCCGACCAGCCCGATTGGCATGTTCTCTCAGCCCAGGGCATCGCATCAGACGGCGTCGGGCTGCATGATCGGGCGCAATCCTTCTATCTTTCGGCGCTCAAGATCGCCCCTGGCGATCCCGGCCTCTTGTCCAATCTCGGCCTTTCCTACGCGCTCTCGAAAAAGCTTCCCGAAGCCGAGCGCGTGCTGACCGAGGCGGCGCAAAATCCGAAAGCGGATCCGCGCGTGCGGCAAAATCTCGCGCTCGTCCTCGCCCTGCAAGGACGCTTCGACAACGCGACGCAGGCGTTGCGTCATGATCTCTCCGCGACGGATGCGGCGAAGAATGTCGCCGATATCCGCTCGATGATCGCCCAGCCCAATACTTGGGATGCGATCCGCGGCAAGGCGACCGCGAAGGACACGCCCGTGACCGCCGTCGCTCGCACCGCGCCCGCCGCTTCGACGGCGCAATCGACGGAGGTTCAGGCCACGGCACAATAGGACCGGCGAAGAACGATCATGGGTCGGGCCGCCGGCGGCTGAGCGCCGCCGTGGCCGCTCGCGTCAATCCCAATTGAAGATTTGGATCAAGGCGGGCGTGAGGATGACCGCGAACAGCACCGGCAGGAAGAAGAGAATCATCGGCACGGTGAGCTTCGGCGGCAGCGCCGCCGCTTTCTTCTCCGCCTCGTTCATGCGGTGATCGCGGCTCTCTTGCGCCAGGACCCGCAAGGCGACGCCGACAGGCGTGCCGTAGCGCTCGGCTTGCACGAGCGCGGTGGTGATCGCTTTGATGGCATCGACCCCCGTTCGGGTCGCGAGGTTCTCGAAAGCTTGACGTCTTTCCTGAAGATAGGAGAGCTCCGCGGTCGTCAATGTCAGCTCCTCGGCGAGCGGCACAGATTGCGTGCCCACCTCGGCCGCCACCTTTCGAAAAGCGTGCTCGATCGAGACGCCGGATTCGACACAAATGAGCAAGAGGTCCATGGCATCGGGAAGAGCGCGCCGCATCGACAATTGCCGTTTGCTCGTCTGATTCTTCAAAAAGATTTCCGGCGCCTTGACGCCGAGGTAAAGCGCCGCGACCACCGCGATCAACCGCACCATGATCGAGTATTTGTCGCTGAAAATGACAAAGGCGTAGAAGACGGTGATCAGGAACAAGCTGATCGGTGAGACGAGCCTGAAGAACAGGAACGCGGTCTCCGCCTGCTTGCCCCGGTATCCCGCCATGGCGAGACGAAGCTTCGCGGTCTCGGTGCCCAGCCAGCTCGACAGATTGAGCTGATCGACGACCTTCTTCATGTAGGCCGTCGGTTGCTGGCGAAGCGAGACCTTCGGCCCGGTGTTCTTGTTGAGGCGCTCGCGCTCGCGCGCCCGTATCGCCTCACGCTCGATCGAGACGGCCCGCATGCGGCGAGAAAGACCATCGCCTTCGACGAAGGTCATCCCAAGCGTGATGATCGTCGCTCCCGTCGCGACTGCCACCATCAAGGTGAAGAGGAACTGCGGGTCGAGCAGCTTATGAAGGATGAGGTTGGTCATGCGACAGGCCCGCGTGAGCTCGACGACGCGGGGACTAGCCACGTCCAAGGCGCCGATACGGCGTTGAGCATAAGAGAGACAGGGCTGATTCGTTGCATTCGATGAGCCCTCATCAAAAATCGAAATGGATCATCTTGCGCATCACGAGAACGCCGACGCCCATCCACATACCCGCGGCCATGAGCGAAACTTTGCCGTGAAACGTCTGCCACAAGAGCGAGATGTAGTCGGGGCTGCTGAGATAGACGAGGAGAGCCACACCGAAAGGCAGGCAGGCAATGATGCCCGCCGAGGCCTTGGCCTCCATGCTCATCGCCTGGATCTTCCCCGCCATCTTGCGGCGCTCACGAATGACTCGCGAGAAGTTCGCGAGCGTCTCGCCGAGATTGCCGCCGGCTTTTTGTTGAATGGCGATCACGATGCCGAAGAAGTTGGCCTCGGTGACCGGCACGCGCTGATAAAGGCGCTCGCACGCCTCGGCGATGCTCAAGCCGAGTGACTGCGATTCGATGATGTGGCGGAATTCTGATTTTACCGGCTCGGCCGCCTCCGTGGCGACGATGCGAATGCAGTCGCCGAGTGGCAGGCCGGATCTGACGCCTCGCACAACCACGTCGATGGCGTTCGCGAATTCATCGACGAACTTCTTCGAGCGCCTTTTGGTGAGGTAGGATACGAACCATCGCGGCATGCCGAGGGCGCCCACCAGCATGGCCCCGATGACCACGAAGAAATTGCCGCTCACCAGCAAAGCCACGAGCGCAAGCACCAGGGCAAGCACGCCGCTCACGATGTAATACTGGCGCCTCGTCCAGCTCAAACCCGCTTGCGCGATGCGCGTCGGCAGATCGACCTTATGCTTCGCCGCCTGGCGTTGCTCGAGATCCTTGAGGCTTTGCGCCACTTGCTCGCGCCGGTTCGTGGCATTGCGCTGCGGCGCAGAGATCTCGCGTGTGGTGCGGTTGATGAATTGATCTTGCCGCCTTTCGGCGCGCACCTCTCCCGAAAGGTAAGGCATGATCACCAGGGCGATGCCGCCGAGGGAGACGGCGGCAAGGAGCCCGATGAGCAAGGGAGAAAGCGCCATGTCGCGACCCTTTGCGTTGCTCGCCTACGAGAGCGCGACCCGCGTCACGCGGTCTGAGCCTTCTGCTCGAGCGCATCCAGCGCGGTGGCGAGCCGAGTCGCTTCGCCGAAGTAACGCGCGCGCTCCCAGAATCGCGGCCTGCCGATGCCGGTCGAGACATGTCGTCCCGTGACCCTGCCATTCGCGTCCTCCCCTCCCATGTCGAAGACCACGATATCCTGGGTGATGACGACATCGCCCTCCATTCCCATCACTTCCGTGATGTGCGTGATGCGGCGCGAGCCATCGCGCAAGCGCGCCGCCTGGACGATCACATCGACGGACGAAACCATCATCTCGCGGATGGTTCGCGGAGGCAGCGAGAAGCCGCCCATGGTGATCATCGATTCGACGCGCGACAAAGCCTCGCGCGGCGAGTTCGCGTGCAAGGTGCCCATCGAGCCATCGTGGCCAGTGTTCATCGCCTGCAACAAATCGAAGGCTTCAGGGCCGCGCACCTCGCCCACGATGATGCGCTCAGGCCGCATGCGCAGGCAATTCCTGACGAGATCGCGCATGGTGACCTGGCCCTGACCCTCGAGATTGGGCGGCCGGGTCTCTAGTCGCACCACATGCGGCTGTTGCAGCTGCAGCTCGGCAGCGTCCTCGCAAGTGATGATGCGTTCATCGTCATCGATGTAGCGCGTGAGGCAATTCAGAAGCGTCGTCTTTCCCGAGCCGGTGCCTCCGGAAATCAGCACATTGCAGCGCACCCGCCCGATGATCTTGAGGATTTCGGCACCGGGTTGCGAGATCGAGCCGAATTTCGTCAACTGATCGAGCGTGAGCTTTTCCTTCTTGAACTTACGGATGGTGAGGGCCGGTCCGTCGATCGCGAGCGGCGGTACGATCACATTGACACGCGAACCGTCGGGGAGGCGCGCGTCGCAAATCGGCGAGGATTCATCCACGCGTCGCCCGACCTGACTGACGATGCGCTGACACACATTCATCAGTTGGGAATTATCGCGAAAGCGCACCGAGGTGAGCTGAATCTTGCCGCTGACTTCGATGTAGGTCTTCTGGGCTCCGTTCACCATCACGTCGGCGATGTCGTCGCGCGCCAGCAAGGGCTCGAGCGGGCCGTAGCCGAGCACGTCGTTGCAGATGTCGTCGAGCAGGTCCTCTTGCTCGGCGATCGACATCATCACGTTCTTCAGCCGAATGATCTCGCTGACGATATCGCGAATCTCCTCGCGTGCGCTCTCGGTGTCGAGCTTGGCGAGCTGGCTCACGTCGATGGCTTCGATCAAGGCGCCGAAGACCATGCTTTTCGTCTGATAGTAGTCATCCGAGCGGGGCTGCTCGGTCGTGATCAGCTGCGGCACCGGAGGCGGCGGCGAGGATGGCTCATCACGCTTCACCACGGCAAGAGGAGGAGCGGGATTTGCGCGCGGAGCGCTCGCCGGCTCGGCGGCCGGCGCGCTAGGGACCGCCCGCAACTTTTGGGTCGAACTCGCACCCGTGGGACGTTTTCCAAACATCGAAGCCTGACCTGAACCAACTCAACGCGACATCACATTTTGCGGGACGCCGTCCGCTTCAAGAAAGGCAATTGGAACGACAGGTTAAATTTTGGTTTACGTGTCTCGGTTCGACCGGTGAGCGTTCTCGCGAGCGAGAGGCAGATCTCGGCATGTTTGCCGCTTCCCTGGATCTCCGAAATCATGCGCCCATTATTCGCCGCCGACCCGAAGAGCTGCGCGTCAAAGGGGATGACGGTCGCCTCCGCGCCGACCTTCTCGGCGAAATCGGCGACCGAGATCTCGGGACGCTTGGGCAAGCCCATCTTGTTGAGGATGAGGCGCGGGGCGGAATCGTTCGGCCGCGCCGCCTTCAGCCATTCGTAAAGGCTCTTCGCATTGCGCAGATTGGCGAGATCGGGCTCGGCCACCAGCAGAATCTCGTCCGCGGCCAGCAGGCAGCGCTTGACGGGCGCGCTCCAGTTATGCGGCAGGTCGAGAATGATATAGGGCACGCTCGCCCGCAGCATGTCGATCAAGTGATCGAAGTTCATGTTCTCGAAATCGAGCGGGATATCGAGCATGGCCGGCGCGGCGAGCAGGCTCAAATTATCGGCGAGCGTCGACATGATCCGCTCCATCAAGGTCGGATCGAGCCGATCGGGCGCTGACACGGCGTCGACGACACCTTGCAGCGGATCATGATCGAAGTTGAGCCCCGCCGTTCCGTAGTGCAGATCGAGATCGACGATGACGGTCGCGAGCTCGAGGTGGCGCGAAAGGGTCCAGCCGAGATTATGGGCGAGCGTCGAGGCGCCGCAGCCTCCCTTGGCACCGTAGACTGCGACCACGCGGCCGAGCGGATCGGCATTCTCGCCGTGAAACAGCTCCGAGACCGACTGGATGAAGGGGAGGTGTTCGACCGGCGCGATGAGATATTCGCTGACGCCGCGCCGCATAAGCTCGCGGTAAAGCAGCACATCGTTCACGTGGCCGACGACGACGACTTTCGTGTCCGGGTCGCAGACGCCGGCCAGGCGGTCGAGGCTATCGAGCAGGGCTTCGCGATTGCCGACGGATTCGATGGCGATGACGTTCGGCGTCGAGGCTTCCGCATAGGCCTCGACGGCCGCGGGCGCGCCACCCATCTGCACCTTGACATGCACCTTGCTCATTCGCCGGTCGGCGGCAGCCGCCTGGATCGTGCTCGCGAACTCGGGCGTTTCGCAAAAAGCCTGAAGCGAGATGCGCGGCAAAGGCATGATATGAGGCGAAGGCGCACCTTCGCCGTTCACTTGCTCCCCCCGCTGCGCTCTCGACAGATCGCTCATCAAGGCGCTCCGCCGCCGCCGACAGTGCTGATCGTGGCCTTGTTCTTGTTACTGTCGTAATTCGTGGCCGGGTCCTGCCCCTGTCGCAATCTGGTGATCTCGTTCGAGCGTTTCACGACGTCGATGCGCTCCTCGACATGCGGGCGCACGAGATCGATCGGATCGGCGGTTTGCGCGGCGATGTTCTGTTGATAGGCGCAGCCGAAGTTCCAATACTGCTCGTTCTCGATGCCTTCCCGCGTGCCCGAACCCGAGAGATCTTTCGGCCAGCGACCGCAGGAATGGGGCAACCTGGCGGCGAGTTCCGCGAAGCTCAGCCGGATCGGTGCCGCGAGCAAAGGATCCTCGACCATATAGGGTTGGACGGAGAGCGGGACGTGGTCGCGCGGCCCCGAAAGCGCGGCCCTGATCGCCTCGATGCCGCGCGCATCGCCCACGGGATCGGTGCTGCCGACCGGCACGTAGGCCATCATCACGCCTTTGCCGTGCTGGCGGAATTCCTGGACGAAAGCGCGCAAATCCTGGCGCTGGCGAGAATCGAGAGGTCCTGAGTTCGCGCCGACGAAAATATCGAGCGTGCGGTTCTTATCGGTGATCACGATCGGGTGCCGGTCACGATAATCGGAAGGGTCGCGCCCGGCATTGGTCACGATGCGATCGGCGCCGCAGCCAGAGAGCGCGACAGAAAGGGCAACGCCCGCGAGAATTGCGCGCGCGGCGCATATTCCATCATCGTAGCGCGAGGAGTGAACGTGAGGGGGCATGCGCGATCCTCAATCGTGGATGAAGCCGACAGAGCCGCGATAATTCGGGGGTGGCGCGTTGGCGCCCGCGACGCCGTAGATTTTGTTGAGCTTGCCGAGCAGCAGCGTCTGCGGATCGGTCGGGTCGACGAAATTGTCGTCCGGGCGGGCGATGTCGCTCGGCGGCACCGGTTTCACGATGTAAGGCGTGACGATGATCACGAGCTCGGTTTCGTTGCGCTGATAATCCTGCGAGCGGAAGAGCGCGCCGAGAATCGGGAGCTTCATCAGCCCCGGCAAACCATTGAGGTGCGCCCTCACCTCCTGCTGGATGAGGCCTGCGAGCGCGACGGCGCCACCGGAGGGGAGCTCGACGGTCGATTCGGCCTGGCGGGTGCGCGTGCCCGGAACCGTGATGTTGACGAAGGTGAAGGTGTTCTCGAAATCGATGTCGGTGACCTCGGTGGTGAGCCGCATGCTGATGCGGCCGGGCGAGAGGACAACCGGAGTGAAGCCGAGCGTCACGCCATAGGGCTTGAAGTCAACCCCGACGGTGCAAGGCGGCGTGCCTCCGGCGCCGGTGCAGGTCTCATTCGTCGGCACCGGAAAGGTGCCGCCCGCGGTGAATTTCGACGCTTCGCCCGAAATGGCGGTGAGCGTCGGCTCGGCGAGCACGCGCGCCACCCCATCCTTCTCGAGGGCCTTGATGTTGGCCTCGGTCTTCGCCTTGCCGGCCGAGCCGGTGATGTCGATGTTGGTGTTCGAAACCGGTTGGCTCGTCGAGTTTGTGACGGGAAAGTCTAGGAGGAAGTCGGTCGGCGATTTGAAGACGCGCCAATTCGTGCCGGTGATGTCCATGCCAAGCTGCTTGATGATGTCGCGCCTGATCTCGGCGATGGTAACCTTGACCATCACCTGATCCTTCGCCCGGACGGTGAGCGAATTGATCACATCCCCGGGGACATCCTTGCCGCCGGCATCCGAATGTCCGATGAAGCCCTTCGCGATATCGGCCGCCTGTTGCGCTTCGAGGGCTGAATTCACTTCGCCGGTGAGGATCACCGTGGTGTCGACGGCCGTAACCGTGATGGCCGCGTTCGGCATCGCGACCTTCAAGGTCCGGCGCAGCTTGTTCATGTCACGCCCGACCAGGATTTCGAGGTTGGCGATCTGAGCTCCTTGCGCGTCCATGATGAAGACGCTCGTCGCCCCGTCGCTCACGGCGATCAGAAAGACCTTGCGGGTCGAGCGCACCACTGCGTTCGCAACCTTGGGATTGGCCACGAACACTTCCTTGGCGTCGCGTGGCAGATCCACGATGATCGATTTGCCGATGCCGAGATTGATCCTCTCAGGCACCGTCGGGTTGGCGCCTGTCACCCGGATCGTGGTTGGCGTATCGTCGCCAAGGCTCACCGGCACCGCCCTTGCGGCGCTCGCTGCCAGGATCGCCGAGGCGAGTGCCAGGGCCGGCAAGCAGAGCCTCGTGGTCCGGCCCCGACAAAGCGTTCGCATTTGCCGGAAAGCGCCTGACCATAAGCATATAATCTTGTGGATTGATTTTTCTGAAGAATGGAGGCCATCCGTCAGAATCAATCCACTTGCCGCCAGAGCTGCGATGCGCGTCAGGGAAACGAGCATGTTCTTGTGTTCCGGCTTTCGTTCAATTCCTGCCGCCGACGAAAGTCTGCACGCCGTAGCGAACAACCGAGAGTTGTGCATCCTTGTCCGCGACCACCTGGGCGGCATTGGCGTCGGCAACGCTGCGCAAGGAAAGGGTGAGCGTGCCCGAGCGCTGAGCGAGCGCGATCGTGTTTACCTCGTTCGGACCGAGCTCTAGGGTCGCCGTCTCGCCGACCGCAACACGCTCGCCATTCTTTTCCTCGATGTTCGGGCCAATGGCGAGAACGCGGATGTTCTGCAGCAAAGTTTCGCTGGCGAAGACGTCAGTGCCTTGCGACTGCGAGGCTCGCCAGTCCTTGTAGATATGGATCACGTCCACATGATCGTTCGGGAGAATAAGCGTCCCGGCGCTGTTCGAGCCTCGCTGGTCGATGCTGATGGCGAGCGCCCGCTTGCCTTCCGGAAGAATGGCCGAAAGGTAACCGGCATCGGCCTTGATCAGCTTGTCCTTGCTCATGGGCTCGTTGGCGACGAAGGTCTCGCGCACGAGCAACCCGGTGCTCTGCGAGATCGCGTCCGGAGCGTCCTTCTTGAGGATCATGCCCGGCGCTACCCCCTCCGCCGGCCAGGGCAGCCATTTGAGGTTGGCGGCGCTGAGCTTGGTGCCGAGCGGCAGATCGGCCGCGGCCACCAGCACTTCGCTGGCCGCGATCTTCTCGGGCTCGACGGCCACGGGAGCAGCAGGGCCGGGCTCACGCCCTCCGCTTGCGAGGTAGGCGGCGGCCAATCCGGCCACGACCGCAACGCCGATGATGGCGATACGCGCTGGTTTCATAACGGGACCCGAAACGATGACACAACTGGAGGCGGAGCGCCTGGAGACCTGATTTGATCAGGTAAAGGTCAAGACATGGTTAACCGGGAGTGGCGAAACGTCATTAACGAACATCAAACATGGCCAAAACCTCACGTCATCCATGTGAATTAACACGATTATTTCAAACGTTAACCAATCTAATCTTTGTTTCAGACGAAAAGCCTTAAGCCTTGCCTGCACGGCCGAAATACAAAGGCTTGCTGATTCGCGGATCAAGTTTTTCAGTCGAGCCTTGTCTCAGCGGTGCAGGCCCCTCTCGCAGCGCGATGCGCTCAGTTCGAAAAAGCCCGAAGCATGATTTCCGTATGCGGCAGGATTGCCAGCGCCGCGATTGCGAGCGCGATGCCGTAGGGTATGCCCGTCTCGGGCGCATGCAACTTGAGCGCCCAAGGGAGCCGAGCCAACACCATCGGTAACGGATATCGGCGGGCGAGAAGGAGAGCTACCGTCAGGACACCGCCGAGAATGGAGGCGAGCATGAAGTAATCGAGGAGGTCGGCGAAGCCGAGCCAGAGCGCAATGCCGGCCGCGAGCTTGGCGTCGCCTCCGCCCATCCAACCGGCGGCGAACATCGCGAAGGTGACGGCCAGGACAAGGAGGCCGGCTGCCAAATGCCAGGCAACCTCCGAGGCGGGGAGATGGCAGAGCCCAGCTACGGCGACGAAGGCGAGCGCCACGGCCGCCGTAAGCTTATTGGGGATCGTCATGGTGGTGAGATCATAAGCGGCGGCGAAAGCCATCAGGGCCGGGAAAACGCCGAGAAACAAAAAGGACGTCATCTCATCCGCACTCAAATCTTCGCGACGCAATGCAAAAGGGCCGGTCGCTGCCGGCCCTTTTGGTAGAGAGCGAAGTCATATTAGTTGTTGGCGCCCGAAAGCGCCGTGCTGACGCTCGTGAAGGTCTTGGTAAGCTGGGTGCCGACCGCCGTGATGGTGGCGATGATGACGACCGAGATGAGCGCGGCGATCAAACCATATTCGATGGCCGTCGCGCCGGACTCGTCCTTGACGAAACGAGAAACAATCGGCTTCATTGTGGACTCCGTTACTTGTTGTGTATTCCGCGCTTCGGCTTCGTATTGTGAGCTTAGCGTGCCACGACCTTAGCCAAAGCGCCTTGAAAAGCCGTTAACCGGACAGTAAAAAAGCCGGTTCACCGCCCGATATTCTCCGGTGGTTAACACCCCGCTGACCGAATTAGCTGAATTGCGAGTTCCCAATCGCAACTCAACAGGCGACTTCCAACATCGCGTAAGTTGGCGGCACGAGAGACGGCACGCCGCGACAGTGTCCAGCCAGGCCTTTGTGCTATTGTGAATAGCCACAGAGGGACAGATGGGCGACACGCGCAAGATCGCGGCAATACTGGCTGCGGATGTCGTCGGCTACAGCCGCCTCGCGGGCCTGGACGAGGACCGTACGCTGGCGCGATTGCGCGCGCTGCGCAGCGATCTCATCGATCCCACGATCGACGTGAACCGGGGTCGTGTGGTGAAGCGCACGGGCGACGGAGCCTTGGTCGAGTTCCGTAGCGTAGTCGATGCGGTACGCTGCGCGGTCGAGGTGCAGAACAGCATGGTCGATCGCAATGCGGGGCTTGCACCTGAGCACCGCATCGAGTTCCGCATCGGCATTCACCTCGGCGACATCGTCGAAGAGAGCGACGGCGATCTGATGGGGGACGGCGTGAATATCGCGGCACGTTTGGAGGGCCTCGCAAAGCCTGGCGCAATCTGCCTCTCTGAAGACGCCTACCGCCAAGTTAAGGCAAGACTCAATCTCTCGGTCAACGATCTCGGTCTCACGCAGCTCAAGAACATCGCCGATCCGATCCGCGTGTATTCGCTCGATGTCGGCATCGCGGCGCGCCCGGAACTCGCGCGCGAAAGCGAGCCCGGCGCGTCAGAACTTTCCTCGCGGCGGCTGGGCTCGCCCCACAAGCCGTCAATTGCGGTGCTGCCCTTCCAGAATATGAGCGGCGACCCGGAGCAGGAATATTTCGCCGACGGCATGGTGGAGGACATCATCACCGGCATGTCGCGCATCAAATGGCTGTTCGTGATCGCGCGAAACTCGAGCTTCATCTACAAGGGCCAACCCATCGACATCAGCAAGGCCGGGCGGGAGCTCGGCGTGCGCTACGTGCTCGAAGGCAGCATCCGCAAGGCGGCTGGCCGGGTCCGTATCACCGCGCAGCTCATCGAAGCCGAGACGCTGAGGCATATTTGGGGAGAGCGTTACGACCGAGCGATCGACGACATTTTCGCCCTCCAGGACGAGATCACGATAAGCACTGTCGCGGCGATCGAGCCGAGCCTGCGCCAAGCGGAGATCGAGCGCGTCAAGCGCAAGCGGCCCGAGAGCCTCGATGCCTACGATCTCGTGCTTCGCGCATCGCCCTTGGTCTTCACCCTGATGCCCGAGGGGGCGCGGCAAGCCTTGCCGCTCCTCGAGCGCGCCTTGGCGCTCGAACCGGACTATGCGACCGCGCTCGCCTACTCCGCCTGGTGCCAAGAAACGCTTTTCGTGCGCGCCGGAATGCATGAGGACAACCGCCTCAGCATGAGCCGCTACGCGCGTGCCGCGCTCCTGCATGGGCGCGACGACGCGACCGCGCTCACCCTCGCCGGATTTTGCATCGGATTGATCGAACATGACCGTGCGGCCGCCTTCCAGGCTTTCGAAACGGCCCTGGCTCTGTCTCCCTCGTCGGCCTTCGCCTACGCCATGGGGAGCACCCTCTATGGCTGGGCCGGTGAAGCGGAGCGAGCCATCGATTGGGGCGAACGAGCCACGAGTCTCAGCCCCTTCGATCCGCTCGGCTTCATCGCTCTTGGCGGAATATTCCTGGGCCATTTCATGCGCGGGCGCGATGCGGAAGCCGCCGCGGCCGCGCGCAAGGCGATTCAGGTCAATCCCGTGTTCAGCATCAACTACATGTACCTGGTGGCGGCGCTCGCCCGCTTGGGACAAGCGGATGAGGCGAAATCGGCGGCCGCGCAGCTCCTGGAGCTGCAGCCTTCATTCAGCGTCAGACGCCAATGCGCGGCCGTGGGCGCCGCGCCTCCACTCACGGCCGCCTTCACCGAGGCGATGAGCTCGCTTGGGCTTCTGCCGTAGCGGGCCGACGCCGAACCCACTCGCCCACATTCTATGTTCTGGTGAAGACCGCGCTGCAGCTTCGCTGCTCATTGCGGGTGCCGCTGCCGCTATTGCCGCTGAAGCGAGCCGTAATGCTGTAACGGATTGGGCTTCCCCCCGCGACGCGGTTGATAGCATAGGCGGGATCGCCGGTTCGCCCGGTCATCGTGAGCAGGGCGGACCCATCCGGACCTATCCGCCCGCTCAGCCGCCCGGACGGCACGCTGTTCGGCTCCTTGTAGAGCCCTATGAACTGCCCGTTGCGCACGGTCGCGGGGAAAACCCAGCGATACCCCTTGGCACCGTCGGGCGAGGAAGCGCAATCGACCGCGACTTGCCAGGTTCCATCGAAGTCGCCCGCGGCGCTCGCCGGCATCGAGCTCATCATGAGGCCGACGCACACCCCGAGCTCAAGGAATATCATTCGAACGGCAAAGCAAGACCGCATCGGATCTCCTTTATGTTTTCATGAGCTGTTCAATGAACCATCTCTTCTAAGCTCTTTCCATGACCGCGCAATTACTGAAAATATTTGCCCGGAATGCAGGATATTTCCGTTCACCCCCAGCGAACTCCATTTCGACTCATCCCCAAGGCGGGGATTCAGGTCCGCCTGAGGGCTGCTTATGTTTCTGGATTCCCGCATTCGCGGAAAAGAGCGAGGGTGAGGGCGGGAATGAGCCCGGATGAGGTGCGGCAACGAGCCGCCTCGAACGATGGCTGAAGCAGCCGCGATCGAGCCGAAACGCGGAACGAAAATTCAATCGCGCAAGAGCTCGTTGATGCTGGTCTTGGAGCGGGTGCGCTCATCGATCTGCTTGATGATCACGGCGCAAGCAAGAGCTCGCCCGGGCTCGCCTCCGGGAAGCGGCTTGCCGGGCAAGCTTCCCGGAACGACGACCGAATAGGGCGGCACCTCGCGGATATGCACCTTGCTCCAGGCTACGAGTCTTGAGGCCAGGAGTTCGAACGTATTCGGTCGCGCCACTGCTCCAGAGCACGCTGCCGTATCCGGACATTCGCCAACGTTGCTCCCGCCATCCACCTGCGTCGGTCTCTATTCGGCCCTCTCGTTGCGGACCGCGGGAACGTGCCGTAGGAGGTCCATTCTGTCGTGGAGGACGCGCACGATTTCGATCGTGCTTTTTGGCGCAACCCGGTACATCAGGATATGGCTTCCACGACGGCCGCGCCGCGCAACGTGGAGCGTCCGAAGACCCGCCATGATCGTGTCTCGGGCCTTGGAGCCCGCAAGATCGGGGCCGTCAGCAAGCTCGCCAATCGCCTGAATGAGCTCGTCCCGATAAACTCGCGATTGTCGCGCGCCAAAATTCTCCGCGGTCCATTTGAGGATGTTCGCAAAGTCAAGTTCCGCGGCAGCGCCGAGACGAACGCGCCATCTCCGCTCGGCCACGACGGCCCTATTCGGCTGTTCTGGAGATGACCTTCTCCGAGAGCTCCTTCAAATAGGTTTGCAGCTCCTCGATACTGCCAAATTCTTTGAAGTCCCCTCGATCCAGCGCCGCGACACCGGCGCGACCCGCTGCTCGCAGGGCCTTCAGCTTGCCCTCATCCTGGGCCTCGCGTTGCTCCACGAGCCGCAACCCGTCGCGCAGCACTTCGCTTGCGTTCTGGTAGCGGCCGGACTTGACGAGGGTCTCAACCAATTGTTCCTGGCGCTCTGTCAGCACGACATTTCGGGTAGGCATTGACGTCCTCTCAGCTCCATTCGAAAGCCGAGCTTATGGCATAATATGCTATAAGCTCTCGGTTGCCTCAACCCGATGTTGGCGACGCAGCCGAACCGCGGAACGAAAATTCAATCGCGCAAGAGCTCGTTGATACTGGTCTTGGAGCGGGTCCGCTCGTCGACCCGTTTGACGATCACGGCGCAAGCGAGAGACGGCCCAGGCTCGCCGTTCGCGAGCGGCCTGCCGGGCAAGCTTCCCGGAACCACGACCGAATAGGGCGGCACCTCGCCGATATGCACCTTGCCCGTATCGCGCTCCATGATCTTCGTCGAGGACGAGATGAACACGCCCATGCCGAGCACGCTTCCCTTGCGCACCACGACGCCTTCGACGACCTCCGAGCGCGCGCCGATGAAGCAATCATCCTCGATGATGGTCGGCCCGGCTTGCAGCGGCTCGAGCACGCCGCCGATGCCGACCCCGCCGGAAAGATGGCAATTCTTGCCGATCTGCGCGCAGGAGCCGACGGTCGCCCAAGTATCCACCATGGTGCCGCTATCCACATAGGCGCCGAGATTGACGAAGCTCGGCATCAACACGACGTTTTGCGCGATGAAGGCGCCGCGGCGCACGATCGAGCCCGGAACGGCGCGGAACCCCGCCGCGGTAAACGAATTGTTGCCCCATCCGGCGAATTTCGAAGGGATCTTGTCCCACCAGACCGCATCGCCAGGACCACCTGAAATGATCGCCATGTCGTTGAGACGAAACGACAGGAGCACGGCTTTCTTCAGCCACTGATTGACGACCCATTTGCCATTCGGCCCGGCTTCGGCGACGCGCGCCTTGCCGCCGTCCAGAAGCTCGATCGCGGTCTCTACCGCTTCGCGGACCTTGCCCTTCGTCGCGGAAGAGATGTCGGCGCGCTTCTCCCAGGCCTCATCGATGGTGGCGGCGAGCTCGGCGTGCATGTTTATCTCTTGCTGGTTGTACGCGCCTTTCTGCGACGCCGCCATGCGAAGTCAAGAGGCGAGACGCTGATCGAGGACCGTCGAACGCGCGATAGAGATCCGGCGCGCCTCTCTCGGTACTGGGCGTGCGTAATCAGGCGGGCATGCGCTTTTCGGCGAGCCGTGCCCAATACGAGACTCCCGCCGAGATCGCCCCATCATTGAAGTCATAGGCCGGGTGATGAAGTCCGGCCGTGCTTCCATTGCCCACGAGGATCATGGCTCCAGGGCGTTCGAGCAGCATGTATGAGAAATCCTCACCTCCCATGCTGGGCTCGATGTCGGTCTGCACATTTTCCGAGCCCGCCACCTCCCTCGCGGCCTCCGCCGCGAAGCCTGTCTCCACCTCGTGGTTGCGCGTCACCGGATAACCGCGTCGGTAATCCACCTTGGCGCGCGCCCCGAAGACGGCGGCTGATTGCTGTGCGACGCTCGTGAGGCGCGCTTCGATCAGGTCCTGCACTTGAGGCTCGAGGGTGCGCACTGTCCCTCTCAGCGTGACGATTTGCGGAATGATGTTGAACGCCTCTCCGCCACGGACATAGGTCACGGAGACCACGCCCGACTTCAACGGATCGACGTTGCGCGACACGATGCTCTGCAACGCCGTGATCATATGCGCGGCGACGACGACCGTATCGACGCCCTCGTAGGCCTTCGCCGCATGCGCGCCCCGGCCTTCGATCTCGATCTCGAAACGATCGGCCGCCGCCAGCATGGGGCCGGGCCGCAACGCGAAATGCCCCGTCGGCAAGCCTGGCATATTGTGCATCCCATAGACTTCGCGGATGCCGAAGCGGTCGATCAAGCCCTCCTTGACCATCAGCTCACCGCCCGCGCCGCCTTCTTCGGCGGGCTGGAAGATGACGACCGCGGTGCCGTCGAAATTGCGCGTCTCACACAGATATTTTGCGGCGCCGAGCAACATCGAGGTATGACCGTCATGGCCGCAGGCATGCATGCGGTTGGCGATCGTCGATTTATGCGAGATGTCGCCGATCTCCTGCAGCGGCAGGCAATCCATGTCGGCGCGCATGCCGATCACCTTGCCGCTGGCGCTTTTCTTGCCGCGAATGACCCCGACCACTCCGGTCTTCGCGATGCCGGTGACGATCTCGTCACACCCGAAGGCCTTGAGCTTGTCGGCCACGATGGCGGAGGTCCGCTTCTCCTCATAGCCGAGCTCGGGATGGGCGTGAATGTCACGCCTCCAAGCTGCGATCTCATCGGAAAAATCAGCAACACGATTGATGACGGGCATGGTTCTCGTACACTTTGTCTTGAGTTCATCCCATGGCCTTCCCCGAAGGCGAGCAGGCCGTCGCTGTAAGGCCACCAATTTGCAAAACCTCGGTTCGGCGCTTTTCAGGCAGGAAAGCCCGTATTGCTGAGAGCCAAACGTAAGCGGGCGGGAGTTTCGCGCCACTCTTCGTCAAGCGCAAGAGCGGGTTGGGCCTCTGGCTCGCCAGGAGAGCATTCGGCACGCCCGAGCCCGACGGCGCGATCACGGCAGGCGCGCCAATCGCGGGGCGGCAAACGTACCTTGAGTTCGGACGCTGGACCAATTACCGCCTCTGCGCTTAGATGGAACGAAATTGAACGTCCCCCCGCTTGGGCGCGACGGATCTCGACAGGAAACGCCGAATGGAGTTGAGCTCGATGGACATGTGGTTGACCAAAAAGGCCGGGAAGCTCGCGCTTGCGGCACTCGCCGCCGCGGCGATCATAACAGGACCCATGCTCGCACCCACGGCGAGCGCAAAGACCTTGCGCTTTGCCTTTCAGGGTGAGCTGAAGGCTGTCGATCCCTATGCGATCAATGAGAGCTTCAGCCTGAGCGTCAACGGCTCCGTCTACGAGGGCCTGGTCCGGCGCGGGCAGGACATGAAGCTCGAGCCTTGCCTCGCCACGAGCTGGGAGACGCTCGACCCGCTGCATTGGCGCTTCCATCTGCGCAAGGGTGTGAAATTCCACAATGGTGAGGATTTCACCGCCGATGATGTCGTGTTCTCGGCCGATCGCGTGCATTCGGCAGGCTCGGACATCAAGAACCGCGTGCCTCTCGACGCCAAGGTCGTGAAGATCGACGACAACACGGTCGATTTCATTCTCAAGACGCCGAACCCGCTCCTCATGAACGAGTGGGAAACCTGGGGCATTTTCTCCAAGAAATGGTCCGAGGAGCACGGCGCGTCCGAATCAACCGCCATGAACGCCACGACGCCGCCTTACGCCGCGTTGCACGCGAACGGCACGGGGCCGTTCATGCTGGTAAGCCATGAGCCCGGCGTGAGGACCGTGTGGAAGAAGAACCCCAATTGGTGGGACACGCCGAAGCACAATATCGATGAGGTGGTGTTCACCCCGATTCCGTCGAACGCCACGCGCGTGGCGGCTCTTCTTTCGGGCGAGATCGACTGGATGGACCCGGTGCCGCTTCCCGATCAGGCGCGCGTCAACGCCAATCCCGGCACGGAAGTACTCGCGGGTCCCGAGATTCGCACCATCTTCCTCGGTTTCGACCAGATCAGGCCCGAGCTCGGCCATTCGAATGTGAAGGGCAAGAACCCGTTCAAGGATGTGCGGGTGCGCAAGGCCTTCTACCAGGCGATCGATGAGGAGGCGATCAAGACGAAGGTGATGCGTGGGCTGGCGACGCCCACAGCCTTGCTGATCGCGCCTTCGCTCTATTCGGAATCGAAGGATTTCAAGCGCATCCCCTTCGATCCGGAAGCCTCGAAGAAGCTGCTCGCCGAGGCGGGATATCCGGATGGCTTCCAGGTCCAGATGAACTGCCCGAATGACCGCTACGTCAATGACGAAGCGATCTGCCAGGCGGTCGTCGGCATGCTGGCCCGTGTCGGCGTCAAGATCGACCTTCTCGCCGAGCCCAAATCGAAGTTCTTCGCCCGCATCACGGCGGCGGGAGGCTATGACTCGTCATTCTACCTGCTCGGTTGGACGCCTTCGACGCTCGAGAGCTACAACGTCTTCCAATACATCATCGGCTGCCGCGACGAGAAGGGAAACGGCGGCGGCAACAACGTCGGCGATTATTGCAATCCGAAGGTCGACCAGCTCGCCAAGGAGGCGCTGCAAGAACCCGATCAGGAAAAGCGCGACGATATTTTCAAGCAGGCTTGGCAACTCTCCCTGTTCGATGACGTGGCCTATATTCCGCTTCACCAGCAAGCGCTGGCCTGGGGCGTCTCGAAGAAAACGCACGTCGTGCAGCGCCCGGACAACTACTACATTTTTGCCTGGGTGAAGATGGATTAGAATTGAGCACAGCGCCGCCGCGGCAGGGCGGCGGCGCACACGAGCGAGCCCGACGAACCGCCCCGATCTACCAGAATGCCTCCCGCTGGAAGCGGCCCGCGGGCTTATGAGGGCCACCGATGCAGAAACGCTATTAAGAAAAGCTAGGAGAGGGAGGCCGATATGCTGCTCGACATGATGGCGCCGTGGGCGGCCCTCGCGCGCAGGCTGGCTTTCGCATCGAGACTGGCTCTCGCGCTTGCGGGGGGAGCCGTTCTCACCGGTGCGACGCTTGTTCCCAGCGCCGAGGCGACAACGCTTCGCTTCGCCTTCCAGGGCGAACTCAAGGCTGTCGACCCTTATGCGCTCATGGAGTCCTTTAGCCTCTCCGTCGGCACCGCCGTCTATGAAGGCCTCATTCGCCGCGGCCCCGATCTCGAGATCGAGCCTTGTCTCGCGACGAGCTGGGAGACGCTCGACCCGCTGCATTGGCGCTTCCATTTGCGCAAGGGTGTCAAATTCCACAATGGCGAAGATTTCACCGCCGATGACGTCGTGTTCTCGGCTCAGCGCCTGCACACGCAAGGCTCCGACCTCAAGAACATGGTGGCGTCCGACACGAAGGTGGTGAAGGTCGACGACCACACCGTCGATTTCATCCTGACGCACCCCGATCCGCTTCTCATGGCCCAATGGGAGGATTGGGGCATCTTCTCGCAGAAATGGTCGGAGGAGCATGGCGCGACGGAAGCGACCGCCATGAACGCCACCACGCCGCCTTATGCGGCGTTGCACGCCAACGGCACCGGCCCGTTCATCCTGGTGAGCCATGAGCCCGGCGTGAAGACCGTATGGAAGAAGAATCCGAATTGGTGGGACACGCCGAAGCACAATCTCGATGAGGTGGTGTTCACCCCGATTCCGTCGAACGCCACGCGCGTCGCCGCGCTTCTCTCAGGCGAGATCGACTGGATGGATCCGGTGCCACTTCCCGACCAGGCGCGAGTCAACGCCAATCCAGGCACGCAGGTGATGGCCGGGCCGGAGCTTCGCACCATCTTCCTCGGCTTCGACCAGATGCGGCCAGAGCTTGGCCATTCGAACGTGAAGGGAAAGAACCCCTTCAAGGATGTCCGGGTGCGCAAGGCCTTCTACCAAGCAATCGATGAGGAAGCGATCAAGACCAAGGTGATGCGTGGCCTGGCCACGCCGGCAGCTCTGCTGATCGCTCCTTCGCTCTATTCGGAATCGAAGGACTTCAAGCGCATCCCGTTCGATCCGGAAGCCTCGAAGAAGCTGCTCGGGGAGGCCGGTTACCCGGAAGGCTTCGAGGTGCAGCTCGATTGTCCGAATGACCGTTACGTCAATGACGAAGCGATTTGCCAGGCGGTCGTCGGCATGCTGGCGCGGGTCGGCATCAAGATCGATCTTGTGGCGGAGCCGAAGTCCAAGTTCTTCGCGCGCATCCTTGGCGTCGGTGGCTACGACACTTCCTTCTACCTGCTTGGCTGGACGCCTGCCACTTACGAAAGCTACAACGTGTTTCAGTACAACATCCAATGCCGCGACGAGAAGGGAAATGGCGGCCACAACAACATCGGCGGCTATTGCAACCCCAAGGTGGACCAGCTCGCCAACGAAGCGCTGCAGGAGCCCGACCAGGAAAAGCGCGATGACATCTTCAAGAAGGCCTGGCAGATCGCGCTCTTCGACGATGTGGGCTACGTCCCGCTGCACCAGCAGGCGCTTGCCTGGGGCGTATCGAAGAAGGTGCATGTGATTCAGCGGCCGGACAACGCCTACATTTTCGCCTGGGTGAACATGGATTGAGGCCGATGCGGGCGGAGCCGATCTCCTTTGCGAGTCTCCCGTCTCGGGAGCGCGATGAGCGTTTTCGCGTAATGGCAGCGCCGTGCGATGAGCCTCGGGGAGCCGAGGGATGATCGCCTTCATCATCCGCCGGCTCTTTGCCTCGATCGGTGTCCTGATCGCGGTCGGCCTCATCGCCTTTCTGCTGTTTCGCTATGTCGGCGATCCGGTGAACCAGATGGTCGGCATCGAGACGCCCGAAAGCGAAAGAGTGGCGCTGCGCCAACAGCTTGGGCTGAATGATCCGACGATCGTTCAGGCCTTCCGTTTCCTGGCGCATGCCGCGCGGCTTGATTTCGGCATCTCCTACCAGTTCAAGCAGCCGGTTTCCGAGCTCATCGGGGCTCGCATGCCGGCAACGCTCGAGCTCGCCTTCGTGGCCTCGATCATGTCGCTGGTGACCGGCATCCCGATGGGGGTCTACACCGCCTTGCGACGAAAAAGCGCGCTTGCCAAGCTGTTCGAGGCGCTCTCGCTCGTTGGTATTTCGCTTCCGACTTTTCTGATCGGCATTCTGCTCATCTACCTGTTCTCGGTGACGCTCGGCTGGCTTCCCTCTTTCGGACGCGGCGATGTCGTGCACATCGGCTCCTGGTGGACGACGGGCCTTCTCACCGCATCGGGCCTCAAATCCATCATCATGCCGGCGATAACGCTTGCTCTCTTCCAGATGACGCTCATCATGCGCCTCGTTCGTGCCGAGATGCTCGAGGTGCTGCGCGCCGACTATATTCGGTTCGCCCGGGCGCGTGGGCTCTCCGAGCGCAAGGTGCATTTCCGTCACGCGCTGAAGAACACGCTCGTGCCGGTGATCACCGTCGTCGGCCTGCAGCTCGGCTCGATCGTCGCGTTCTCCATCATCACCGAGACGGTGTTTTCCTGGCCCGGCATGGGTCAGCTCTTCCTGCAATCGGTTCAGAACGTCGATATCCCGATCATGGCCGCCTATCTTCTGTTCATCGCCTTCCTTTTCGTCATCATCAATCTCGTCGTCGATCTGCTCTACGCGGCCGTCGACCCGCGCTTGCGCGTCGCGATTCATGGAGCCTGACGCAAGATGAGCGAGATCACGGTCGAGCTGCCGAAATCCGAGCCGGCATCGAGGTCATTCATCGGGCGCGTCCGGGATAGCGACCTCCTCGCGAGCTTCCTTTCGTCGAAGGTCACAGTGGTCGCCGGCGTGCTGACGCTGATCTTCTTCCTCGCCGCGGTCCTCGCGCCCTTGATCGCACCGACAAACCCCTTCGATCCGGCGAGCAATTTTCTGATCGATTCGCTTAACCCCCCGCGCTTCGTCGCGGGGGGCGATGCGCGTTTCCTTCTCGGCACGGATGATCAGGGTCGCGATTTGTGGTCGGCGATCCTCTATGGATTGCGCGTCTCGCTCCTCATCGGCGTCTTCGGCGTCCTCCTCGGCGGCGCGATCGGCATCACCTTGGGCCTCATCGCGGGCTATGCGGGCGGGCGCATCGATTCGATCATCATGCGAATCGCGGATGTGCAGCTCACCTTTCCGGCGATCTTGATCGCGCTCCTCGTCGACGGCGTGGTGCAAGCGCTGCTCAAGGGGCAAAATCGCGAAGAGACCGCCTTCGGCATCCTGGTGGTCTCGATCGGCCTTTCGTTCTGGGTGCAATATGCGCGCACCGTGCGCGGCTCGACGCTGGTCGAGAAGAACCGCGATTATGTGCAGGCGGCGCGGCTCATCGGATTGTCGCCGGCACGGATTCTTGCGCGTCACATCCTGCCCAATGTCATGGGGCCGGTGCTCGTGATCGCGACCATCAACCTTGCGCTCGCCATCATCACCGAGGCGACGCTCTCCTTTCTCGGGGTAGGCCTGCCTCCGACCCAGCCTTCGCTCGGCACCTTGATCCGCATCGGCCAGAACTTCCTGTTCTCGGGCGAATGGTGGATCGTGACCTTCCCAAGCATCACGCTGGCTGCGCTCGTGCTTGCCGTCAATCTCCTCGGCGACTGGTTGCGCGACGCGCTGAACCCGAGGCTCAAATGACCGCGCCGCTCCTCTCGGTCAAGGATCTGCGCGTCGAGTTCGCCACGCGTCGCGGGCCGCTCACCGCGCTTGATGGCGTCTCCTTCGATCTCGCGCCTGGTGAAATCCTCGGCGTTGTCGGCGAATCGGGCGCGGGCAAATCGCTCACCGGCCTC
>JAFAQA010000441.1 GCA_019246665.1 Hyphomicrobiales bacterium
CCCCATAGGTGAACTCGGCCGTGCTCGAGCACGAGGCGGCGCAGCACCGGGAACGCAATGCGCGTGAAATAGGGCAGCGGCCGCTCGATCATCGACATGGCTGTCCTGGTAAAGGTCGAAACTCCCTGCGGCAAGCTCAGACACCCCTCGCGCAAGCGAGGGGGTTACCGGGCGAATATGCAACATCAGTCTTTGTGAATCCTGCCGCGAGCGACATTGCCCGAACCTTTTCGAGGCTTGGCGGCTCACATGAGAGTCGCGACGTGGGGTGGATTGTTGGGGCGCAACCCTTTCCGCTCATCTCCGCGAAGGCGGATTTCCTACCTTCTGCCCGCCCCGCCGCTATTGAACCGGTCCTTGTTCCCGCCTTCGCGTGGAACCGAGCAAGGATGGCATGCTCGATCCGGAAGGCGGCCGAAAAGAAGGTCCAGTCAAAACCGGGGCCGCTCAGGAAGCGCTCAAGCTATGATCAAGCCGCCGCGGGAATGGCGGCCTCGATCGCCTCGAGGGCCGCTTGCGCCTTCGAGCCATCGGGCCCTCCCGCTTGTGCAAGGTCGCGCCGGCCACCCCCGCCGCGTCCGCCGAGAGCTTGAGCGCCAGCCTTCACGAGGCTCACCGCGTCCCAACGATCGACGAGGTCCTCGGTCACGCCGACTGCAAGCGTCGCCTTCCCATCCACGCCACGCGTCACGATCGCGGCAATGCCGGAGCCGAGCTCACGCTTGCGTTCGTCGATCAATCCTTTCAGCTCGCCCGCAGGCACTCCATCGAGGACAAGGCCGAGGAAAGGGATTCCGCCGACATCGCGCCGCGTGCTTGCGCCGCTCGTCCCGGCGCCGGCGACGAGCTTGCGCCGCAGCTCCGCGAGCTCGCGCTCGAGGCGACGCCTCTCCTCGATAAGGTCGCCCACCCGCGCGCCGATTTCCTCCTTGCGGCATTTCAGACGCTGAGCAAGCTCGCTGAGAGCCTCGCTCTCGGCGTTGAGATGCGCGCGCGCAGCGTTCCCGGTCAGCGCTTCGATGCGTCGAACACCCGAGGCGACGCCGCTCTCCGAGGTAATTGTCAGGAGCCCGATCTCGCCGGTTCGTCCGACGTGGGTGCCCCCGCAAAGCTCGATCGAGAACGGCTTGTTCGCGCCCTTGGCGTCTTCCCCCATCGAGACGACACGGACCACTTCGCCGTATTTCTCGCCGAACAAGGCGCGTGCGCCGCTGGCCAGCGCCTCGTCGAGCGCCATCACGCGAATGTCGACGGGCGCATCCTGCAGGATCACGGCATTGGCCGTGTCTTCGACGCGGCGCAGCTCATCGGGGGTCAATGGGCGGGGTTGGGAAAAATCGAAGCGCAACCTGTCCGGAGCGACGAGCGAGCCCTTTTGAGCCACATGGTCGCCGAGCACGCGGCGCAGAGCCTCATGCGCAAGATGGGTTGCGGAGTGATTGGCCTCGATCGCGGCACGCCGCCTGCTATCGATCGTGAGGGCGATTTCCGTTCCGGGTGTGAGCACGCCGTGATCGACGCTGACGTTGTGGACGAAAAGATCGCCGAGCCGCTTCTGCGTATCGGTGACGCGAGCCGCGATCCCAGGCGCCGTGACCAGTGCCGTGTCGCCAACCTGTCCACCTGATTCGGCATAGCAAGGCGTCTGGTTCAATAGCATCTGGCCGCTTTCGCCTGCTGCGATCCTCTCGACCTCACGGCCGTCACGGAAGAGGGCCTGCACCACCGCCTCCGCGGTGAGCGTCTCATAACCCAGGAACTCGGTCGCGCCATGGCGCTGCCGCTCCGCGAACCAGATGTCTTCGGTGCGCCTCTCGCCGGAACCCGTCCATCCAGCGCGCGCTTGCTGGCGCTGCGCCTCCATGGCGTCCTCGAAACCCGCCACATCGACTTGGATGCCGCGCAGGCGCAAGGCATCCTGAGTGAGATCGAGGGGAAATCCATAAGTGTCGTGGAGCATGAAGGCGGTCGCGCCGTCGAGGCTCGCTCCAGGCGACAGATCACGCGTGGCGTTGTCGAGAATCGCAAGGCCACGCGCGAGCGTGGAGCGAAAGCGCGTTTCCTCGAGCCGCAGAGTCTCTGTGATCAGCGCCCCTGCTCGCATGAGCTCCGGGTAGGTCGTCCCCATCTCGCGCTGGAGGGCCGGGACGAGGCGCCACATCAATGGCTCCTTCGCCCCAAGCAGATGGGCGTGGCGCATCGCGCGTCGCATGATGCGACGCAGGACATAGCCACGACCTTCATTCGCCGGCGAGACGCCGTCGGCGATGAGGAAAGCGCTGGCGCGCAAATGGTCCGCGATCACCCGATGACTTACGCCGCGCGGGTCTTCGGGATCGACGCCCGTCGCATCGGCGACGGCGCCGATGAGCGCGCGCATCAGATCAATGGCGTAGTTGTCGTGCGTTCCTTGCAGGACGGCCGAAATTCGCTCGAGGCCCATCCCGGTGTCGATCGAGGGTTTGGGCAAGAGCACGCGCCCTTCGGCGCGCTGCTCGAACTGCATGAACACCAGGTTCCAGATTTCGATGAAACGGTCCCCATCCGCATCAGGAGAGCCGGGAGGACCGCCCGGGATATGATCGCCATGGTCATAGAAGATCTCGGAACAGGGACCGCAAGGCCCGGTGTCGCCCATCGACCAGAAATTATCCGCGGTCGGGATGCGAATGATGCGGCTCTCGGGCAGTCCCGCGATCCTGCGCCACAAGGCATGGGCTTCGTCGTCTTCCGCGTAAACCGTGACGGTGAGCTTATGCTCCGGCAACGCGAATTCCCTGGTGACGAGCTGCCAGGCAAGCTCGATCGCCCGCTCCTTGAAATAATCGCCGAACGAAAAGTTGCCGAGCATCTCGAAGAAGGTGTGGTGACGCGCCGTATAGCCGACATTCTCGAGATCATTGTGCTTGCCGCCGGCGCGCACGCATTTCTGCGAGGTCACCGCGGTCGAGAAGCCCGGCTTCTCCGCTCCCGTGAAGATGTTCTTGAACTGGTTCATTCCCGCATTGGTAAACATCAGTGTCGGGTCGTTGCGCGGCACGAGGCTCGAGGAGGGCACGATGCGATGCCCCTCGCGCTCGAAAAATTCGAGGAAGGATGATCGGATCTCATTGACGCCAGTCATGCCACAACCTTGCGATGAGAACGCGCTTTCCAAGCGCAAGCGCGCGCGAAACGCGTTTTAGGGTGAGGTCTTTGCCCTGTCCAGAAGGACGAGCCCGTGGAACGACCAAGGGAATCCTCGGGGATCGGCCGCTATCATCAGACCGCTGATAATCGCTGGCGAGGCCTTGGCTTGCCCGCGCGTTCTACCCCGATGGGGCGCTCGCCGTCTCGCATCCTCGGGTCTCGTGCTCGGGACGACGAGGCGACCGCAAATCAAGGAGATGCGGCAATCACAGTCCTCCGGAGCGCGGGTCGTCGCAATCGCATCATGAGTTGGCCGCCAGACGCTTCGAAAGATCGTCAACACCCCGTTTCCACTCTTCAAAATGGTTGCTGTCGCGCCATGAATGGCACAGCTCCGATTCGGTGAGGACCCGGGCGACTGCGCGGCGAGCCTTCTCGACAAGCTCGCCAGTCGGAGGTGGTTTTGCGCTCGCAATCCATTTTCCGAGGGTGAGCTCCTCGTCGGCAAAATCGTCCTCCTCGATTTCGTGAAGGTTATCCAATGGCGAAGGCCCACGGCCATGGAGCTTGGCGACCACCTCTGCCGCGGCGATGGCTTCTTCACCGTCTTCGAAATACGATTCCTTCTCAGCCAAGACCTTGTCGAAAATCTTTTCGATCACAGGAAATCCGCCCTCGGCGATTTCCCAGGCGAAGTCGGCAGCCGCGTCATTCTCGAAACTCCCCATTCCCCAAGCGCCCATCCTTTTTTCCTCTGTCTAGGCTCAGGACTCATTCTTTGAGATAGAAGCCAAACCACGGACAACACGGACTTGCAAAAGATTTCACGGCCAAACAGGTACGCCGTCCAGCCCTGCGGTTTCTGGCAGGCCGCAAATCAGGTTCGCATTCTGCACTGCCTGACCGGCCGCTCCCTTGCCGAGATTGTCGACCACGCCCATCGCGATCACCAAGTTGCGCTCTGGATCGGCCGCATAACTGACGAGCGCGAGGTTCGAGCCGGTAGCCCATTTGGTCTGCGGCGGCTTGTCGGTCACGCGGACGAACGCCCGCCCGGCGTAGAAGCGCCGGGCCGCGTCCAAGCACTGGCCCGTGGTGGCGCGGCCGCGGCAGTAAATGGTGGCGAGTACGCC
>JAFAQA010000462.1 GCA_019246665.1 Hyphomicrobiales bacterium
AACCAACAAGTCGGGATGCATCGATGCAAACTGTCAAGATCACCTCGATTGTCGCCGCGCCGCTCTTTGGCGCAAGCCCCAAGGGAGGGTGGTCAGCCGAAATCAAACCGGATGATTCCGTTCATGCGCTCGTTGCGGTGCACACCGACCAGGGAATCACCGGCCACGGGAGTGTCTTCACTGATGGCCGGCTCGTCGCAGCGGCAATCGATGTGCTGCGCCCGCTCTATGAGGGAGAGAACGCGCTCGAGCCCGAGCGCGTCACCGAGAAATTGAACCAGAACAGCTTCTGGATGGGGCGCGGCGGAACATTGACGCATGCGATCAGCGGCATCGACATCGCGCTATGGGACATATTGGGCAAGGTGACAGGCCAGCCCGTGGCTCGTCTTCTCGGCGGAATTTATCGTCGGCGTGTGCAGCCTTATTGCTCGCTCCTGATGCAGGAGCCTGCGCGCATGGCGGAGACGCTACGCGCCGCGCATGAGAGCGGTTTTCGCGCGTTCAAAATCGGTTGGGGACCCTTCGGCCGCGCGATGGACACGAGACTCGATGAGGCCATCGTGCGGGCCGCGCGCGACGCTGTCGGCCCGACCGCCAAGCTTTTTGTCGATGCCGGCGCTAGTGACGCCCATTGGCCGCACGGCCTGAAATGGGCGCTGCGCACCGCGCACATGCTCAAGGATTATGACGTGGGCTGGTTCGAGGAGGCACTTCGCCCTGATGCATTCGAGGATTACCGCGAGCTGCGTCGCGCCAGCCCGGTGCCGATCGCGGGCGGCGAGGTCCTGACGCGACGCCAAGCCTTCCTACCCTGGATTGTTCACGGAGCACTCGACATCGTGCAGCCCGACGTCACCAAGGTGGGCGGCATCAGCGAGCAACGCCGCATTGCCTGGCTGGCAGACGAGTTCGGCGTAAAATATATCGGCCATGGCTGGAACACCGCCATCGGGCTCGCGGCCGACCTTCAGCTCGCGGCCGCGATGCCCTTGACCGACCTGGTCGAGTATATCGGCGGCAGCCCTTACGTCGACGCTATTTGCGCCACGTCCCCGGTTCTTGACGAGGAAGGATTTCTGGCCGTCCCCGACCGCGCAGGCCTCGGCGTGGAGCTCGATCGCGAACAGCTCGCCCGTTACACGCCGAACCCGGCCGTTCTGTTTTCCGATCGAGCGAGGCGTGCGCGAGCGAGACCGTTGCGGGCGTGATGTGTATTCGCTTGCGACGCGGCCCTATGATCTTGCTCCCATTAAGCTGCAAAAGCTCCTTTTTTGGATAAGTACGATCAAAATAACAAACAGGCACGACTTGACGTCTTAACGGTAGAAATCCGCCGTGATACCGTACTCGTTGCGATGTTGCGCAAGCATCATCTTGGGAGCGACCATTTTCAAACAACCAAACGGGGAAATCACGTCCCCGCCGGAGGCAATGCAACGAACGGCTTAGGAGAGGACATCATGCGGAGATTCGACAGGTTCATCCTTGCTTTTGCGATCGCGAGCGCGGTCCCGGCAACCCAGGCCTTGGCGCAACAGGAAACCTTCTACAATGAGTCTCAGCCGATGTTCGAAAATTGCGGGGATCCCTCGCTAGCCAAGGCGCAAAAGGATGGGATCACGCTCGGCTTTTCAGTCAATCCTCCAGAGGCATGGCTCGACGAGCAAAGCAAGGAGGCAAGGGGCATCGACTGGGACATCAACAAGGCGGCGCTCGATTGGATGGGCGTGAAGAACATCAAGCTCGAGTGGATGCCTTGGGAGTCGCAAGTACCAGCGCTTCTCTCAAAGCGCACCGACGTCATCGCTGGAAACATCCATCACACCGCGGAACGTGACAAGGTGATCAGCTTCAGCGGCCCGGCCTATTGGTATGGGCCGGTTATCATTGTCGCGAAGGGTAACCCCCTCGGGATCAAATCCTATGATGATCTCAAAGGAAAACAGGTCGGCGACATCTCTGGTTCGGCGGCTGATTTTTACCTGCGCAAAATTGGTGTCACCCCCACCTCGTTCAAGACGGAGATTGACGAATTGCAGAGCCTCAACCAGGGCCGCTTGCAGGCGGTTCTCGAGGACGACCTTGTTTATCTAGAGTTTGCCAAGACGAACCAGAACAACAATCTTGAGCCGTTGTGGAACATCGCGGCACCGGCCGACATCATCAATGGCGGCGGCTATGGCATGGCTCGCTTCGCCATGCGCAAGGAGGATTGCACGCTGCGTTCCGCCTACACTCAAGCCTTGGCTGAAATGCGTGCCAATGGGCATGTCAGTGCGATTCTGCGGAAATACGGGCTCAGTGACCGAAATCTCGTCATGTATAAACTCAACCCGTAGATTTGAGCTCGCGACCGACAGTCCGATGAGCGGCGGCGCCAAACCTAGCTGCCAAGCCTAGCTGAAGCGCCGCATGGAACTCTTCAATCTCGAGATCGCGCTCCGCAATTTTGGCCCTTTGCTTGCCGGTTTGATGCTGACCATCGAGTTGACGATCGTGGTCATGGCTCTAAGCCTTGTGCTAGCGCTTCTCGTGGCACTTGGCGGGTTGTCGCGGTTCTTTCCTTTGCGCTGGCTCGTCAAGTCCTATGTGGAGGCGATCAGGGGCACACCTCTGTTGCTCCAGCTCATCTACGTCTACTACGTGCTCCCCGAAGTCGGCATTCGCCTCGATAGCTTCACCGCAGGCGTCATCGCACTCACCTTGAATTATTCCGCCTACATTTCGGAGGTCTACCGCGGCGGAATACAAGCCATCGTCCGCGGTCAACATGATGCGGCCGCTGCGCTCGGCATGACTCGGATGCTCGCGATGCGGCGGATCATCCTGCCGCAAGCCATACGAATGGTGATCCCGGCGCTCGGCAATTATTTTATCGGCTTGTTCAAGGACACCGCGCTGTGCTCCGTCGTCAGCATCCAGGAAGTCGTGTTTACGGCACAGATCTTGGCGGCACGTAATTTTCAATACTTTACGCTCTATACGGTGGTCGGCGTCATGTATTTTGCCGTGAGCTTTCCGGCGGCGCGCTTGGTCGCTTACCTCGAGCGATTCAGCAAAAGAGGCTATCGGCGGAGACGCTCGTGAGCGCGCTGCGACCGGATCGCGCCATGATCGAGGTCGAGGGGCTTCACAAGTATTTCGGCGAGAGCCACGTGCTGCGCGGCATCGATCTTACCATCGCCGCCGGAGAGGTGGTCTGCATCATCGGCCCTTCGGGCAGCGGCAAGTCGACGCTGCTGCGTTGCATCAACCATTTGGAAATTCCCGAGAAGGGCAACATCCGAATCGATGGGCAGCTCGCCTTCCGCACCGAGAAGAATGGGATTTTTCGATCGCATTCAAATCGCGCCATCTCGGCGGTGCGCGCTGAGCTCGGCATGGTTTTCCAGCAGTTCAATCTCTTCCCGCACCTGACCGTGATGGGCAATATCATCGAGGCGCCGGTGCATGTCCTGCGCAAGCCGCGGGAAATCGCTCGCAAGCGCGGCCGTGAATTGCTGGCCCAAGTGGGCCTCGCCGACAAAGAAGATGCTTATCCCGAGGAACTGTCCGGCGGTCAGCAACAGCGCGTTGCGATCGCGCGAGCCTTGGCCATGGAGCCGAAAGCCATGCTGTTGGATGAGGTGACGAGCGCGCTCGACCCCGAGCTGGTCGCCGAGGTCCTCGCCGCCATGCGCGATCTCGCCGCGCAAGGAATGACCATGCTCATCGTCACGCATGAGATGAACTTCGCCCGCCAGGTCAGCTCGCGCGTGATCTTCATGGACCGAGGCGTGATCGTCGAGGAAGACTCTCCGGCGCGCATCTTCGGCGCGCCACGCGAGCGGCGCACCCGTGACTTCCTGCGCACAGTACTGGATCGGTGAAGCGACCACGATCGCGTCCAGCCGCTGATGGGACTGGCGCCTTGCCACAGCTTGCACCTGCGGCCATCATCTTGGTCGTCAAAGGAAACTCAGGAGAGGAACATGGCGGTCGAGGTCGCCGGCGGCCCGATGAAGGGCAAGCTCGTCCTGCGCAACATTTCGACCCTGTTTTCGGGCGATCTCGCTAATCCGGTGCTCGATGCGGACACTATCATCGCCGTCGACGGGCGCATCAGCGCTGTCGGGAGGGAGAAGGAGCTCGACACGCAAAACGCCGATCTCGTGATCGATGCGAAAGGATCAGCCCTCGCTCCCGGCTTGATCGACAGCCATTGCCATCCTGCCTTCGGCGATTGGACGCCACGTCAAAATCAGCTCGGCTGGATCGAGAGCTGCGTTCATGGCGGAGTCACCAGCTTCGTCTCCGCCGGTGAGGTCCACCTGCCTGGCAGGCCCAAGGATCGACTCGGCGTCAAATCACTTGCGATCGCGGCCGAACGGGCCTTTGCCAATTTCCACCCGCTGGGCGCCAAGGTGCTCGCCGGCGCGCCGGTGCCGGAAAGCGTCATGACGGAGGAGGATTATGCCGAGCTCGCCGCAGCCGGCGTGAAGCGCATCGGCGAGATCGGGCTCGGCACGGTGAACACCGGCCCTGAAGCGAGAAAACACGTCGGATGGGCGCGAAAGCACGGCATTGAGACGATCATCCACACCGGAGGCCCGTCCATACCGGGCTCGAACCTGATCAGCCGCGAGGTCGTGCTCGAGGCCGACCCCGACGTGATCAGCCATATCAATGGCGGGCACACGGCCCTGCCGCAGGGCTGCATTTGCGCCTTGTGCGAGCAAGGAAGAGGCGCGATCGAGATCGTTCATAACGGCAATGAGCGTGCGGCCCTCATTGCGCTCGATGCCGCCAAAGGGCTTGGCCTTTTGCACAAGGTGATCCTCGGCACGGATGCGCCGGCGGGCTCTGGCGTGCAGCCTCTCGGAATTTTGCGAACGCTCGTCTTTCTCTCGAGCTTCGGCGGATTGAAGGCAGGCGAGGCGATCGCGCTCGCGACCGGCAACACAGCGAAAATCCGCAAGCTCGACGGCGGATTGATCGCGGCAGGGATGCCGGCTGATTTCGTCTTTATCGATCGCCCGCAGCACTCCGCGGGGAAGACTGTGAGCGAAGCGATCGAGCTCGGCGATCTTCCCGGCATTGGCATGGTCGTCATCGACGGGATCGTGCGGCTGGCACGCTCACGCAACACCCCGCCCGCCGACAAGGTGCCCCAGATCGTCGACGCCTGAAGGTGCGATCGTGATTGGCGCAGTGCAGCGGAGCGCTCAGCGCGCTGGGTTTGAAGGGAAACGCCGAAAATCTCTAAGTTCTTAGCGGAGCATATCTTTTCGGAAAAACGGTTTCCATTTAGCGGGAGCATGCTCTAATGAGAGCGCGGCTTGGAAACAGTTGAGGAAGGCACTCATCCATGGCTTCACAGGAAAAGATCGCGCTCGTGACGGGCGCCAGCAGTGGCGTCGGACGGGCGACGGCGCTTGGGCTGATGAAAGCGGGGTACTCTGTGGTGCTCGCAGGACGGCGCAAAGATGCGCTCGAGGCCACGGCGGCCCAAGGGAAAACCTTCGGCGGAAAATCTCTCGTGGTGCCGGCCGATGTCACCGATCATGCTTCGGTGAAGGCCCTCTTCGCGAAGACGAAGGAAGCCTTTGGGCGTCTCGATGTCCTCTTCAACAATGCTGGCATCGGCGCGCCGCCCATCCCGATGGAGGAGCTCACCTACGAGCAATGGAAAAAGGTCGTCGACACCAATCTCACGGGTCCTTTCTTGTGCACGCAAGAAGCGATCAAGATCATGAAAGCCCAATCCCCGCGCGGTGGGCGCATCATCAATAACGGCTCGATCTCGGCGCACACACCGCGACCCAACTCCGCGCCCTACACTTCGACCAAGCACGCCATCACGGGGCTGACGAAATCAACCGCGCTCGATGGACGGGCCTATGACATCGCGTGCGGGCAGGTGGACATCGGCAATGCAGCCTCCGAAATGACCGAGCGCATGAAATCGGGTGTCCCGCAGGCTGATGGCTCGACAAAGGTCGAGCCGGTGATGGCGGCCGAGAATGTCGCGAACGCCGTGGTTTATATGGCCGGCCTGCCACCTGAGGCCAACGTGCTCTTCCTCACCGTGATGGCAACAAAGATGCCCTTCGTCGGACGTGGATAGGGGCAATCATCGCGAGCAACTCCGGCCGCTTTGGCTCTCATCCTCGATGCGCTTTCGTGGCGAAGCTACGCCCTCGCCACATAGGGGCAGGGGCGTGCCGGCGCGAAAAACGCGGCCGAGCTGCCATGATCGGGGGTGACGCGAGCATTGACGCGCGCGCGTGCCTCTTCTATCACGCGCACGCTATGCGGGTGTAGCTCAGTTGGTTAGAGCGCCGGCCTGTCACGCCGGAGGTCGCGGGTTCGAGCCCCGTCACTCGCGCCAGCTTTTTGCGATTTCAAGCTCAGGATAGCCTCGAGACGAAGTCGGATACCAGACCAGCCAGCCCTTTCCCAGGCGTTGATTCACTACTGATGGAGAAGTGCAACGCAATTCGTGAGGGAAAGATGTCGAGCAACAACTATCCGATAGTTTCAGCTTTAATTTTTGCGATCGTCGCACTCGGGCATCTTACGCGGTTGCTTCAACGGTGGCCGGTGCAGCTCGGCCCATGGTCCGTGCCAATGTCGATATCGTGGATTGGTCTTCCGATCGCGGCGCTGCTCGCGGTTTGGGGCTTCATGGAATCAGGCTCCTGATCGAGGAAAGCAGCGTCGATACGCGTCATCATGCTCTCTAGAAAACCCCTTTTAGATCGCGCTCCAAGATGCCGGTACACACCCAAGACGGCCAGAAGCAAATGGCGGCGGCACGCGCTGTCGAGCTCGTCTCATCGGGGATGAAGCTTGGGCTCGGCACCGGATCGACCGCTGCTTATTTCGTGGACCTCGTCGCGGAGCGGGCGCGCGCGGGGCTCGAGATCGTTTGCGTGCCGACCTCCGAGGCCACGCGAGAGAGAGCCGAACGCCAGGGCCTGAACGTCACCACGCTCGATGAGGTTCCCCGTCTCGATCTGACGGTCGATGGCGCTGACGAGCTCGATCAGGAGTTGCGCCTGATCAAGGGCGGCGGAGGCGCCCTCTTGCGCGAGAAGATCGTGGCTCGCGCCTCGGCGAGGATGGTCGTGATCGCCGATCGCTCCAAGCTTGTCACGAAGCTCGGCGCCTTTCCGCTGCCGATCGAGGTCGTCCCCTTCGGGCTCGCGGCAACGCGCATCGCGATCGAGGAAGAATCCTTACGCCTCGGGCTTGCCGGGCCAATCGAGCTTCGCAAGGACGCTTCGGGAAAGATTTTTCACACCGACGGCGGGCATTTCATTCTGGACGCGAGCTTTGGCGCGATCCCCGACCCGGTTGCGCTTTCCAGCCGATTGGGCGATATCCCCGGCGTCGTCGAGCACGGCCTGTTCATCGGGCTCGCGCGAGGCGCGATCGTTGCCGGGGGCGACGACCTGGCGATCCTCGGCTCGCTCGACTGATCGGCTCGATCGGCGGCAGCCTATCCTTGGAGTGTCTCGTGGCCCATCGTCCTTTGCATCGCGCCTTTGCTGGAATTGGACTTGTGGGTGTGCTCGTCGCGCTTGCGGGTGCGCCGGCGGAAGCGCAACAGGCCGCGCCCGCTCAGGGGCAGCAGCCCGCCGCTCCGGCCGCTCCCGCCGCCCCTCCCCTTCCGCCGGTTCCGCCGGCACAGCTTGCCTTGGCGAAACAGGTGATGAGCGCTTCAGGTATCGCCGATAGCCTCAATCCGATCCTGAGCAACATCGCGCTGCAGCTCTTGCATGCCTACACGCAGAAGCGGCCCGCTAACTCGAAGGATTTCGAGGAGATCCTTGCCGGCATGAAGCCTGAGCTCGATGCGAAACAAAACGAGCTCATCGTCAAGGCGTCTGAAATCTATGCGCGGAAAATGGATGAGCCTTCCCTCAAGGCGGCTCTCGCCTTTTTTCAGAGCCCGGCCGGCATGAAATATACGCAGGCCCTACCGCAAGTGCTCAACGAGGTCTCGACTCTCACCGACACCTGGTCGAAGGAGGTCGCAACGATGATGGGAGAGCGTGTCGTCGAGGAGATGAGGAAGCGCGGTGTCGAGCTGGGCCGCTGAGCGGCGCTTTCTCACATCAAGCGCACTTGCTCTCGGCTTTTCCTCCTCGGCTTCAAAGATGACGGCGACAGCGAGGCTTGCTGGCCGGGCCGCTGGCGGACCGCACACCGGCAAACCGCCTGCGGCGCGTCTCGCCGCGGGTGCTGCCCTTGTCATCGCGGCTCTCCCCGTCGTCATGGCGTTCGCCAACCGGTCAGCTCCGGCTGTTCTTCTCCTTGCGAGCATGGTCATCGTTGCTTGCGTCGTTGCCGATACCGGATGGTCAGGCGTCGCATCCGCATTTGCGCAGGTCGGGCGTTCTCCTGTCGGCTGGGCGAGCTTGAGCTTCGTGGCGCTGAGCCTTGTTTCCTGGAGCTGGAGCGTCGACCGAGCGGAAACCTGGCGCACGCTCAAAGAGGTGGTGGTGCCGCTCGTCGCCGGTGTGATGCTGCTCTGCCTCCTGCCCCGCATGGCACCACGCTGGATAGGCTTCGCGGTGGCGATCGGCCTGATCGCCGCCGCCCTCGTATCGATTGCCGAATTGCACTCGGGCATGCCCATTCGCAGGGCACTGCATCTGCGCGTCGCGGCCTTCGAATATAACCGGCCGGTGCTGACGCTACTCGCGCTGTTCTGGCCGCTTTGCGCGCTTGCCGCCTCTTTGCCCAACGCTTCGGTGTCGGCATTGAGCGGCGACGATCCCGCCGCGCCCCGAGGCTCAGCACAGGTGCGAACCCGCCCGAACGAGAAGCTCGCAAGCCTTGCGCTTCTTTTCGGGCTTGCGCTCGCGACCCTCGCCATCTGGACCTCGCAAAGCGGCACCGCGATGTTCGCGCAAGCGCTATCGATCCTCGCCGCTCTGGTCGCGTGGCGATTTCCGCGCCTGGCGCTGGTCGCCGCAGGTGTCGCGGTGACGCTCGTCTTCATCTCCATCTACGCCTTCGGCGACCTTGCATGGCGCGTGTTGCCTGCCTCTACCTATGACCTTCTCGCCTGGGCCCACGCTGCGGATCGTGTGGAGATCTGGCGGAGCTTCGGGGCGGCCGCGCTGTTCCATCCCATCCTTGGAACGGGACTTGGAACCTCCGTCACGCTCGGCGACACGACAGTCGCGGCTGAGGTGGCTAGCGAGTTCCGCCGCATGCTCGCGGTTGGCCACCCACATAACGGATACTTGCAGATCGGCGTCGAGCTCGGCGCGGGGGGCTGCGCGCTTGCCATCCTGGTCGTGCTCACCATGCTGTGGAGCTGGCGAAAACTTTCAGGGCCGCCCCTTTGGTCGCGTGTCGGATTGTTCACGATGGTCGCGGCCACGATGCTCGTTGGCCATGGCGCCTGGCAGGCCTGGTGGCTCGCCATCATCTTCGTCGCCGCCACGCTCACTCGAGTTGTGTCGCCGAGCAATCCCGCGCCTGCAATCGATTGAGCTCGGGCGGCGAAATGTCGATAGCGAAAAGGCTCCCCTGCGCCCCGCCTCCTACTTAGAGTTGATGCTCTTGGTGGTTTCCTGCAAATCTAAGGCCGCTATTCGCGCTTGAGACGACGAGAAAGATCGTTTGCGATAAGTTCGTCCCGGCGATATCGAAGGCTTCCCTTGAGCCTTGCGCTTGGCGATTCCGCTCGGGGCGAATCGCGCTTTGACGGGACGTGGTGCGCACTCCATGACGAATTTCGATACGGATCTCTTTGTAATCGGCGCAGGTTCCGGCGGGGTGCGCGCAGCACGCGTTGCCGCCGGCCATGGCGCCGAGGTCATGATCGCCGAGCAGAGCCGTATCGGTGGCACATGCGTGATCCGCGGCTGCGTTCCGAAGAAGCTCCTTGTTTATGCCAGTCGCTTTCCTCATGCTTTCGAGGATGCGGTGGGCTTCGGCTTCGCCGAGGGAAAGCCGGAATTCTCTTGGGAGCGTTTGCGCGACCGGGTGGAAGCGGAGGTGACACGCCTCTCCGGCCTCTACCGCAAGGGCCTCGAGAGCGCCGGTGTCGCCATTCGCGAGGAGCGTGCCGAGATCGTCGGGCCCCATGAGGTGCGCCTCGCTTGTGGACGCAACGTCAGCGCGCGCACCATCCTCGTCGCCGTGGGCGGCAGGCCCTCTCGCCAAGGTTCGGTCATCGGCGCTGAGCTTGCGATCGTCTCCGATGACGTCTTTCATCTTGCGAGCCTGCCGCGGCGCATGGTCGTGCTCGGCGCCGGATATATTGCGCTCGAATTTGCGAGCGTCTTCGCCGGCCTGGGCACCGAGGTTCACCTTGTCCATCGAGGCGACGCGGTGCTGCGCGGTTTCGATGATGACGTGCGAAGGATCGCGGCCCACACGCTTGCAGCGCGCGGCGTAAAGTTTCACTTCGCGCGCAACTTTGTGAAGATCGAAACGTGCCCGCAGGGCATGCGGCGCGTTCATTTGCAGAACGGAGAGATACTTGACGGCGATGTCGTGTTGATCGCGACGGGGCGCGTCCCGAACACGGACGAGCTCGGACTTGGGAGGGCCGGCGTCGTTTTGGGAGAGAAGGGGGAAATCATGGTCAACGCGGAAAGCCGTAGCAACGTCCCTTCCGTCTACGCGATCGGCGACGTCACGAACCGCCTGCAGCTCACGCCCGTGGCCATTCGGGAAGGCCATGCCTTCGCGGAAAGCGTTTTCGGCGACAAGCCCTGGACGGTGGACCACGCCAATGTGCCCTCGGCGGTATTCATCACCCCGGAGATCGGCACCGTCGGCCTCACACAAGCGGAGGCTTGCGAGCGGCACGCCGCGGTTGATGTTTATGTCGCGAATTTTCGGCCCATGCTGGCGACCCTCTCGGAACGCGACGAGAAGATCTTCATGAAGCTTCTGGTCGACGCCGAAACCGACAAGGTTCTCGGCTTGCACATTTCGGGAGAGGGTGCGGCCGAAATGGTCCAGCTCGCCGCAATCGCCATCAAGATGGGCGCGACGAAAGCCGATTTCGATCGCACGGTGGCGCTGCATCCGACGGCCGCTGAGGAGATCGTCACCATGCGAACGCCTGCGGCGCGGCTGCGCCGGGCGGACGCGACGAGCTGACCCGCGGGAGCTCCGAAGCGGGACTTGATCAAACGCGCTTGCTTTTTATAGCGTGCATTGAGGGTTGGTGATGATCCCCGGAAAGGCGGCCCTCGATTTTCCGGGTCCGGCTGCCGACGGCTCGTCGACATTTGCAAATCCGTGCGGCGGGCCGCGAAGGCTGCCAGCGCTGCCCGCCGATCGGCGAAGGTCAGGTCGCCGCCTGATATGCCGCTGCGAACTCGCCGAGCTCGGGGCTCGCAATATCGCTCACGGCCCAGAAGGTGAGGCCATCTTTCGTCCAATGGCGGAGCATGTAGCCGCTGAGCTCGAGCGAAGGCGGAGCCTGGTCGGTCCCCGGCCAGACGAAGAGATTGATCACGTGCGTGCGTCGACGATAGACCACGACCGCGGCGGCGCGTCCTTCGACATAGTCCACTCGTCCTCCGACCAAGGTGAAGCCTTTCAAGGCGAGGTCAGGCACGGGCGGAGTGACGTCGAGCTTGCCCGCGAACCAGGGCTTCACCGTATGTTGATCGGTTGATTGCACGTCGAACAAATGCTGGCCGGCGAGCGAGCGCAAATGGCCGTCCACGAGGCTGCGCGCGATCTCGTTGCCTGTGTCGGCGCGCAACACGAAAAAGGCGAGGCAGGCGGCGAGCGCAAACGCACCCGCTCCTCCTGCAAATGCGCCTTGGGCGCGCAACCGCCACGCGCTCCCGGGCGCGCGCCACCGGGCTCGCGGAACGCTTGTCGCGCGCGAGATAGTTGCCGCCTCATCCGCAACGCGCGTGGGCAGCGCCTGCATGATTCGCTCAGCCAAGCCCGCCGGCGCCTGCATCCGCAAGCCGGCCGAAGCCAGCTTCTGCTTGAGCTTCACAATCTCGGCGAAGCTTTCAGCGCAGCTCCCGCAGCTCGCGATGTGCGCCTCGATCTCGCGAGCGTGCACAACGTCGAGTTCCCCATCGGCCAGCGCATGAACAAGCGGCTTTTTGTCGTCGCAGGTCATGTTGTTTTTGCCTTCTTTTCAAGCGCGAACCAAGCCGTCTGCAATTCCTCCCTCGCCCGGGCCAGCCGAGACATGACGGTTCCGATCGGCACCCCGGTCACTTCGGCGATCTGGCGATAGCTGAAATCGTTGAACTCCTTGAGCACGAGCGCCTCTCGATAAACCGCCGGCAATCGGCCGACGAGCTCGCGAAGCACACGGGCATCGTCGGCGCGCGCCATAGTTGTCTCCGGGTCGGATTCCGGTTCCCCCCAGAGCGGTTCCAGCGTCCCGCCCTCACCGGCATCACCTTCCGGCAAAGGCTCGAATCGTCGCGGATCGCGCGAGCGCAGCACATTGCGGAGAATGGTGAACAGCCATGGCTTGATCGAATCTCCCGAGAAGCCCGAGAAATATCGAAGCGCCCTGAGATAAGTCTCCTGCGCTGCATCTTCTGCTTCATCCGCGTTGCGCGTCAAATAGCGCGCGAAAGTGTAGACCTCGTCCAGCAGCGGAAGAGCGAGCCTGTGAAATCGCTCGCTCTCGCGCTGATCCGCTTCGGTCATTCCGAAACCCTCCCGCCGATCGGCACGCGACTCGTGAGGTACGTGCTAACACGTTGTTCGGGCAGAGCAAGGATTCAGCGAACGCGCTCATTTCACGATGATCTTACCTGTCATGTGCGGATGAAGTGAACAGAAATACTCGAAGGTGCCCGGTTCGGTGAAAGTGTGAGAGAACTTGTCGCCAGTATCAAGGGCTGAGGATTTGTATTTGTGATCGGCGTCGACGACCGTGTGCGGGATATCGTCATTATTCGTCCAGACCACGGTTGTTCCCACGGAGACTTGCGCCTCGGCGGGCGTGAAGACGAAATTGTCGATGCTGACCGGCATATCGGCGGCCATGACGGCGGATGCGCCCATCAGGGCGATCGCGATCAGTGCGCCGCGCGCGCAGTTTACAACGAAAGTCATGTTCGTGGAGCCTCGTTCGGTTTTCTTCGGGAGGGCCACCGCCCGCATCGTCTCGGGCGGCGGCATTGCTTCGGTTCGCTCGCGGCCTCCTTAGCCTGCGAGCGGCGTGTCGATGACGGCCAGGCGCTCGGCGCCGGGCATGAAGTTCACCTGCCGGATGCCGAGCACGGTGCGCAGCTTCGAGTCCTCGACCTTCATCGGTCCGGGCGAGGGAGCGCTGCCCGGGGCCGGCTGCGGGAACGCAGTCGAACGCGCGGTGTGGAAGGCCACATTCCCTTCGACCTTCTGCATCACCTGGTGGATGTGACCATTGAGCACGGTCACGGACCCGAACTTCTTGAGCATTCCGAGCGCCTGCTCGGAATCCTGCGTGCCCCAGCCCCACTCGGGATAGATCGTCCAGAGCGGAATATGTGCGAAGACGATGATCGGCGTGCTCGCGGTGCGAGAGGCAAGGTCAGCCTGCAGCCAGGCGAGCTGGTCGGCGCCAAGATTGCCCATGCCGCCGCCCTTGAGATCGACAACGTTGACGAGGCCGACGAAATGAGCCCCGCCGGCATCGAATGAGTACCAGCCGGCACCCTTTGCGCCCTTGCCGTAGCGGTCGAGATAAATCTTGCGGTCATCATCGAGGACGTCGTGCTCGCCGGGGACGTAGTGCACGTCAAGACGGGACTGGCCAATGATCTGATCGGCGGTATCGAATTCGGCGGGCTTCGAGAGATGGCTGATGTCGCCGGTGTGGATCATGAACGAAGGCTTGGCCGGAAGGGCATTAACCTTCCCGATTGCCTCCATTAGCGTCCCATTGGCGTTGGGGTTGGCCGGCTTGTCGAAGCCGATATGGCTGTCGCTGAGCTGGAGGAAGCTGAACGCCTTGGAGTCTTCTGCCTTAGCCTCGCCGATCAGGCCGGTCGAGCGGGGGATGCCGCCGGCGAGCGTCCACAAAATGCCGGTGCCGGCCCAGGTCATGCATTCGAGGACCTTGCGCCGCGTGGCGCCCTCTTCGTGATCGTGAGCATCATGCGTCATGTCCGTCTCCTTCCGAAGCTTGAATGCTTCTGGCCATGAGACTGACGCCCGGACGACTTTATTCCTCGACAGGGCGCGACAAGTCGTCGCGACGGGCTTGCAAAATCCGCCCGAGAGCTGAGCAAGGACCAGAATCGCCCGCCCAATCAAGCTAAGGACGGCAAACGGCTGAAATCCGCTGTCCCTTCTCTGCGACTTGGGAGAAGCATCCGATCGAATTTTGAAGTGGCGAGGGCATGGCACGGGAGGCGCGAGAAGGAGCCGAGACCCGCCTTCCGCCGAGCAGCCAAGCTGGCAAGGAAGTACTCTGATCGCGAGAGCGAGCTTGCGAGCGACGTGGATCGCGACGCTTTATCATGTATAGAGCTTGCGATTTTGGCGGCGAGCGAGCCCTCGGGCAGTTTTTCGCGTCGCGCCTTTCCCTTCAGTTCCCAGGAGCTGGCCCGTGCCCCAGAGCCCAAAGGTGAAGAGCTGGTCTCCCGCTTCCTGGCGGGGGTTGCCGATCGAGCAAGTCCCCGCCTACCCCAATGCTGAGACCCTCGCCGCGGTCGAGCAACAGCTTGCAGGATTTCCCCCACTCGTCTTCGCGGGTGAGGCGAGAAAGCTGAAAGCGGCGCTGGCGAAAGTGGCTTCGGGGGAAGCCTTCCTGTTGCAAGGCGGGGATTGCGCCGAAAGCTTCGCGGAGCATTCCGCGGATAACATCCGCGATTTCTTCCGCGTCTTTTTGCAGATGGCCGTCGTCCTGACGTTTGCGGGCGCCTCACCTGTGGTGAAGGTCGGTCGCATCGCGGGACAATTTGCCAAGCCTCGTTCCGGGCCGACTGAGAAAATCGGCGATGTTGAGTTGCCGAGCTATCGGGGCGACGTGATCAACGGCATCGAGTTCACGCGCGAGGCGCGCACACCAGATCCGTCTCGCCAGATCGACGCCTACCGACAATCGGCGGCCACGCTCAATCTCTTGCGCGCCTTTGCTACTGGCGGGTATGCGAGCCTCGAGAACGTGCATCGCTGGATGCTCGGCTTCATCAAGGATTCGCCTGCCTCCTCGCGCTTCACCGAGCTTGCCGATCGCATCAGCGAGACGCTCGACTTCATGCGCGCCATCGGCATAGGCGCAGATGTGCATCAAGAGATGCGCGTCACTGATTTCTATACGAGCCACGAGGCCCTCCTGCTCGGTTATGAGCAGGCTTTCACGCGCATCGATTCAACGAGCGGTGATCCTTACGCCACCTCGGGCCACATGATCTGGATCGGGGATCGGACGCGCCAGCCCGACAACGCCCATGTGGAGTTCTGCCGTGGCGTCAAGAATCCGCTCGGCCTCAAATGCGGCCCATCCCTCACGCAGGACGGGTTGTTGCGGCTCATCGACATCCTCAATCCGGCGAATGAGCCCGGCCGTTTGACGCTCATCTGCCGCTTCGGCGCAGGCAAGGTCTACGACCATCTGCCGAAGCTCGTGCGCAGCGTCAAAGCCGAAGGTCGCCAAGTCGTCTGGTCTTGCGATCCCATGCACGGGAATACGGTGAAGACCGGCAATGGCTATAAGACCCGCCCCTTTGACCAGATCGTGAGCGAAGTGCGCAATTTCTTCGCGGTGCACCAGGCGGAGGGGACACATGCGGGAGGCGTGCATCTCGAGATGACGGGCAAGAACGTCACGGAATGCACGGGCGGCGCGCGCGCCGTTTCGGACGCCGAGCTCGCCGACCGCTACCACACCCATTGCGACCCGCGGCTCAATGCGGAGCAGGCGCTCGAGCTCGCTTTCCTCATGGCCGAGCTTCTGAAAAAGGAACGCCAGGCGAGAGGACGCCCCGCGATCGAAGCGGCGGAATGAATAGCCGCGGCTGACGCGCGGGCATGCGCGTATTGCTTGGGCTTCCTAGCCGACACGCTATTCTTAAGGGGCCGATGTCTCAACCTGCGTCATGCGCGCACTCGGTGCGCGTATCCATGCCTTCTTCGCATCGGCCTAAACCAAAGCGTGGATGACCGGGCCGAACGCTCGGTCATGACGGACGCGTCATGCGCGCACTCCGTGCGTTTTTCCATGCCTCCCTTCCAATCAGGAAGCGGTAGGAATGTGCTGATGGCCCGGCCGCCGCGTGGCCAACGCCCGGCCCTGACGGAAGGCGGCTCCACTTCATAATGCGGCACTTGGTGAGAGACCTTCCCTGAGGTCTCCCAGACGGCAAGCACTCAGTGATGCCCGCGCCTTGACTGCTGATGGGCGTGCGTCACGGTGAGCGCCTCGAGCTCCATCATCAGCGCGGAGTTGATCCTGACCAAGGCAAGCACAGCTGCACGCGCATCACCCTCGCAGTCCGCGATGATGGCTTGGGCGAGCTCGGCAGGTCCCATCAGCCTGTCCGTCGTTTCATCCTGGCGCGCGCCAGGCGGAATATCTCTTCTCATTTCCAATCCTCGCTCTTTGTTCGTATTTTGTTCTTCTGTCGAATAGCGGTCAAGACTGGCTTGTGAAGTTTTCCCCCGGCAATTACTTGAGAGCGCATGTGCGGTCGCGTCACGCAAAAGGGAGGCGAGCTTCCTGGCCTCGTCACGGTGAGCCTCGTCGAAGAGCAGCTCCCTCCACGCTGGAACGGAGCTCCGAGCCAGGATTTCTGGGTGATTCGCCGCGATCCGAATACAGGGGAATATCGGCGCGATCGGCTTGTCTGGGGCTTCAAATCGCCGTGGATGCGGGAGGTCGGGTCGGGAGGCCAGATCAACGCGACGGCCGAGCGGGTGTCGAGCGCGCCGATGTTCCGCTCGAGCTACGAGAAGAGACGCTGTCTGCTTCCGGTCGACAACTTTTTCGAGTGGAAGGCCATCATCGGGCAAAAGGCGAAACAGCCTTTCGCCGTCGGCATGAGGGACGGTTCACCCTTCGCGATTGCCGGCATCTGGACGGGCTACCGAGAAGGTGACGATGTGGTGCGAAGCTTCGCGGTCATCACCTGCCCCGCAAATACCATCGTCGCGGAGATCCATCACCGAATGCCCGTGGTCATCGGCCCCGAGAATTACGATCGCTGGCTGTCTCCGCTCGAACCCGATCCGCGTGACCTCCTTACGTCCTTCCCTGCCGAGCCCATGGTGATTTGGCCGATCTCGTCGCGGGTGAACGCACCGCGCAATGATAGCGAGGACATTCTCGAGCGGGTGGAACCCTTCCCGGCGCATTGAGGTACGATGGAAAGGGGTTTTTCTCTCTGCCGCGCGGCGAGCTTGGTCGCAACTTTCCCGGGAATGGAATGCGCGCGATTCAGTTGCCACGACGGGCGGCGGCTTCATGGGACTTCAAGGATTCCTGCAACGATCGCGCAGGCGCTTGAGCACCTTCGCTGGCAATTTCCGAAGTTCAACGGCAATCCACTCGAGACCTCATCGATCGTCATGTGTTGCCATCCCGCATCGGCGAGCTGGCCGGCGCGGCCTCATGCGTCGTGCCGACCGCATGTTGAGCTCACCTCCTTGGGATGAACTCTTTCACATAGCCGACATCTCGCGGATGCGTGGCCTCCCAAGCGTCGAGATCCAATTTCGCTGAAGCGACATCCTCATCTATCGATAAAGGTCCGATCTCCCGGCCGAATGGCGACACCTCTCCGTCGGCCCCTTTATCAAATATCTTGGCCAAGATTTTATCGCCGAGCCATGGGTAAAAATGCGATGTCTCGATAAAGAAGCGCCTTACACCAGGCGAAAGGGCGGCGAACGCGGATTGTTCGGTGAAGGGGTGCGGCCGCGCAAAGTCGAAGAGACGTAGCTGGCCGGAGCCTGGCGAGGCCGCGAGTTGATCGACAGTCCGAGCGATCTCACGCTTCCAGTCCGCGATCTGCGCTTCCATGCCTACCAGGCGAAACAATTCGAGCCTCCAAATATGCATCGGAAGGAGAACAAGATCGACGTCGATTTCCTTCGCCTTGAGCTCGGCGAGTCGCCGGTGCAGCTGCGCATGGGCCGCGTCTAGATCCTCTTGCGCTATGGGTCCGTGCAGGGCGCGGCCTGTTGCAGCGAGTTCATTTTCGTAAAGCTTGACGACCGCCGGCCCCTCGACTGGGTCGCCTTCATAGACGGTGACGCCATTGCGCTTCATCTGGGCGTGCACACGATGGCGCGCCTGCAGCATAGCCTTCCAGCTCGACGCGAAAAAGTCGAAGGCCAGGAGATGGTGCATAAATCCTGAGGCCAAGCTGCCACCGGCAAAACCTGAATCGGGATAATCGACGCTGGTGGCGATCAGCGTCCCGAAGGCCTCGAAGGACAATCCCCAGACGATGTGCCTGATGTCCGGCTCATGGGCGAGTGCATAATCCAGTGCAATGATTTGTTCGCGCAGGCTCGCGGCGGCGAGCGCCGCGTTATACGCTTTCACCTCCGAGAGCGCTGGCGCGTCGGGGTCGAGCCCGTGTTGCGTGCGCGAATCGCCTATGAACAGGATCCGGTCGCCTTGTCGCTCGGCGATCTCGATTGCCTTAGTAATGCGATCGCCGTGCTTGGTCAGGCGCAGCTCTGGCGGGAATCGCGACGGGGGAATGAGCCTCGTGCCGAAGATGCCATATCCGTCGACCACAATCCCGACAAGCGCGATCAGCGCCAGACCCGAGAGCGCGAAGGCGAAGAAGCTTGCGAGATAGGCGCGCGCCGTCATCTTACGAATGGCTTCAGAACTGGAAGTTGAGAAACTCGGTCCTGCCGAAGGAACACAGCACGACGGTGATGATCGCGACGGCGCTAAGCGCGGCCATCACGCGCGAAGGCTTCCACAGGAGGCTTCGCAAAACGCCGCGCGGCGGCTCGACCGGCCTAAGTCGACGCCCGCTTCTAGCGCCCCCTCGATCGATCGACACTTCCGCGACCGGCCTGCCCCCGCTCCAAAACCACATCGCCTCGGTGATCGGGTCAATCTTGGAGAAGCCATCTAGCATTACTAGCGCCCCTCCGAAACCCTAGCACTAATTAGCGATGCTCACTTGTGGAGCAATATCCAACTCGGACATTGAGACCGGGTTGCGGATCCTGGATCGACTCAACTTTGTCCTCGGCCATGCGACGCAGCACTCAATCCGCTGTGTGTTCATCATCCTTCTTTCCCGGATACTCGTCGGACGCTTCTTCAATGATGAGGACATTCGACGGTTCAGCGAGAGTTGGATCTCTCCATGTGTCTCGAAGATGTGCCGGTTTATCCGAGCGTCCATAACGAAGGGCGCGGTGAACCCGTACCTGCGCAGGCCCGCGACAAAGGTTTGCGTCTTGCAGCGCCCGAACCGAGCCTTGAACGAAGACGACGCCCCCTTCGGTAGCGCCCCTCAGGCGCTTCATCCCCTTTCACGCGAAGATCGACTTCACCAGTCGCAACCGTCGTAAGTTTGAAACCCTCAAACATCGACTGCCTCCTAGCAGCGGGCCATCATCGCGGCTGAAACGTTAAACATGGGACCCGGCCTTCAATATCCGCCGGGACGGCCTTGTCCACCCGGTTAATGGTGCGTGTTGGTCGCGACCGATTTGCCCGCTCCAATTAGCTGGTTCATATTGGTTTGGGGGGCGAAAGGGAGGGTCAACATGCACGCAGTGGTAAGGACTTACTCTGGCAAAGGAGCAAAGGAACTCGCTGACCTTCTGGAAAAGCGCAAGTCCGATGTCGAAAACGTCATGCGCAGCGTGAAGGGCCTAGTGAGTTATACGATGCTACGCACAGCAGATGGATGTTGTTCTGTTTCCCTATGCAATGACAAGGCCGGCGTCGAAGAAAGTATCCAAAAGGCTCGGGATTGGATTAAAGCGAACGCCTCTGCCACGGGGGTGAGTGCCCCGGCAATCGCGGACGGCTCAGTCGTGGTTCACTTGAAAGCGTGAATAAACCAAGCTCAGTCGGCATAATGTTTGCGCGGGGTAATTTAATCGGCAGCTCGCTCTCTAAAAAGACAGGTTGTGTCAGCCATTCCATTCGTCGCAGAACATGCGGCTGCCGTCCAAGTAGGCGAAGGGCATGATGACAAGCTGACCGGTGCAGATTGTGCGGACGTGCTGCCGACCTCTTCGACCACGTGCGTCAGGAGATAACCATGGTCCCGCATCTCAGCTTGTACGAGGACACTTTATCGGACGGTGCCGACGTCCTCCTTCCAACAGCACCACGCATGATCTTCGTCGTTCACGGCTCGATCCTAATTGAAGGCCGAACTATTGGGGACGGCGAGACTTGGCACGGCGAAGATGTAGTCTCCCTCAAAGCTGGGAACGCTGGCGCGACCGTCTGGCGTTGGGATCTCACTTCGGGCCCACCCACGCCGCTCGCGAGCGACGCGCTGCGGTCTTTGGCGAAGCTCTCCGCCCCGCTCCTGACCTTGCCAGCGGGCGAGCTACTCATGCGGGGCGACAGCGTTGCTTTCCCGCCTGGGGGCTGTGCGTTGACCCATGTCCATCAGGGGCCTGGGATACGCTGTCTCATAGAGGGAGGCATCCGCATCGACACGAATGGCCGCTCGACCGCTTACGGTCCGGGCGGCGCGTGGTTTGAAAGCGGATCGGACGCGGTCTTTGCCGAAACCACGCCAGATGGCCCGAGCCGGTTTATCCGTGTAATGATCCTTCCCCGCGTCCTGCTTGGAAAGAGCTCAATCCGCTACGTCCACGAGGTGGACAAGGATAAGCCGCACTCGCAGAGCTACGTGCGCTTTGTCGATGCTCCTATTGTATTCCCTTCAAACCGGGTGTGTCCGAAATCGTAAGGTATGGCACCGAGACGGCGGGTGGTTAACCTAAGTACCATTGGTGGGCTGCCTCCGTCATGATCATCCCTCTTACCTCCTCCTGCTACTTTGTCGCATAGCCGCCGTTGACTAGGATCGTTTGGCCCGTCAGCCGACCGGGTTCGCGGCGCGAGCGTTGCGATCGTCTCGACGGGCATCCCGAAGCCCATCCTCGCTCAGCCGACTGCGACCGTCATCGAACTGGTGACGACCCTTGGGCGTAAGGTCGAGCCACATGAAGGCGCCCATCAGGTTCTCTATCCCACGGGCAAAGGTTGAGTAGGTGTGAAAGACTTCGCCACTCTCGTTTCGGACAAATATGCTGGTGCCCATCATATCTTCGCTGCTCTTGAGCGACGTGCCGTAATTGAAGATGGCCCGGCCGGCGGCGATATCCGCCTTCTTAAACGACACTGCGAAATCGAAGTTGAAGTCGCTGCTATGTGAGGAGACCCACGGGAAAGTCCAACCCAGAGCCCGTTTGACCTGCTCGATCCGCTCGAGCGGCGCGCGCGAGATCGCGGCAAACGACAGATCGGCGTCCCCAAAGTGCTGCCGGGCTGCATCGATGTGATCGGCGACAAAGGAGCATCCTTTGCACACGTGATCGGAACCAGGCGTCAGCATGAAGTGATAGACAGCGAGCTGGCCGCGGCCCTGGAATAGATCTGCAAGCGTGCATTTGCCTTGAGGTCCTTCGAACACATAGGGCTTCTCGACTTTTACCCAGGGTAGCTGACGACGTTCGGCGCGAAGTGCATCGAGTTCGTGGGTGATGGCCTTCTCTTTGAGAAACAACTCCTTGCGGGCGGCAAGCCACTCCTTCCGCGATACGACGATTGGCGGCGAAAAATTGTTGGCGGGCATGATTGGCTCTCCTCTGTGCTGGAGCTCCATATGGTGCCTCCTGCTGGCGCCTCAACCGAGCGCGCCGAGGCGCAGCTGCCACGGCGCGATCCGGCTGATCTCTAAGAGCCCGTTCCGGCTCCAGCAATCCTCCGCCAGCCTTGCGGCGATCGCGTCCTCGCTTTCGGCGCGCACGATCAGCAGGACATCTGCCGTCCCTTCCAGCGGGCCGCCGAGCAGCACGAAGCCCGCGGCGTGCAGGCGGTTCATGTAGTCGGCATGCAGCCGCCAATCGACCTGCTCCTCCAGGGGACGCGCCTCGTCCCACCTCGAGCCGCGCGAGCGGATGACGGCGAAGAGCTTCGGCATGGCTTCCCCATCAGGAAGGGATCACTTGCTGCCCCGCAAGAGCGTTGATCCACCTCATCAGCTGCCTCACTCGCACTCCGGCTGCTGCCGGCTCGACGAGCATATAGCTACGTCAGACGGCGAGTGCTTCCAGGATGAGGTTCGTAATCATATCGGGGTGTGAGATCAGCGACAGGTGGCTCGCCTCGATCTCGATCGTCTTCGCACCCATTCGCTTGGCCATAAAGCGCTCCAGGTCGGGATTGATGGTTCGGTCTTGGGTGGACACCGCATAGAAGGTCGGCTTGCCGCGCCAAGCGGCATTCGTTGTATTTTCCGTCGTGAGCGACTTCTTGAACGGTTGCTGAACCGCGTAGAGGACGCGCGCCTCCTCCGGCGGCAGGTCGCCAGCGAAGTCGTGCAGGAAAGCCTCCTCCGACAACTGGCCCCAGTCATCGTTGAAAACAATGCCGGCCGTGGCTGGGGGCGTCGGATAGTTCTTCGCCAGCACGGTATAGTCCTCGCCCGCATCGGGCGCTCTCGCCGCGACGTAGACGAGCGCGGTGACCTTCGGGTCGACGCCCACATCCGTCACGATCATTCCGGAGAAGGAGTGACCGACGAGCACCACCGGGCCCGGTTGGACGGCAATTGCCCGTCGCGCGGCCTCCGACGCCTCATGCAGCGAGGTCAGAGGGTTCTGCACGCTGGTGCAATTGACGCCCTTTTGCTGAAGGCGGGCGATGACCTTTGACCAGCACGAGCCGTCTGCGAAGAGCCCGTGTACGAAGACGACATTCTTCGTCTTTGGCGCTGTCTGGGCGCTGGCCACATGATTGATTAAGGGAAGGGCGACGCTAGCAGCGATAGCCCCGATCAATGTCCGGCGGTTCATTATGGTCTCCTTGAACTGCGGACGATTAACCGTAGCCGGTAATCGTTCCATCCCTATTTTTTGATAGCCTCATCAATCACAAACAGGGGCACGAGGACACCCATGTTGCCAAAAACAGGCGAGCCCAGCTAGCCAACGGTCGGGGTGCCAGGGGCTCGGCCAAGCTCGGGACCCACGGGTCAAACCGGCTCGAAACAGGGGGGCGCGCTGCTTCCTATGGTGGTGACTAACGACAAAATCTCAGGAAGCAGGGAGAGCCAAATCATGTGTTAAGTCTATGATTTTATTGGTGGGCGGTGACGGACTCGAACCG
>JAFAQA010000516.1 GCA_019246665.1 Hyphomicrobiales bacterium
GATCAGGATCAACGGGGTGAAGGGTTCACAGGACCGCTACGCCATGTATGTCCATTGCCAGACCTCGCTCGTCGAAACTTTCAAGAGCATCTATCCCGATGTTTTCTCTTTCGAAGGAAATCGGGCGTTGTTGTTCCACATCGGCGACCGAATTCCCGAACCGCCACTGAAACACTGTATCGCCATGGCCCTTACCTACCATGCCCGGGCGAACGCATGATTTTGCGCAAGCCACGCCGCTCTCGGGAAGGGCGGGCCACATCAAATAGCGCGCTGCTTATTGCGCGGTCGCCGCGGGTTACCGGCTCAGCCGCGTCGGACTTTAGCCGGGATCGCTCGGCAACACGAAAACCTGACCGGGGAAGACGAGCCGCGGATTGCGGATCTGGCTCGCATTGGCCTCGTAGATCTGAGTGTAACGCGTTCCGCGCCCGAGCATTTTCTTGCTGATCCGCCAGAGACTATCGCCACGCACGACCGTAGTGGTTCGCACTTCCTTGACGATCGCGGTCGCCGGCCCTGGCGCGGCGCTCGCAATTCCACTCGGCGCTGCCGGCGGCGGCGCTTTCGGCTGATCCTTCGCGGAAGCCGCGACGCCGGGTTTCGTTGATTGCTCAGCCGGCGCTGCCGAGGCCGTGGCGACGGGCGCGGTCGCAGGAAAATCGAAGGGCACCTCGGCACGCGCGATCACCTTGCCGCTTTCCGGCTCGACCTGATCGGCGCGCACCGCATAATGGCCGGGCTGCATGCCTTTCTCGACCTTGAGCGACCATAGCCCATTCAAATCGGCGATCACCTTTCCGACGAAGGCGCCGTTCAGATAAAGCCGGCTCTGGCTGCCCGGAGGCGCTGATCCGGTGACGAGGAAGCTCCCGCCTTCCTCGGCTTCGGCCGATCGTATCGACACTGGCGGGGCGGATTTCGATGAAGCCGAGCCGGAAGGGGAAGCACTAGTCTGCGGTTTGGTTGCGCTCGCGTCCGAAAGCGAGGAAGCGGGCTGCCCCGGCGTGGCGCGCGCGACCTTCATGGCCTCCTGGCCCGACTTTGGCACGACCACTTTCACGCTTTGCGACGAGGCGCTCGGGCCCGCGCCCGGAAGTGTCGATTGCAGCGTAAGCGCATGATCGCCGGGCGACAGCGGCGGCGGCAGGAAGACCACCTCGCCATTCGCATCGGCCACCGCGCGCGCGAGCTCCTTGTCGCCGTCCTTGAGCGCAATCGTTGCACCCGGCGCGCCTCGTCCGGCGATCACGCCCTCCCCGGAGCGCTCGACGCGAACGATGTCGAATTCCGGCCGTTGCTGTTGCGAGGCATCAGAGGCGGCATTCGCCTTGGCTCCCGGATCCGCGGAAGCGATGCCGGTCGCCGGCGGCATGGCCGGCGAGGCCGCGCCGGCCGTGGGCGCAAGCGCGGGATCCGTTTCGGGGGCGCCCTTTGTAAGCGTTGATGTGTTTTCGCCGGTGCTCGTGCCGGTTGGTGCGGGCCCGGTCGCCAGGAATCCGGAAACCGCGCGAGGCAGCTGCAAACCAGGCCCAAAGGAGTACCACGCCGCGCCGCCAACGAGAACGCAGATAAGCCCGGCGCCGACCGCCACAAAGAGCCCTTGCCGGTTCTTCACTCTGTCTAAATTCCCCGCCATGGCCTGTATTTCCTCTGCCGAGCTGCCGAGCAGAGTTCAGCCGCGATCTATCCAAGGAGCGTCAGGGTAACAAAGCGTATACAAACCGGCAAGCGGCCGCGGGCGCACAGCGCTGATGAAACGCAAAGGGTCCGCAAGACGGAAGGTCATCATGCGGCTCCACGGGCGTTGTGCGGGCCGGATGGCTTAGCGGCGGTAGATGACCACGCCCCGGCGATAGGGATAGGGACGTCGGTAATACCCGTGCCGGAAATAGGGGTAGTAGCCGCGATGCGTCACGACGGCACCACGCGGCCCGGCGCAACCGGCGCGATAAAGGCCGCGCGCGCAAACTATCGCGTTCGCGTCGCTGGCGCTCAGGGCGAAATAGCCTCCAAGAAGGGCAGCCAGCAAAATGTACCGCTTCATCGTCGTCTCCTGCGTTGGGGGGTTGGCCGGTCCGCCCCCTTCCCTCTACCGACGGCTGAAGCATGGACCGGGACACGTCATCGTCGTACGGTGAACTTCACATGCTTATGAAGGTTTAGCAAGAATATATGTCAGCGCATGTGGTCTAACTTGCTTAGCATTCCATTATCTGATGTTTTCGTATCATCTTCAGCGTATCGATCTTGAGCTTGACATTTGTCGATCGTCCGGTTGATTTTGCCAACAGACAAAAAACATCAAGGGAGGTTGATATGCGCTTCGTCGGGCGTTGCGTTATTCTGTCCATAAGCTTGATTGCGACGAGCGCATTTGCGCAGACCGCCGCCGAACGCGCGGCGTGCCGGGCCGATTTCCAGAAATTCTGCAAGGGTACCAAACCCGGTGGTGGCCGTGCTCTTGCCTGCCTTTCCCAACAGCGGGACCAGTTGAGCGAAGCCTGCCGCAAGGTCGTCGATGCGCACGCCCAACAGTAAGGCGTGGGATCAAAATGAGCGGCTCGAATTCGTAGAAACCGGACCGGTGTCAGAGACATGAATCCCGCACGCAGCTTACGCCAGCCAACCGTTATCCTCACACTCGCCTTGCTTGGCTTGGCAGCTCCAGCTTTTGCCCAACAACCCACGCAAGCGCAGATCAGCGCCATTCGCGCCTCCTGCGCATCTGATTATCGAACCTATTGCGCCAGCGTTCCGACAGGGGGCATGCCGGCCTTGAATTGCCTTCGGCAAAATGTGAGCAATCTTTCGGCGGCCTGCCAAACCGCGGTCAACGCAGTCGGCGGGGGCGCCCCCTCCCCGAGCGCCGCGCCGGCATCCCCCTCAGCGACACCGAGCGCGAGCCCCGCCGAGGCTGCGCCGCAGACCCCCGCCGCGCCTTCCGCTCGAGCCTTTCCACCCATGTCGCCCAGGCAAGAGATTGCCGTGCTTCGCGGCGCTTGCGGCCCCGATTACCGCACCCTGTGTGGAGGCGTGCCACCCGGAGGCGGGCGCGTGATCGCCTGCTTGCGAGAAAATGCGCCCTCGCTGTCGGCGCGTTGCAGAGCCGTGCTGATGGCAGCGCGACGAAGATAGGAGATCGTTGCACCGACCCCGAACGGCGGGCCGACGGAGCGCAACGGATCGCGCCAAAGCCGGAGGGAAAGCGCGAGGAGGGCGAATGAGGATCATCGTCACCGCCGCGGCCTTGCTCTCGCTCGCAGCGTGCAACGACAACCGCTACGTTCCGCCCCCGGCGCCGAAGGTGTCGGTCGCCCATCCGCTACGCCAAGAGATCACGCATTATCTCGAGACGAGCGGCAATTTGGCCTCGGTGAACTCGGCCAATCTCGTCGCGCGCATCGGGGGTTTCGTTCAGGAAATCAAGTTCATCGATGGCGCGACGGTGAAGGCCGGCCAACCCCTTTTCGTCATTGAGCCCGAGCCCTATGAGAACGCCCTGGCACAAGCCAAGGCCGCCGAAGCCAGCGCCAATGCGACGGTGACGCAAGCGCAAGCCGACTATGTGCGGCAGACGGAGCTGCAAAGCAAAGAGTTCGCCTCCAAGGCGACTTTGGAGACCTCGACCGCCACGCGAGATTCCGCGGTCGCTGTGCAGAGGCAGAGGCAGGCGGACACGAAGCAGGCGGAAATCAATCTCAGCTACACACAGGTGAAGGCACCCTTCGACGGCATCGTGACGGCACGCCAGGTCTCGATTGGAGAGCTCGTCGGCATGGGGAACCCCACGGTGCTGGCGACCGTCGTCCAGCTAGATCCGATCTACGTCAACTTCAACATCGACGAGCAGCAAGTGGTACGCCTGCGCGCCGGCATCCGTCGTCGCGGCGTGACAGAAGCCGAGCTGAGGCAGATCCCGGTCGAGGTCGGTCTCGTCAACGAGAGCGGATATCCGCACAAAGGCATGCTCGATTATGCCTCTCCGGGCGTCACATCCTCGACCGGAACGCTCGCCGTGCGTGGCGTTCTGCCCAATCCGGACCGCATCCTCCTCCCGGGATACTTCGTGCGGATCCGCGTTCCGCTGGCGCAAGAGCCTGATGCGCTTCTCGTTCCCGACATGGCCATCGGCAGCGACCAAGGAGGGCGCTATGTCCTTGTCGCCGGCAAGGACGGCGTCGTCGAGCAGCGCAAGATCGGAACCGGCGAAGCGCTCGGCGATCTGCGTGTCGTGACGCAAGGCTTGACCGCGGAAGACAATGTCATCGTGTCGGGAGCGGCGCGCGCCGTTCCCGGCCAGAAGGTCGATGCGGAGCCGCAAACGCTTGCTCGATCAGGCGAGACCGGCGATGTGAAATGATCTCCAAATTCTTCATCGAAAGGCCCGTTCTCGCGAATGTCCTCGCGCTCATGATGCTGTTGATCGGCGGCGTCGCCTTGTTCTCGCTGCCGGTGGCGCAATATCCCGACATCGTGCCGCCGACCGTGCAGGTGACGACCCGATATCCCGGCGCCAATGCGCGCACGATCATCGATACGGTCGCGCTCCCGATCGAGCAACAAGTGAACGGCGTCGAGAACATGCTCTACATGCAGTCCTACGCGGCGTCGGACGGCAGTTATGCGCTCACCGTCACCTTCCAGATCGGCACCGATCTGAACTTCGCTCAGGTGCTGGTGCAGAACCGTGTCTCGAGCGCGCTCGCCTCTCTGCCGCAGGCCGTACAGTCGCAAGGCGTCAATGTGCAGAAGAAGTCAACCGCGATCTTGCAGATCGTGACGCTGACCTCACCGGATTCGCGCCACGACAGTCTTTATCTCAGCAACTTCGCGACCTTGCGACTGAAGGACGAGATCTCGCGTCTGCCGGGCGTCGGCAATGTCACGGTGTTCGGCGCCGGACAATATTCGATGCGTGTCTGGCTCGATCCTGACAAGATGCAGGCCAGAGGGTTGAATGCGCAGGATGTGATCCAGGCTTTGCAGCAGCAAAGCGAGCAGGTCACGGCGGGTCAGATCGGCATGCCGCCGGCGCCGAATCGAACCTCCTTTCAATACACCCTCGATGTCAGCGGAAAGCTATCCCAACCAAGCGAGTTCGCCGATGTCATCGTCAAGACCGGCGATTCCGGAGATATCACGCGGGTGCGCGATGTCGGGCGCGTTGAGCTCGGCGCGCAGACCTATGGCCAGGTCTTTCAGCTGAACGGCACGCCGGCCGCGGGACTTGCGATCTTCCAGTCGCCGGGCGCCAACGCGCTCCAGACCGCGCAGGGGGTGAACGAAAAAATGAAGGCGCTCGCCGCCGGATTCCCGCCGGGCATCGTCTACGGCATCCCGTTCGATACCACCAAATTCGTGAGCCAATCCATCGCGGAAGTTTACAAGACACTGTTCGAAGCCGCGATCCTCGTGCTGATCGTCATCTTGCTCTTCCTGCAGGATTGGCGCGCCATGCTTGTGCCGGCGACCACGGTGCCAGTCACCATCATCGGGGCCTTTGCCGCCATGGCGGCGCTCGGCTTTACCGTGAATCTCTCGACCTTGTTCGCAATCGTGCTTGCGATCGGCATTGTCGTCGATGATGCGATCGTCGTCGTCGAGGGCGCCGCACACAACATCGAGCGAGGCATGTCCGGCCGACAGGCGGCCATCAGCGCCATGGACAAGCTCTTCGGCCCGATTATCGGCATCACGCTGGTGCTGATGGCGGTGTTCCTGCCGGCTTCCTTCCTGCCCGGCCTCACCGGGAGAATGTACGCGCAATTTGCGCTCGTGATCGCGGCGACCGCACTCCTCAGCGCCATCAACGCCGCAACCTTGAAGCCGACGCAATGCGCGTTGTGGCTGCGACCATCAGTTCCGCCTGAGAAGCGCAATGCCTTCTACCGTGCCTTCAATACGGGCTACGGGCGGGTGGAGCGCGGCTATGCGAGACTCGTCGGAAACATCACGAGCTACAGCCGCCTCACGGCGATCGTCGCTCTCATCGTCATCGCAGTTGCGGTTTATGGCCTCACGCGGGTGCCGACCGCCTTTCTTCCGATCGAGGATCAAGGATATTTCCTGGCCATCGTGCAGCTTCCCGACGGCGCCTCCTTGGAGCGCACCAACAAGGCGCTCGACGAGGTGTCGCGCATCGCCCAGGACACGCCGGGTGTCGAGCAGGTGATCACCATCGCGGGCGTCTCGGCCCTCGACAACAACGCGACGCTCGCCAATGCGGGCGTTGCCTACATCATGCTGAAGGATTGGAGCGAACGTGGCAAAACGCAAGGATTGCTGCCGCTTTACACGAAGCTCAATCGCGAGCTCGGCGCGGTCGAGGCGGCGCGCGTGCTCGTGCTTCCGCCGCCGCCGATCCAAGGCATCGGCAACGCTGGCGGCTTTGCCATGCAGATCGAGCTGCGCGACGGGAGCTTCGATCTCGCTAAGCTTCAGGCGACGACCGATGCGGTGGTGAAGGCCGCCGAGAGCCAATCGGCGATCCAGCGCGTCATGGCGCCGTTCCGCGCGACCGTACCGCAGTACCGGGTCGAAATCGACCGGGTGAAGGCCCAGACGCTCAAAGTCACGACCGATCAGGTCTTCAGCGCGCTCGCGAGCTATCTTGGCTCGAGCTATGTCGACCAGTTCAATGCCTTCGGCAGGGTGTTCCAAATCTATGTGCAGGCGGATTCGCAATTTCGCATGCGTCCGGCAGACATCGAGAAACTCACGGTCCGCAACAAGGACGGAGCGATGATCCCCCTTGGCACGCTTACCAAGATCACGCCAACGCTCGGAGCCTCCCTCATCAGCCTCTACAATCTCTATCCGTCGGCAACCGTTGCCGGCTTGCAGGCGCAGGGCTTCTCATCGGGCGAAGCGATCAAGCTCTTGGAGGAGATCGCCGCCCGCACATTGCCGCGCGGTACCGGCTTCGAATGGACGGGCATTTCCTATCAAGAAAAGATCGTCGGCAACCAGCTTTACCTGGTATTCGCGCTCGCGCTCCTCATCGTCTATCTCGTCCTCGCCGGACAATATGAAAGCTGGTTCGCGCCCATCTCGGTTCTGCTTGCCGTGCCGCTTTCGCTCGTCGGTCCCGTGCTTGTTCTCTTGGCGCTCAAGATCGGGAATAATCTTTACGTCCAGATCGGGCTCGTCCTGCTTATCGCGCTTTCCGCGAAGAACGCCATCCTGATCGTGGAGTTCGCACGCGAGATGCGGGTCGAGGGCCGGCCGATCCTCGATTCAGCCGTGGGCGCGGCCCGCGCGCGCTTCCGCCCCATCGTGATGACCTCTTTCGCCTTCATTTTGGGCGTGGCACCGCTCGTCGTCGCGAGCGGCGCGGGCGCAAGCGCGCGCGCCTCCATCGGCATCACGGTATTCAGCGGCATGATCGCCTCGACCTGCCTCGCTGTGCTGGCGGTGCCGGCCTTCTTCGTCCTGGTGCAGAGCTTCGAGGAGTGGCGTGTTGCCAAACGCGAGACCACGTCCGCGCCCGCGAGCACCCCCTCCCCGGCATCCCCATCCTCACCGGCGCCCGGCGCCCCGGCTGCATGAGCGAGGATTGACGGGGCTGCCTCACGAGGGCTCCGTCTCGTTCAGGATCGGGGATGCCGACGCGTGGTCGAGCTTTCCTCCGTAGAGGGATTGAAGCACGCGCGGCGTCAACAAACCCTGTACCACGATCGTGAAAATCACCACGCCGTAGCAAACAGCGGAGAGCGCTGCCTGATAGGGCGTCGGCGGGAGGGTGAGGACGAGCGCGATCGAGATGCCGCCGCGCAGGCCCAACCAGGTCAAGGCCGCGACAGCGCGGGTTTTTTGGAGCGAGCCACGGGGCAAAAGCGGCACCAAGGCGAAGACGCTGATGAGGCGCGCCGCGAAGGCGAGCGGGACCGCAAGAAGCAAAGGCAGGATGACGGCACGGCTTACGTCGATGGCCAGAATCTCGAAGCCCATCAGGATGAAGAGCAAAGTGTTGAGCAGATCATCGACCAGCGACCAGAAGGTGACGAGCTTCGCGCGCAATTTCGGGAGCGCGAAGCTCTTGGCCGGCTGGTTCGCAAGCACAATGCCGCTGACCACCACCGCGATCGGCCCGGAGACGCCGAAGGCAACGGCCAATCGGTAGGTGGAAAGCGCAAGCGCGAGCGAGATCGTCACCGCGAGGTTCTCATCATGGACGCGGCGCATCACGAGATAGGCGAGAAAGCCGGCGGCGCCCCCCAGCGCAGCGCCCGCGGCACCCTCGACGAAGAGGGAAAGCGCGATGTGCCCGTGGCCGATTACGCCCGTCTGGCCACCGGCGGCGGCCAAGGCGGAGAAGAACAGGATGACCGCAGTGCCGTCGTTGAAGAGGGCTTCGCCTGAAACCAGTGCCCGGAGCGAGCCCGGGAGCTGCACGCGCCGGAGCAGCCCTTCAACGGCGACGGCGTCGGTCGGCGCGAGAACGGCACCAAGCACGAAACACCAGGCCAATGGGATCCCCGTTCCCGCGAGACGAAACGCCGCGAAGATGCCAAAGGCAAGCAGCACGGTCGCGAGGATGACACCCAAGGTCGCAAGGCCGAAAACCGCCCAGGCTTGGCTGCGCAGCTCGCGAAGATCCACGTGAAGGCTTGCGGCAAAGAGCAGCAAGGCAAGCACGCCATCGAGCAGGATGCGCGGCAGATGAGCGCCCTCGATGCGGTGCTGAGCGAGCTCCTCGAGATTGATAGACCCGACGAACACGCCGACCGCCATGATGACGAGCGAGGCCAAAAGCGCGCAGATGAGAAGCGCAATGACGCGTGGCCATCTCAGGTAGCGTTCGTTGGCGATGCCGATGACCGCGGCGAAGACGAAGACAAGGGAAGCCATATCGAAGGTCGACATCAGGCGAGTCCCCGGCGCTCGTTTCAGTGGGCGAGAGCAGGCGAAGCCGAAAGCATTGGGATCAATAAAGCATGAACTTCGAGAAGTCGTGTCGCGCGATGAGCTGGCGAGAAAATGCAGGGAGCGAATGGCAGCGCCTTGCTCGACGACGACGCTCGCCAATGGCGCGTCGCATGAAGCTGATGCTGCGGCGCTCAGCAGTGTTTCGCAAGCCGAGCGCATTCGTCGAGGGCGGCACTCGCGCAAGAGGAACCACAGTTCCGTTGCCGGGTTATGACCTTCGAGTGATGCGGTTTCGAGAATTCATCGATGCGCCACCGTGGCACGGAGGCTGTTCGAGAAATCGTTGAGGTGAGGAATAGGGATGGCGGCACCTCGCGCCTTCTGGAAGGGATATCTCAAGCTTTCTCTCGTGACTTGCCCGGTCGCCATGATGCCGGCCGTGAGCGAGGAGGAGAAGGTCCGTTTCCATACCCTGAACCGCAAGACCGGCGACCGCGTCCGCACGCGTTATGTCGATTCCGAAACCGGCAAGGAAGTCGACGAGGACGACGAGGTGAAGGGCTACCAGCGCGGCGACGACGATTTCGTCACGCTCGAGGATGAGGAGATCCAATCGGTCGCGCTCGAGAGCACGCGTACGATCGACGTCGACATGTTCGTGCCCAAGGATTCCATCGAGTGGATCTGGTATGATCGACCACATTTTCTCATGCCGGATGATCCGGTCGGCGAAGAGGCTTTCTCGGTGATTCGTGACGCGATGGAGGCCACGAAAATGGTCGGCATCTCGCGTCTCGTGCTCTATCGCCGCGAACGCGCCGTCATGCTGGAGCCGCGCGATCGTGGCATCGTGTTGTGGACGCTCCATTATGGGGATGAGGTCCGCGACGCGAAGCTCTACTTCGGGAAGATCAACTCCGAGAAGGTCGAAAGCAAGCTCTTGCAAATGGTCGAAGCGGTGGTCGAGGAAAAGACGAAGCCTTGGGAACCGCAGTTGGTGAAGGACCCGGTGCAGGAGCATCTTCTCGACATCATCGCTTCCAAGAAGAAGGGCCGCCGTTCGGCGCGCAAGTCGAAGGAGGCGCCCGAACGGCCAAGCAACGTGATCAGCATCATGGACGCGTTGAAGAAGAGCCTCGACGCAGATGGAAAGCGCAAGAAGTCACGCTGACTTACGTCTTCGCGCCCTCGGCCTGCAAAATGGAAACTTCATGCCGCCTTGCGTTTTCGGCGATTCGCCGTGGGCAGAGGCACGGCCGCGCCGCGAAATTCCGCCCACGGGTCGGCTCGCAAATGCGAGAGCCGGGTCACCGCGTTGGCGACGGTGAAATAGGACGCGCCCGAAATGCTCCCGATCTCCTCCCAGGCAAGCGGCATCGAAACCGCGGCACCGGGGCGCGCGCGCGTCGAGTAAGGCGCGACCGCCGTCGCACCGCGCCCATTGCGCAGATAATCGACGAGAACCTTGCCGCGTCGTTTGGATTTCGTGATCGTGGCAATGAAGCGATCGGGGCTGTCGGCCGTCATCGCATCGGCGATGCTCTTGCAGAACGCCTTCACGGCGTCCCAATCCGCCTTCGGTCGCAAGGGCGAGACCACATGCAACCCTTTTCCGCCGGAGGTCTTCACGAAGCCCGCGAGGCCAAGCTGCGCCAGCCGATCCCGGACCTCGACTGCAGCTTCCGCCACTTTGGCCCATGAGACGGATTCGCCCGGATCGAGATCCATGATGATCATGTCGGGCTCCTCGATCTTGGCGAGCGTGCAGCCCCAGGGGTGAATCTCGAGCACGGCGCCCTGCACGAGCGAGATCAGCCCGTCGAGATCATCAATGCTGAGGATGGGCTCGCCGGAGCGGTCCTGTGGATCGCGGGCGAGATGTATGGCTCGATTGAGGCCCTTCCAGGCATGTTTCTGGAAGAAGCATTCTCCGGTGATGCCGCCCGGGCAACGCACGAGGGCGAGCGGGCGCTTCGCCACGAAAAAGGCCATGCGCTCCCAGACCTGCGTGTAGTAATCGGCGAGCCCTTCCTTGGTGACGCCGATATCCGGCCAATAAAGCCGGTCGGGGTGGGTGAGCTTCACATTCGAGGAACGGCTTGCCGTGCCGGTTTTCGAATTCTGTGTGCCGGGCCTCTCTGCCGGACCCTCTTTCGCTGATTTTGCCATGACCGCCTCCGCCACGACCTCTTTTGCCGGCTTGTCCTCGCGCAAGCCGCGAAAGGCGGCATGGCGGAGGTTGCGATCCGCGGTCCAGCCGCGGAACTCGATCTCGGCCACGAGCTCGGGCTGGACGTAGCGGACCTGGCGCGCCGCATCGGCGCTCAGGCGCTCGGCGAAAGGGCTCGACTGACTGCGGATCCGCTCGAGGCGCCGATACAGATCCTCGGCAACCTTGGAAGTGTAGCCAGTGCCGACGCGACCAGCATGGATGAGCTTGCTTCCGGAATAATAGCCTAGCACGAGCGAGCCGATGGCCTTTCGCGAGGTTGTCGAGGGAACATAGCCGGCGATGACGAGCTCCTGCCGCGTCGAGCATTTAGCCTTCAGCCAATCCTTGCCGCGTCCGGAATGATAGGGAGCGTCGCGCAATTTCGAGACCACGCCTTCAAGGCCGAGGCGGCAAACATGCTCGAGGATGAGGTTGCCATCCGTCTCGAAATGCTCGCTCAAGCGCAAAATCCCCGTCTCATTCGCGAGCAGGGAGGCGAGCGCCTGCTTGCGCCGGATCAGCGGCAAGGCGCGCAGATCGTAGCCGTCGAGATACAGGAGATCGAAGGCGTAAAAGACGAAGCGATCACGTCGCCCCTCGCTCAAATCGGCTTGCAGAGCAGAAAAATCCGAAGCGCCGTTCTCATTCTCGACCACAAGCTCCCCGTCGATGAGAGCCTTGCCGAGAGGAAGAGCCTTGAAGGAGTCGGTGAGCACCTTCCCGAACTTCGACGTCCAGTCGAGGCCGCTTCGCGTCAGAAGGCGAACCCCTGCCGCCTCGATTCGCGCCTGCAGCCGGTAGCCATCGAATTTGATTTCGTGGATCCAGCGTGCACCGGAAGGTGGCTTGTCCGACAAGGTCGCGAGCGTCGGCTCCACGAATTTCGGTAGCGGACCTTTCTTCGCACCCTTCAGTTTCGAAGGATCAGCAAGAGAGACTTGGCCTTTCCCCTCATCTAGTTTGGCGGGCGGCAAGTCGATCCTTCCGGTCTTGGAAGACCAACCTGGGCGTTCGCCCGCGACCTCTTCCACCACGCGCCCGGTCTTCACCGACTGCGGGCGCTCCGTGAGAATATCCGGATCGCCCGGCTTGCGCGCCGCTTCATCGTCACCCTTGATGAGGAGCCAGTTCTCCTTCTTCTCGCGTCGTCTGCCGCCCATTCGGACGAGATGCCAGCGGCCCTCGAGCTTCTCGCCATGCAGCTCGAAATCGAGATGGCCCTTGGCATAGCCCTTGTGCGGATCGCCAAGCGGCGTCCAGCGGCCACGGTCCCAAACGATCACCGTGCCCCCGCCATACTCCCCTTTTGGGATCGTGCCTTCGAAATCGCCATATTCGAGTGGATGGTCCTCGACATGGACGGCGAGGCGTTTCTCGCCTGGAACGAGGCTTGGCCCGCGCGTCACGGCCCAGCTCTTGAGAACGCCATCCATCTCCAATCGAAAATCATAATGAAGGCGGCGCGCATCGTGCTTCTGCACGACGAACTCAGCGCCCTCGTCCCTCAGCGATTTCTTAACCCTTCCGCGCGGCTCCGAGGTGGTGCCGAAGCGACGCTTCCGGCGATAGGCCTCGAGCGCCATGACCTACCCCGCTTTTCGGCGCCGCGTCACTGCCGCCCGGGACTTCGTCCGACCTGCCGTCTTGCGCGAGGCGCTGCGAGACTTCCCGGCCCTCTGCTTGTCATCGGAAGACTGAGCCTGCGGCCTTGGCGTTGTGCCGCCGCCCGCCGCGCTCTTCCTCAGCGCCTCCATGAGATCGACCACATTGGACGCAGGCTCCGGTTTGCGCGCCTCGATGGGCTTGCCCTCGAGCTTCGCGCGCACCAGCTCAGCCAGAGCCGCTTCGTAACGATCCTCGAATTCGCTCGGATCGAATTTGCCGCGTTTGGTCTCGATGATGTGCTTGGCCAGATCGAGCATCTCACCCTTGATTTTCCGGTCCGGAATGTCGGCGAAAGCCTCCTCTGGCGAGCGAATCTCGTAGTCGAAGTTGAGCGTCGTCGCGATCATGCCGGCACCATAGGGCCGCAAGAGCAGCGTGCGTAGGCGGCGAAAAAGCACCGTTCGGGCAAGGCCCGCGACTTTCTTCTCCCGCATTCCTTCGCGCATGACGGCGAAAGCTTTCTCCGAGATGGTGTCACTCGGCGCGAGATAATAGGGACGATCGAAATAAAGATCATCGATCGTGTCGCATTCGAGGAAAGCGTCGAAGCCGAGCGTCTTGTCACTCTCGGGAAGAGCGGAAGCGATTTCCTCCGGCTCCAGCATCACATATTCACCCTTCGCCGTCTCATAGCCCTTGACCTGATCGGTGGTCTCAACCGGCTTGCCGGTCTCTTCATCAATGAATTGTCGGCGAACTCTATGGCCTGTTTCGCGATTGATGGTGTGAAAGACGATGCGTTCGGAGGTCGAGACGGCCGTGTAAAGCGATACCGTGCATGCGAGCTCGGCGAGCTTGAGATATCCCTTCCAATTTGCCCGAGGCGCCATCCGCTTGCCCACCTTCGACGAAAATACTCGTCTTGGTGACAAACTCCCTTCAAACCTGCCGCGTTCCTTCCGCTCTACGATCGGTTATTTGGCAGGGGTCGCGGCGCGCAGCTCCGCCAGCAAGGCGGGATCGAGCGCACCAGTCGCCGATTCGATGAAACTCCTGCCGTCAGGTGAAGCATTTCGATAGGCGAGGAGGATCCATGGCTTCAGCTCCGGCTTTCGCGTGAGAATGGTGCGAATTTCCTGGCCCACGAGAAGCTGCAAATCGGCGTCCGCCATCACAGTTGACCCCGTCGCAATCGAGAGGCGTAGCGGGATCAAGGCAAGCTCGTTCGGTCCCGTATAGTACGACATCCGCAGCGCGCCATCCGATTCATGTCCACTTCGGTCGAGTTGCGATGTGACCGCCGCAAGAAGGAGCCAAATCCGCGAGTCATGCGGAGAAAGACCGGCGGCACGCTCTGCGGCGGCCTGGGCGAGCTCGGCGAGGCGCCCCGCCACAGTGCCGCCCTTGATGATTTCCTGCGGTAGCTGCGGCACGAGCGTCATCGCATATTCGGCCCAGAGGTCTCCGCGGACGAGCCCGATCCGCGCGGCCATCTCCGCTCTGTCGTGCTCGCCCGCCGTGGCAGACGCGGCCGCGGCCGCTGCCGGGAAGGAGGCAAGCCGCGGACGAAGAGCTTCGGCCGACAAGATCCACGCGGCCGCCACAGCGATAAGGACCGCGAAGGCTGCGGTGGCCAGCCGAAAGCCCATGCGCGATCTCGTTTGCAGATGAAGGCTGATCATCTGGCCGTAAGAGGCTTGGGGATCGACGGCGCCGTTGCCGGAAGCAGGCTTGAGAAGCGATAGCGACGGGCAACGCAAGGTCCGGCATTTGCGCTCGAGCCGCCGGGCAATCTCAGGGTCCGCTATTCGGTAGAGAACCATGCCGGGTTCCCGCTCGAGCGCCGCGCCAAGCGCGCGGAACCGATCGGGCGTGCGCACCAGCGCGTGGATGTGCTCGACCATGGAAACCTGCGGGTAAAGCTTCGCCACGGCCTGCCCCGCGGCGTGGAGCCCATCCTCGCCGCCATCTGAAACGAGGTGCAGATGAAAGAAGGTCCGGTTCATGGGTGCACCGGCAAAATCCATCAAGCGACCGAAACTCGCCGCCCCCGCGGGAGTGCGAGCGAGCAGAATAGGCATGCCAGGTCGCCACATTCAAAGCATTTCGTACGCAATGCCTTCACGCGCACAAGCTCTTCTTGGAGACGGCGACCTCTTCTTGGAGACGGCGACGACCGTTGCTCTCTCAGAATAAGTTCAGTGAAACGCAACGAAAGATCGGATGATTGGGTTCAGAGCACGAAAATTCCGTCCCGCTCTATCATCAGGCAGGTCAATCGACCGGTCGCGTAGGCACCCGTGTCGATATTGATGCGGTTGCCGCGAAATTCCGGTTGAAGGACGGGGGTGTGGCCATGCACGACCACCTTGCCGAAATCCTGCTGCGATAAAAGAAAGTCATCGCGAATCCAGAGCAAATCATGCTCGCTCTGTCGTGCGAGAGGAACACCAGGCTTTACTCCCGCATGGGCGAAAAAGAAATCGCCGCAGCTGAAGGAAGCGCCGAGCTTTCTCAGCAGCTGTTTATGCTCGGCAGGCAGGGCTGCAAGCAAAGCCAGCGCCAGCCTCCGCTCTTCGGCACTGCTCGGATACGCGGCCGGGTTGAGGCCATACGACCTCAAGGTTTCGAGCCCCCCGAAATGGCGCCAATCTCCGAGCACGGACGGATCGTGCAGAAACTCGACGAGATAACTCTCGTGGTTGCCCTTCAGGCAGATCACGTGGTGAAGGCGCGCACGCTCGACGAGGCGGTCGAGAACTTCGCGCGAAGAGGGGCCGCGATCGACGTAATCGCCGAGGAGAACGTGAATAACGCGATGCGGCGCCGAGTGTGTGAGGTTGGCGTCGATCCGAGCAAAGGTCGCGTCGAGGAGGTCGACCCGGCCGTGCACATCGCCGATCGCATAAATTCGCATGCCGTCCGGCAGCCTTGGCGAGCGGCG
>JAFAQA010000044.1 GCA_019246665.1 Hyphomicrobiales bacterium
GTTTGGCCGAGCGGATGGGTATGCCAGGCCGTCCGGGCGCCCGGCTCGAAGCTCACGCGCGCGGCCCTCACGCGCGCGGGGCCTGGCGCATCGATCACCGGGTCTTGCCAGACGGTGCCCGTGAACCAATCGGCATTGCCGCGACGCGTCGGGCTGCTCGCGGTGTGAGTGATCTTCATGGGCGTCTCCTTGAGGCCGGCAAGCGCTTGGGCGCCGGCATGATGCGGGAGGGCACATATCCCAAGCTTGCTTCCTCTCCGCAAGGCTTCGCATGACGCGCATGACGGGGCAGGCTTGCGTTCCGTCCCCCGCGATGGCACCGATCGAAATCAAATGAGCATCCGGGAGAGGTCCTTGTCTGGAGAGGCTGCAAATCAGGCGCTGTCGCGCTTCAAGGTGCTCGATCTGACCCGCGTGCGCGCAGGCCCCACTTGCGTGCGCCAGCTCGCCGATTGGGGGGCTCAAGTGATCAAGATCGAGATGCCTGGCGAAGGGGACGCGCTCGGCGGCCCGCGCCACGGACCCGATTTTCAGAACCTGCATCGCAACAAACGCTCGATCACGCTCGACCTCAAGCAGGAGGAAGGCCTCGCGATCTTCCGTGAGATGGTAAAAACCGCCGATGTGGTGGTCGAGAACTACCGGCCCGATGTGAAATTCCGCCTCGGTGTCGACTACGAGAGCCTCAAGCCGCTCAACAAGCGCCTCGTTTATGGCAGCATCTCGGGTTTTGGCCAGGACGGGCCCTATCGCGAAAGGCCGGGCTTCGATCAGATCGCGCAAGGCATGGGCGGGCTGATGTCGATCACCGGACTTCCCGGCCAAGGGCCGGTGCGCGTGGGTGTGCCGATTGCCGATCTCGGCGCCGGCATCTTTTGCGCCATGGGCATTCTCATCGCGCTTCTCGAGCGCGAGGTCTCGGGCGAAGGCCAATGGGTGCATTCCTCGTTGTTGCAAGCGCAGATCTCTCTCCTCGACTTTCAGGCGGCGCGCTGGCTGATGGCGAAGGACGTGCCGGGTCAGGCCGGCAACGACCACCCGACCTCGATCCCCACCGGGGTCTTTCCGACGAGCGACGGCCATATCAACATCGCGGCTTCCGGCGACCATATCTACCAGCGCTTCTGCGAGGTGCTCGAGGCGCCGCATCTCCTCGAGGACACCGCCTTCGCGACAGATGAGGGGCGCTCCAAGAATCGCGCCGCGCTCAACGCGGCGATCGGCGAGATCACGCGGCAGAAGCCGAGTGCCGAATGGATCGCGACCTTGAACGAGGCCGGCGTGCCTTGCGGCCCGATCTACAAGATGGACGAAGTCTTTGCCGACCCGCAGGTGCGCCATCTCCGCATGGCGGTCGACGTGCATCACAACAAGCTCGGGGACACGCAGATCGTCAATCAGGCCGTCGAGCTCTCGCGCACGCCAAACCGCATGCGCCTGGCAACGCCCGACAAGGGTGAACACACCGACGAGGTCTTGCGCGAATTCGGATATGACGAGGCGACGATCAAATCCTTGCGCGCGCGCAAGGTGATTTGACGTCGCGTGTCACGGCCGGCGTCAAAGGCCGGCTCATCGACTGAACCAGGAGATCAAGGTGAAGACGATTACCGAGAAGATGATCGCCAAGAAGGACGGGGCGATCGGTTGGATGCTCTTCAACAATCCGGCGCGCCACAACGCCGTCTCGATGGAGATGTGGAAGGCGGTGCCGGAAATCCTCGAGGAGTTCGGCCGCGACGACGCGATCCGGATCGTGGTGGTCGCCGGCGTCGGCGGCAAGGCCTTCGTCTCAGGCGCCGACATCTCGGAATTCGGCGAGAAGCGCCATTCGCGCGAGGCGACGCTTGTCTACAACGCGACGGTCGAGCGCGCGAGCGATGCCTTGCTCGCCTGCAAGAAGCCGACGATCGCCATGATCCAGGGTTATTGCATCGGCGGCGGGCTCGCGATCTCGCTGTGCTGCGATCTGCGCATCGCGTCGGAGGATTCGCGCTTCGGCGTGCCGGCCGCGAAGCTCGGCCTCGGCTATGCATATCCTGGAATCGAGCGCCTCGCCGATGTGGTCGGCCCTTCGTTCGCCAAGGAGATCTTCTTCACGGCCCGGCAATTCGACGCGAACGAGGCGCTCGCCATGGGCCTCGTCAACCGCGTGCGGCCCTCGGCCGAGCTCGAGAGCTTCGTCACCGGTTACGCGGGAACGATCGCCGCCAACGCGCCGCTCACGGTCGGCGCCGTCAAGCTTTGCGTCGGCGAATATGTGAAGGATCCGGGCAAGCGCGATCTTAAGGCTTGTCAGGCGGCCGTCGACACCTGCTTCGCCTCGGCCGATTACGTCGAAGGCCGCACGGCGTTCATGGAGAAGCGAAAGCCCGTGTTCCGCGGGGTGTGAGGGCGCCACATTCAGTCTTTCCCTTTGGCCGGGCCATCCACGCCTTCCTGACATTCCCGTTCAAAGAGGAGGCGCGGAGGCGCGCACCCAGTGCGCGCCTGACGAAGCGGGAGTGCTCATCTGTGTCGTTCCTCCGAACAAATGCGAGAAAGGCCCGGGTGGACAGGCAATCTTCCCTCACCCCCGTAGCCGCTCGTTTTGCGGATCGAAGGGCGATTCAGCGATCACGCGGGCGCGATGCGGCTTGCCGAGGAGCGTGACCTCGAGCTCGCTGCCGATCTCTCCCAGATCGGGCCGCACCATGGCAAGCGCGAGCGATTTCTTCACGCGCCAGCCATAGCCGCCCGAGGTGCAGCGCCCGACGATCTCGCCATTGCGGCGAATGGGTTCGGAGCCGCGCGCATCGATGTCGGTGATGCCGTCAAGCTCGAGCGTGACGAAGCGATTGGCGAAGCCCTTCTCGCGCCAATGCACGAGCGCGTCGCGGCCGAGGAACTCCCCCTTGTTGAGGTGCACGAAACGGTCGAGCCCGGATTCGAGCGCCGCATATTCGATCGAAAGCTCGCGTCCGACGAGTCGGTAGGATTTCTCCACCGCCATCGAGAGCATGGCTCTGATGCCGAAGGGCTTGATGCCGAACTCCGCGCCTGCCGGCATGAGCAGGTCGAACAAGGCGTTCTGCGTGGCGATCGGGTGGTGCAGCTCGAAGCCGAGCTCGCCGACGAAATTCACTCGAAGCGCGTGAAGCCCGACCGGCCCGACCGAGATCGGCTTGCCCGAGAGCCAGGGGAAAGCCGCGTTCGACAGGTCCGCATCGGTGAGCTTCCCCAAGACATCGCGTGAGCGGGGGCCGGCAAGCACGAGCACGCCATAGGCCTGCGTCACGCTTTCGAACTGGACGCTGCCGTCCTTCGGCAGGAGCTTGCGCAAGATGTCGTGGTCGTGGCGCTCCAAGGCGCCGGCCGAGACGAGATAGAACTCGTCGGGCGCGCGTTCATAGACTGTGAACTCCGAGCGCACGCCGCCATTCTTGGTGAGGAGATGGCAAAGCGCGATGCGCCCGCGCGTCTTCGGGATGCGGTTTGCGAGAATGGAATCGAGCCATTGCCGCGCGCCCCTGCCGGAGACGATCGCCTTGGCGAAAGGCGACATGTCCTGGAGGCCGACATTCTCGCTGACATTGCGGATCTCTTCGCCCACCGGCTCGAAATAGTTGGAGCGGCGAAAGGACCAGATCTCCTTCACCTTGCCGTTTGGATCGGGCTTCGGGTGGTTCTCGTTGGTGAGCACATCGGGCTTTGCGAGCGCGGCGACATCGATGTCATGGCCATTCGGCGCGAACCAGTTCGGCCGTTCCCAGCCATAGACCGAGCCGAACACCGCGCCGAGCTCTCGCATGCGGTCATAGCAAGGCGCGGTCTTGAGCGGACGCCCGGCCTGGCGCTCCTCGTCGGGATAATGCGGCGTAAAGACATTGGCGTAGGCTTCCTCGTTCTTCACCTTGAGGTAGCCCTTCGTCGCATAGGGGCCGAAGCGGCGCGGATCGACGCCGAGCATATCGATCGACGGCTCGCCCTCGACGATCCATTCGGCGATCTGCCAGCCGGCGCCGCCTGCCGCGGTGACGCCGAAGGAATGGCCTTCGTTGAGCCAGAAG
>JAFAQA010000214.1 GCA_019246665.1 Hyphomicrobiales bacterium
GCCGATGGTCGAGACGCTGTCGAGCGCAAGGCCGGCGGGAGCGCCTTCCAGGCCTGTTGCTGGAACGATGGCGCGGCCAAAGCCGAGCTTCGATGCCTCCTTCAAACGCGCGGCCATTTGGCCAACCGGCCGAATCGCCCCTGAAAGTGCCACCTCTCCGCAAATGACGGTGTCGTTGGCGATCATCGTGCCTGTGAGCGATGAGATGAGGATGGCGGCAGCCGCAAGATCGGCCGCGGGCTCGACGATTCGCAAGCCTCCCGCCACGTTGAGATAAATGTCATAGCCGCCGAATTTCAGCCCGCCATGGGCATCGAGCACGGCGAGCACCATGGCGAGGCGGTTGCTGTCCCAGCCGACGACGGCGCGCCGCGGCGTCGACAAGGCGCTCGGCGCCACCAAGGCCTGCATCTCCATCAGCAAAGGGCGCGTGCCCTCCATGCCGGCGAAGATGGCCGCGCCGGCGGCGTGCTGGTCGCGCCCCGCGATGAAGAGCGCCGAGGGATTGGCGACCTCGGCAAGGCCCGCCCCCGTCATCTCGAAGACGCCGATCTCGTCGGTTGGCCCGAAGCGATTTTTCGAGGCGCGAAGAATGCGGAAGTGATGCGCCCCATCGCCTTCGAAGGAGATGACCGCATCCACCATATGCTCGACGACGCGGGGGCCCGCGATCGCCCCATCCTTGGTCACATGGCCGACGAGGATCACGGTCGCGCCCGAGCTCTTCGCATAACGGATGAGGGATTGCGCGCAAGCCCGCACCTGCGTCACGGTTCCGGGCGCGGATTCGACAAGCGATGACCACATCGTTTGAATCGAATCGATGATGACGAGCTGCGGTGCCGCGCCGCGCGTGAGCGTCGCGACAATGTCCTCGACGTTGGTCTCCGCCGCGAGCGCCACCGACGAGCCCGCGAGCCCCAGGCGTTCGGCTCGAAGCCGCACTTGCGCGGTCGCCTCCTCGCCCGAGATGTAGACGACGCGACCGCCTGAGCGCGCGAGCGCCGCGGAGGCCTGGATCAACAGCGTCGATTTGCCGATACCGGGGTCGCCGCCCACAAGCAGCACCGAACCGGTGACGAACCCACCACCGGTGACGCGGTCGAATTCAGCGATGCCGGAGATGGTGCGCGCGGCTTCCGCCGTCACGCCTTGCAGCGCCTCGAGCTGAAAAGGCCTGCCCTTGCTCCGCTGCGATGCGCCAGCGCTCGTCGCTCCCGGCACCGGCGCGGTACGTGGCGCGTTCTCTTCGGCGACCGTGTTCCAGCCGCCGCAGGCATCGCATTTGCCTTGCCAGCGCCCGTAGACGGCGCCGCAAGACTGGCAGACGAAGATGCGCTCATGTCGGGCCATGGGCTCAGAATATGCCCCTCGGAACGCCGAAATTCGAGAGCTTTTCGCCTCGCCTGATCATCGCGCTCATCGCCGATAGATCCGCTCGAAGCGCCGTCCGAGACGCGTGAGGATCTCGTAGCCGATGGTGTCGGCACGCCGTCCGACCTCGTCGATGGAAAGCCCCTCGCCGATGAGGACGGCGGAATCTCCGCACCTCACCTCCTCTTCCGAGACATCGGTCACATCGACGGTGATCAGATCCATCGAGACGCGCCCGACGAAGGGGCAACGCCTTCCGGCGATGATCGCCTCCGCGATCGGGGCGGCGCTCTTGCGGCGTTCGTCGGTCACGCTCGCGCCGCGCGGATATCCGTCGGCGTAGCCCGCCGAAAGCGTCGCGATGCGGCGCCGTCCCAGCGCCGTCCATCGCGCATCATAGCCGACGCTCTCGCCTTTTTCGACGATGCGCAACTGCACGATCGGGACGGTGAGCGTCACGACGTTTCGCATCGGGTTTTCGCCTCGAGGCGTCGGATTGCCGCCGAAGAGCGCATAGCCGGGACGCGCGAGGTCATGATGGGCGTCACGCGTAAGAAAAATCCCGGATGAGTTGGCAAGGCTTGCCGGAATCTCCGGGCACAAGGCGCGGGCCTGCCCAAACTCTCTGATCTGTCGCCCATTGAGCGGGTGATCGGCATTGTCCGCGGTCACGAAATGGCTCATCAGCAGCGCCAGCGGAAACCCAAGCACCGGTTTCGGTGAAGCCGACATCAGCGAGGCGAACTCGCGCATCGAGAGGCCGAGGCGGTTCATGCCGGTGTCGATGTGAAGCGCCGCCGGCCCGCGATCGGCATCACCGCGAAGCGTCGCCTGCCAATCGCCGATCTCGGCCAAGGATCCGAGCACCGGCCGCAAGCAATGGGCGAGATAGAGCGCGCCCTGACCCGCCGCCAACCCGTTGAGAATGTAGATCGTGGCGCTCGGGCATTTGGTGCGGAGCGCGATGCCCTCGGAAGGGACCGCGACGAAGAAGGTGTCGCAACCCGCCGCCGCCAAGGCAGGGCCGGCCTCCACGAGCCCCGTGCCATAGGCGTCGGCCTTGACCACGGCGGCGCATCCGGCGGGCGCCACGAGGTTCCGCAATTGGCGCCAATTGGCGACGATCCCCGACAGATCGATGTCGAGAACACCACTGGCGCGTGCCGGCGAGACGCCAGCCTCGCCCGCGCTTTCGTTCTCGCTGGCGCGCCGGCCAGAGGCGGCTTCAGGGCGGCGTATGACACACCGCCTCGGGAAGCGTGTTGCCCCAGCCGACCCCGAATGGGTGCGCCTCACGCATGAAGCGCGCACCCATGCTCTCGATCCATGCCGCCACCCCAATTGCCGGTTCGCCGTCTTTACTGCCCCCCACCCGTGCCCTCCCCACCGCTCCTTCGTCGCGGGGGGAGGGAGACAGAAACGCCCGCGCGTTTCCTGGAGGGGCAGTGGACCTCGTCATGCGGTCGGGGAAAGTCGATGAGCGCCTGGGTCCCCCTCCCCCCACGAGTGAAACGAAGTGGTGGGGAGGGTTTAGGGTGGGGGGTAATTCCGACCCGACAACAATGATAAGCCACGCCGCCATTTTGCGAATTTTTGTAGGAGGCAAGCGAGCAGCGAAATCGCTGACGGGAAAGCCGATGTGGTCGAGCATGGCACCTTCCAAACCCGGGGACATACAGGCGAGCACGGCGATCGCCAAGATAGTATCCCAAACGGGTTCGGCCTACATCCGCTCCGGCAAGCTCTCGTCATGGGCGAGGTTCGAGAAGCGCGTCACGTCGGCGTCGAATTGCACGTCGACCGTGCCTGTGGGCCCGTGGCGTTGCTTGCCGA
>JAFAQA010000227.1 GCA_019246665.1 Hyphomicrobiales bacterium
GAGCCTTTGTTCTCGCGATTGACAGCAGCCATGGTCGGCAGGCTCGCGGCATATTGCAGGAGGCTCGAGCCGCGGAATTCGCGGAAATCGAGAAGAGGGGAAACGAGGATCAAGCCATTGACCCCGATGCCCTGCTCTTTCTGCAGATCCCAAGCGGTGCGCGGCCCTCTTATCCCGCCATAGCTTTCGCCCAGAATATATTTCGGCGAAACCAGACGGTTCGCCTGCTCGAGCCAGCGCCTGATTGTGACCGCGACCGAGGCCGCGTCGCCATCGACCGAGTAGAAACGCTTGCGCACGTCATCGCCCGTTGCGACGAAACGGCTATAGCCGGTGCCGGCCGGGTCGATGAAGACGAGATCGGTGAAGTCGAGCCAGGTTTCGGCATTCGGCAAAAGGACGGGAGGCGCCGAGGGAAAGGCTGCATCGCTCGTCATCGGCAGGCGCCAAGGCCCGGCATTGCCGCATTGGAGCCAGGCCGAAGCCGAGCCCGGCCCGCCGTTGAACACGAAAGTCACGGGCCGCGATTTCGCCTCCGTGCCGTCGAGCTGGTAGGCCGTGTAAGCGATGTCGACTTGCGGATCGCCCTTGCCGTCGTAGAGCCGGATCGAGCCAGCGGTCGCGGTGAAAGCGAGCGTACGGTCGGGAAGGGTGAGCGTTTGCTTTGTCGTGGAATCGGGCGGCAGCCGATGCTGATCGCCCGACTGGGTCGGTCCTGGTGCGGGTCCCCGGCTGCTGGGCGCCAGCCTGCCTTCGCGTCCCTCAGGACGCTCCCCCGAAGGCGCGGTCGAGGTTGAGGCCGAAGGGGAGTTGGCCGATGGGGAGGCGGCTTTCGTCCCGGTCTCGCCTTCCTGCGCCAGCGCCATCGAGACTATGGCAAGGAAGCTCACGGCAGCGATCGCCGGGCGGAGCGCTCGTCGGAACAAACCCATGATATTCTCCTTCGCGCGCCCCGCTTCGCCCGAATATCGCACGAATATTCCGACCCGTCTCTCCTCACACAAAATTCATGATGCCAAGCGAGCGCAACGATCCGCCCGCAACCATCATTGCGCGGGTTTTTTGTCGGCTTGTCGACATATTCACAAGGGAAATGCGGAGCGAAAATCGGGAGCTGAGCATGCGCAAGATTGTTTTCGCCATCTCGCTTTTTGCCGTGGCGCTCGCGTCATCCGAAGCCTCGGCGCAACCCTCTTCTTCGTCGCAACCGCCGGGCCGGGCGCTTCTGACAGTAGAAGGAAACGGCCGCGCCGAGGCCAAACCCGATTATGCGCGGCTCAGCGTCGAGCTCCTCGCCAAGGCGCCGACGATCGAGGGTACGGTGGAGGCGAGCAAGACGCTGGTGCCGCGCGTCGACACGCTTCTGCAATCCCTCAAGAATGATGGTGTCGAGATCGAAAGCAGCCGCTTCTCGCTTGGCGAGTCACCCCCGCCTCGCCCTGTTCCGAACGGGTCTCAGAACCCTCCTCCTTCCTTTACGGCGACTACGAGCTATACGCTCAAGCTCAAGGGACTCGATCGGTTGAACCCCGTCATCAGTCAGCTCGCATCATCAGGGCTTCTCGAAATCCGGACCGCCTCCTTCCAGGTGGAAGACGAGCGGGTGCCCATGGATGAAGCGAGGCGAGACGCGGTCGCCGACGCGAAGCGGCAGGCAGAGGTCCTCGCCGATGCAGCGGGTGTCAAACTCGATGATCTTGCCTCGATCTCGGATGCGCGCGCGGCCCCCTTGAATCAGGTGGCGTATGATCTTCCCATGGCAGCGAGAAAATATCTGCAAGTCATCCCGCCCGCGAAGCTCGACTTCAGCGCCTCGATTCTGATGAGCTGGCATATCTCGCCGAAGCCTTGAATGCGGCGGCTGAGCCGGCCTCACCTGCCGCCTCGATCAGCGTCGAAACCACTTTCGCCGTATAGTCGACCGTCGGGATGATGCGCGCATAGTTCAGCCGCGTCGGGCCGATGACGCCGAGAACGCCGACGATCTTCTCATGGCCGATCTTGAACGGCGCAGCGATCATGGTCATTCGCTACCGTGACGCGAGCGTGGGGGCGCAACAGCACATCTCTACATCGTGAAGAGAATGTCGGCCAAGTCGGTGCCAAATACTCGAAATGCGCGCACGGTTAACAACCCCTTGGAGCCGTCAATGCGTCGTGTCGCTTTCGTCATCTCGCTTTTTACCATGCTGATGCAAGGCACCCACGTCGAGGCTCAAACCTCACCTCAATCGCAGGCTCTGGGTCCGGCGACGCTCGTTCTGCAAGGCGATAGTTCATCCGAGGCAAAGCCAGATTTCGCGCGCCTCACAATCGATCTGCGCGCTAAGGCGCCAACAATAGAGGCCGCGGTCGAGGCGGAGAAGACCTTGGTGCCGCGCGTCGATGGCCTCTTGCAAACGCTCAAGTCCGAAGGCGTTTCCATCGATAGTAGCCGCTTCGATCTCGGCGAGACGCCCTTATCTGCCTCAAACGCATCCAAGGCATCAGCGCCTCTCCCGCCTTCTTCCTACACCGCGACGACGAGCTACAATTTACGGATCGACAAGCTCGATCCTCTCAGCGAGGTCATCACCAAGCTCGCATCGTCTGGACTCGTCGAAGTGCACACCGCGTCCTTCCATGTCGAGGATGAGCGAGTGCCCTTGGACGAGGCGCGCCGGAACGCGGTCGCGGACGCTCGTCGACAGGCCGAAACTATCGCCGATGCGGCAGGCGTAAGGCTCGACGGAATTCTGAGCATTTCGGATGCGAGGGTGGCGCCACGCGTAGACGGCTACGCCGATCTGCCAACGCGTAAATATTTGCAGATTATTCCTCCAATCTGGCTTCAGTATAACGCCTCGATCGTCATCACTTGGCGTATTTCGCAAAAGCCCTGAGAGCGCCTCGAAACCAGCGCGAGGCCCTCACCTGCCGCTGTCGATCAGCGTCGAGACCACTTTCGCCGTATAGTCGACCATCGGGATGATGCGCGCATAATTCAGCCGCGTCGGGCCGATGACGCCGAGAACCCCGACGATCTTCTCATGGCCGATCTTGAACGGCGCGGCGATCATGGTCGAGCCCGAAAGCGAGAACAGCTTGTTCTCCGAGCCGATGAAGATGCGCACGCCCTCGCCCTCCTCGGCGCGAGCCAAGAGGTCGGCGACCTCGCGCTGCGTCTCGAGATCGGCGAGGAGGAGACGCACCCGCTCGAGATCCTCGGCCGCTTTCAGATCCTCGAGGAGGTTTGCCTGGCCGCGCACGATCAATTGCCGGCCCTCGCTCCCGCCCGTCCAGCTTGCGAGCCCAGCCTCGATCAAGCCGGCCGTGAGCGCGTCGATCTCGCGCTCGACCGCGGCACGCGAGGATTGCAGATCGGCGCGCAATTCCGCGATGGTCTTGCCGAGGATGCGCGCATTGAGGAAATTCGTCGCCTCGGTGAGCGCCGAAGCCGGCAGGCCGGGCGGCAGGGCAACCACTCTGTTCTCGACCGAACCGTCATCCGAGACGAGCACGACGAGTGCGCGGCGCGGCTCGAGCTGCACGAACTCCACATGCTTCAGCTGGGCATTGTGCTTGGTGGTCACCACGACACCCGCGCCTCGCGATAGGCCCGAAAGGAGCGAGGTCGCCTCGCGCAGCACGGCGTCGAGCGTGCGGCCTTCCGATTTCGCCTTCACCTCGGCGTCGATGCGCGCCC
>JAFAQA010000483.1 GCA_019246665.1 Hyphomicrobiales bacterium
GCTACGTGCCCGCCCGACAGGCAAAAAGCTAGGCGACGTGGCCCTCCTAAAAAGAGCGATGAAGCGCTACCCGAAAACGCTCTCGCGCCTTGCGAAGTGAGCCGGTTTGGCTCGAGCCCTCTATCGTCATAAGGGCTAACCTCGAAGCCGTTTCGATTACCCAAGAGCCGCATTTCCTGCGCTACGCGCCGGCTATTGAGCAGTGCACTTGCAAGACCCCGGCATTGTTATATCTACGATGGCGAGCGAGATATTTTGTGGCTCGCCGTCTCGCTTCTGGCCGCAATTGTTCAAAACCATCCCTTTGAGCAAGGTAACAAGCGCACGGCGTTTCTCGCCGCCCTGATATTTTTGAACAAAAACGGTTACGACCTAACCTTCCCGGACGAGAATGCAAAACTCGCTGATTTAGTCCTCGGCCTCGCCGCCCATACCAAAACTGAACCCGAAGGCGTGGATGCCCTGCGCGCATACATCGTGGAGTTCGATCCTCCAGACGGGGCCAAAGCTCGCTGAGCATACTCCAAGCGGCAGTTTGTTCAGCCAGGAGGAGGGTGCCTACGCGCCAATTTCGCCGAGAATGCGCGCTAGCTAATGAGGTTGCCGTACTTTGGAGGTGATCGTGGCGAAAGAGCGCATCGAGACGGATTCGTTCGGCAATATCGCGGTGCCATCCGAGCATTATTGGGGGGCCCAGACGCAACGTTCCTTGGAGAACTTCCGCATCGGCAGCGAGACAATGCCGCGCGAGCTGATTTCAGCGCTCGCGCTGATCAAGAAAATCGCCGCGGCGGTCAATGAAGACCTCGGGCTCCTCGAGCCCTCCTTGGCAAAGGCCATCATCACGGCCGCCGATGAGGTGATCGCCGGACGCTGGGGCGACGAGTTCCCGCTCGTCATCTGGCAGACGGGCTCGGGCACGCAGACCAATATGAACGTCAACGAGGTGATCGCGAATCGGGCGAATGAGCTTTTGGGCCGGCCCCTCGGCTCGAAGTCGCCGATTCACCCCAATGACCATGTCAATCTCGGTCAATCCTCGAACGACAGCTTCCCGACGGCGATGAATATCGCGGGCGCGACCGCAATCTCGGCGAGGCTGCTGCCGGCGCTCGCGCATCTGCGTGAAGCGCTCGCGGCGAAGGCCTCGGCCTTCGCGAAAATCGTGAAAATCGGGCGCACCCATCTCCAGGACGCGACGCCGGTGACGCTCGGCCAGGAGTTCTCGGGTTACGCGGCGCAACTCGAGCTTGGCATCGCGCATATGCGTCAAGGGCTCGAGGCGCTCTTCCCCGTGGCCCAAGGAGCGACGGCCGTCGGCACGGGGCTCAACACCCATCGCGAATTCGCGACCCGCTTCGCGAAGCGCCTCGCGGCGGAAACGAAGCTCGCCTTCAGCTCGGCGCCCAATAAATTCGCCGCGCTTGCCTCACACGACGCCGTCGTCTTCGCGCATGGCGCGCTCGTGAGCGTCGCTGCCTCGCTCTTCAAGATTGCGAACGACATTCGGCTCCTCGGCTCGGGCCCGCGTTCGGGCCTCGGCGAGCTGATCTTGCCGGAGAACGAGCCTGGCTCGTCCATCATGCCGGGGAAGGTCAATCCGACCCAGGCCGAGGCGCTCACCATGACCGTCATGCAAGTGATGGGCAATCAGAACACGATCGCCATCGCCGGATCGCAAGGCCATCTCGAGCTCAACGTCTTCAAGCCGGTGATGGCCTATGCCTTCCTGCAATCGATCCGGCTCATCAGCGACGCCTCGGTGAGCTTTGCGGATCGCTGCGTCATCGGCATCGAGCCCAATCTCGCGCGCATCGAGGAGCTCTTGTCGCGCTCACTCATGCTGGTGACCGCGCTCACCCCCGTGATCGGCTACGATAAGGCTGCTGCCATCGCCAAGGCGGCGCACCGGAAGGGCACGACCTTACGCGAGGAAGCGCTCGCCTCGGGCGCCATCACGGCGAAGGATTACGACCGGCTCATGCGGCCCGAGACCATGGTGTGATCGGAGACCGCCGGCCATCAGGCCAAGCGTTCAGAGGTTCATCATTCGTGGAGCATGCTCAGGCAGCCTGGCGCGAGGCGGCGGCCTCGGCGCGAGCGGCCTCGACATAGATGTCGCGCAAGCGTCTTGCGACCGGGCCGGGCTGGCCGCCGCCGATCCGCTTGCCGTCGACTTCGATCACGGGCTTCACGAAGCTCGTCGCGCTCGTGATGAAGCACTCCTGCGCGGCGAACACCTCATCGAGGGTGAAGTTGCGCTCCTCGATCGCGAGCGCCTTCTCGCCCGCGAGGCGAATCACCGATTGGCGCGTGATCCCGGGAAGGATCGCATGGGAGTTCGGGCGGGTCACGATCCCACCATTCTCGGTCACGATGAACACCGTCGAGGAGCCGCCTTCGGTGACCACGCCATTCTCATGCATGATGGCTTCCTGGCATCCGGCGGACGCGGCGGCCTGCTTCGCCAGCACCTGCGCCAAGAGCGCGACACTCTTGATGTCGCGGCGCGCCCAGCGGATGTCCGGGACGCTCAACAGCTTGATGCCCGATGTGGCCTTCGGATCGTTCACGATCTCGCGCGCCTGCGTGAACATCACGAGGCTCGGCTTCGACCCTTCAGGAAAAGGGAACTCACGATCCGCGGCGCCACGCGTGACCTGGAGATAGATCGAGCCTTCGACCAGTCGATTGCGCGCGATGAGCTCGTTTTGCAAGGCAACGATCTTTTCCTTCGGCATAGGCATGGGCAAATCGATTTCGCCGAGCGAGCGAACAAGCCTTGCGAGATGCGCCTCGTTGTCGACAAGGCCGCCATCGAGCACGGCGCT
>JAFAQA010000385.1 GCA_019246665.1 Hyphomicrobiales bacterium
TTTCCGAAGTGGAGGGCAGGCGAGCTTCCGAGGCCGTTGGCCGCGCATAGCTCTCCAAATCGGACAAGCGATCCATGATCCGCTCGAGCATCGCATTCATGTCGACGAGGGTCGCCTGCAATTCACGTTCGCCCGGGACGCGCTGCTGGCGCATCGCGGAGGCGGCCTGGGCCGCTGCGTCCGAGGCCGCCGTTTCGGCTGCCTTCAGGGCCACGGTCCTCGTTTCGGCGAGATCGTCGGAGAGTTTCGCGATGCTGTGCTCGAGGGCATGGATGGCGTTCACCGATTGCGGGTCACCGAGACGCTCGGCCAAAGCGGCGATCTGATCCTCGAGAGCCTGCACGGCGCCAGGCGCGGAATCGCTCGGCCTTACGCTTTGCAGGCTTGTCGTGATCTCGCGCAGCAGGCGGTCGAGCGTCTCCGGCGTCTTCGCAGCAGATCGCTCGACCGATTGCGCGAGCTCCTCGAGCCGCCCGCGAAGTTCATTGAGTGCGGCGCTCTCCATTCCGCGCGGCGCCTGATCGAGCTTCGCAGAGACCCGGTCAAGGCGCTCCTTGATCTCAGCAAGGACGCTCATCTGCGCTGGCGATACCTCCTCGGCGGCAGGCACATCGGCCTTGTTCGCGAGCCGGTCGAGCCGGTCGCGAATGTCCCTGATCGCGTCATGGGACGCGCCCGCCTCGCCGGCCGCGGGAAGCCGCGACGAGAGATCGGCGAGATGCTCGCCGACGAGGGCGAGGGGTTCGCGCATCACCTCGTCGATCTTCGCCGACAAGGCGTCGATGCGGCGCTCGACCGCATCCGAAGGAGGTTGCGAGAGCTTGCCATTGATCTGGGAGATCGCGCTCGCGAGAGCCGCGACCTCGTCTCGATCGACAAGCTTCGTCGCCAGATCGTCGATCCGCTTGGTGAGCTCGGTAACTCCTTCCTCGATCGCCCTGGCCAAGCGAGGCATCGCGGGGTCGGCGAGGAGGCGGCGCACTTCGCTTGTCGTGCTGAAAAGCTCGCTCAGCATTTGCGGGTCGACCTGCCCCTTCTCGAGCCGTTGCAATTGCGCGGCGAGCGCGCTGAGCTCGGCGCGAAGGCTCGCAATGCCCGCTGTCGCTTCCGCAAAGCCGGACGCACCCACGGCCGCGCCGTTCCCGGGATTGCCGCCAAGCTCCTCTTGCTTGCGCCTGATATCCTCCACCGCCGCATCGAGCTTCCCCGAGCTCGTGACGCTGCGCAGGAGCACGCTCGGGCGAGGAACCGATGCGGGAGGGGCGGGCGGGCGCGGGGTTGGCGCAAAAGACGAATCTTCTGCGCCCGAATCTCCTGCCCCCGAAGGCGTGGCGGGAGCGCTGCTTTCATCAGCTTTCGTCGGGCGCGACAATTGCTGAAGGATCGAGCCGAGCTTCGCCTCGATGCCGGCGATCCGCTCGCCGCGAACCTTCGGATTGTCGCGTTCGCGGGTGTCGGCGAGCTCATCGATCTTTTCCACGACCCCGGCCACTCGCTGGCCGAGGCTTTCCATAAGCGCGGTGAACTCTTTGGAATTGCGGTCATCCTCGCTCTGCTGGCTTTCCATGAGGCTGACGCGATCATCGAGTCGCCCCAGCGCGTCGCGAATCGGGTCGAAGGCTTTCACCGGCGCCTCTGCCACGAGCTTTTCAATGTGATTGAGCCGTCCGGTCATCAAGTCGAGCGCGTCGCGCATGGCGGAGGCTACGCGCTCTTGCGAGGAGGCGAGGCGCCTCGCCTCGTCGGCATGTCGGACCTCGCTCTTTTCGATCCAGTCGGAGATCGCGTCGAGCGCCGAATTTGTCCTCAGCTCGTTGCGCCGCACGTAACGCTTTGCTTCCGCCACTGCCGCCGCGATAAGAGCCTGGGCATCGAGGTCCTCACCGAGATCGGCATCGTGCTCGGCGTCGACATCGCGAGGATCGTCGTGCATGCGTGCCTGGCGGCTTCTGGTGTAGCGGCTCACCACGCTCGAACCTTTCCCAATTCGCGCTGCCAGCCTCATGTAATGAACGCATCACCTGAAGATCGACGCCCGGCGCAGCGGCGGTTCCAAGCGCGAATTTCTCGATCCATGGTAAACAGCGCGTTAATACGCGTTGAGATTTGTTAATTTTTATTCGCCGTTGCTCGCGTCCCATCCCTTTAGATCGCCTCGATCCAAGGTGGATTGTAAATGGTTCACATATGAACTATCTCCAGGGCGGGAGAGATCGGCGGCTGCGGGAGAGGCGCAAATGCCCAGCTATAAAGCTCCAGTAGAGGATACGCTTTTTCTTTTGCGTGACGTTCTCGGCTATGAGCGACACGGCAATCTGCCGGGTTTCTCGGACGCGCCGCTTGAGGTCGTGGAGGCGATTCTCGGTGAGGCGGCGAAGCTCGCGGAGGAGGTGTTCCAGCCGCTCAACCGGATCGGCGACCTCGAAGGTTGCACGCGTCACGGAGATGGACGCGTGACGACGCCGAAGGGTTTCAAGCCGGCCTACGACGCTTTCCGCCAGGGCGGCTGGATCGGGCTTTCGGCCCCGGTTGCCTATGGCGGGCAAGGTCTGCCGATGATGCTCACCTCGGTTCTCGGTGAATACATGTCGGCCGCCAATCTCGCCCTCGCCATGTATCCGGGGCTCACGCAGGGCGCGATCGCGGCGATCCTCGCGCACGGGTCGGATGAACAGAAATCCGCCTATCTGCCGAAAATGATCGAGGGCGAATGGTCCGGCACGATGAACCTCACCGAGCCCCAATGCGGGACCGATCTCGGTCTGATCAAGACGAAGGCCGTAGCCAACGGCGACGGCTCTTATGCGATTTCCGGCACCAAGATCTTCATTTCATCGGGCGAGCATGATCTCGCCGACAACATCATCCACCTCGTGCTCGCGCGCATTGAAGGCGCACCGCAAGGCACGAAGGGCATTTCGCTCTTCATCGTGCCGAAGCGCCTCGTGCAGCCGGACGGCTCGCCGGGAGAGCCCAATGGCGTTTCCTGCGGGTCGATCGAGCACAAGATGGGCATTCACGGCAATGCGACTTGCGTGATGAATTATGACGGCGCGAAAGGCTTCCTGATCGGCGAGGAGAATCGGGGCCTGAACGCCATGTTCGTGATGATGAACGAGGCGCGCCTCGCGGTCGGCGTGCAAGGTCTCGCGCAATCGGAGGTCGCCTATCAGAATGCCGCGGCCTACGCGAAGGAGCGCCTGCAAGGGCGCGCGCTGAGCGGAGCGAAGGCACCCGGCAAGCCCGCCGATCCCATCATCGTGCATCCAGATGTCCGTCGCATGCTGATGTCGATGCGCGCCTTCAACGAGGGGGCGCGCGCTTTCGTGCTGTGGACGGCGCTCAAGGCCGATATCGCGCATCGATCCGACACCGCTGCCGACCGCCAGGCCGCAGAGGACCATCTCGGGCTGATGACGCCGATCGTGAAGGGCGTGCTCACGGATATCGGCTTTGAAAACACGGTGAAAGCGCAGCAGGTGTTCGGCGGCCATGGCTACATTGCCGAATGGGGTATGGAGCAATTCGTGCGCGATGCGCGCATCGCCATGCTCTATGAGGGTGCGAACGGTATCCAAGCGATGGATCTCGTCGGCCGAAAGCTCGGCAAGGATGGCGGGCGCGCCGCCATGGCCTTCTTCAACGAGGTGACGATCTTCCTGAAGGAAAACGCCAGCGATGAGAGCCTCACTGGCTTGACGAAGGCGCTCGAGACGGCTCTCGGCCATCTGCAGCAGGCGACGATGTGGTTCATGCAGAACGCGGTCGCAAGGCCCGACCACGCGGGCGCAGGCGCCACGGATTATATGCACATGTTCGGCCTCGTCGCGCTCGCCTATATGTGGGTGAGGATCGCCAAGGCGGCGCAAGCGAAGTTGAAGGCGGGAGCTGATGGCGAGGCGGCGCGCATGAAAGGGAAGGTGGAGACTGCGAAATTCTTCATGCAGCGAATGCTGCCCGAGACGGCGGCGCAGCTCGCCCGCATCGTCTCCGGCGCAGATAGTGTCATGGCGCTCGACGCAGAAGCGTTCTAGCGTCTCGTCGCAAGATCGGGCGGGATGTTTCTCTCGCGAAATGTGATTTGGCGCGAGGCGGTTCGGTTGAACAGGCGGCGAGGGCAGTCGCAGCAACACAAAATGTGTACATGCCGTAGCAATGCGGAGGGGAATAGGAGTTTCGAATGTCCGAGGCTTTCATTTATGATCATGTTCGCACACCGCGAGGGCGCGGCAAGCCGGATGGCGCGCTGCACGAGGTGACTTCGCTCGCGCTCGCGACTCACGCCTTGCGCGAGATCCAGCGTCGCAACAATCTCGATACGAAGCTTGTCGAGGATGTCGTTCTCGGCTGCGTCGATCCAGTGGGTGAGGCGGGCGGCAATATTGCGCGCAGCGCCACGCTTTGCGCGGATTACGGTGACCAGGCCCCTGGCGTGCAGATCAACCGCTTTTGCGCATCCGGACTGGATGCGGTGAATTTCGCTGCGGCTCAGGTCATGGCCGGCCAGCATGAGATGACGATCGGCGGCGGTGTCGAGTCCATGAGCAGGGTCGGCATCGGCGCGTCGGGCGGCGCCTGGCCTGTCGATCCCGCGGTCGCGATCAAATCCTACTTCATGCCGCAAGGCGTATCCGCCGATCTCATCGCAACGAAATACGGCTTCTCGCGCGATGATGTCGACGCTTATGCGGTCGAGAGCCAGAAGCGTGCCGCGAAAGCCTGGAACGAGGGCCGCTTCGCGAGATCCGTGGCACCGGTGAAGGATGTGAACGGCATCACGCTCCTTGCCAAGGACGAGCATATGCGGCCGCAAACCAACATGCAGTCGCTCGCCGCGCTCAAGCCCTCCTTCGCGATGATGGGTGAGATGGGCGGCTTCGACGCGGTCGGCATCGCGGCGCATCCGGAGGTGGAGAGCGTCGATCACGTCCACCACGCCGGCAATTCCTCCGGGATCGTCGATGGCGCGGCCGCCGTGCTCATCGGCTCCAAAGAGGGCGGCAGCGCCGCGGGCCTCAGGCCACGGGCGCGCATCAGGGCTTTCACCACCATCGGCTCGGACCCGGCGCTGATGCTGACCGGGCCGGTGGATGTGACGAAAAAACTCTTCGCTCGCGCCAAGATGACGAAGGAGGATATCGATCTCTTCGAGCTCAACGAGGCTTTCGCCTCGGTGGTGCTTCGCTACAGCCAGGCCTTCGACATCGATCCTGAAAAGCTCAACGTCAACGGTGGGGCGATCGCCATGGGTCACCCGCTCGGCGCGACGGGGGCGATGATTCTCGGCACGGTGCTCGACGAGCTCGAGCGCACCGGCAAGGAGAGGGCTCTTGTGACGCTTTGCATCGGCGCCGGGATGGGCACCGCGACCATCATCGAGCGCGTGTGAGCAATCGGCTGATCGTTCAGCCGAGCGCGGTCATGGGGCATTTCGAGCGCGACTGCGGGGTCGAAGGAAAGAACATCATGCCGAAGATTGACGTGGCGAAGATCGCCGAAGTGAGCGGCAGCTTCTATCCCGAGGGCCTCGGGGATGCGTGCCTGGGACGGCATTGGAAACAGCTCGGTGACGCGGCGGGCCTCACGCAATTCGGCGCCAATCTCGTTCGCGTCGAGCCCGGCGCCTGGTCTTCGCTGCGGCACTGGCACGAGGAGGAGGACGAATTCTTGATCATGGTCTCGGGCGAGCTCGTGCTCATCGAGGATGATGGAGAAAGCCTCATGCGCGCCGGCGATTGCGCCGGCTTTCGAAGACAATCCGGCAACGGGCATCATCTCGTCAACCGCTCGACGCAAGACGGCGTGTTCCTCGTCGTCGGCTCGCGTGCCAAAAGAGAGCGCTGCCACTATCCGGATGTCGACCTCGTTTTCGTCGAGGACGAAAAGGGCCCGAGATACACGAGGAGATCCGGCGAGATTTTGCGTTCGCTTTGGCCGGAGCCGCCCCCTGCAAGCTGACCTGTTCCCTTGTATCAAAAGAGGCAGCCATGAACCTCACGAATTTCCGCTTCGAGACCGATGAACAGGGTGTTGCGGTCGCGACCTGGGACATGCCCGGACGTTCGATGAACGTGATCACCACCGAGGTGGGCGAGGAGCTGTTGCTGATCATCGAGGAGGTTGCGGCGAACGCGGCCATCAAGGGCTGCGTCATAGCTTCGGGGAAGGAGAGCTTCTCGGGCGGAGCCGATCTCTCCATGCTCGAAAATTTCGGCAAGGAATACGCGAAGCTCCGCAAGAGCAAGGGCGAGGAAGAGGCCGCAAGCTTCTTCTTCGAGAAGGCGCGCTCTCTGTCGCTCCTTTACCGGCGTCTCGAGACTTGCGGAAAGCCTTTCGCGGCTGCCATCCAGGGTTCGTGCCTCGGCGGGGGCTTCGAGCTCGCGCTCGCTTGTCATTTCCGGGTGATCGCGGATGACGACAAGACGCGCGTCGGCCTGCCCGAGATTAAGGTCGGGCTGTTTCCAGGCGCAGGCGGCACGCAGCGCATCGCGCGGCTCATGCCGACCGGCGATGCCTTGCAGATGATGTTCAAGGGCGAGCAGATCCGTCCGCAAGCGGCGAAGGGAATGGGCCTCGTGCATTCGCTCGCGAAGCGCGAGGACGTGGTGGGTGCCGCGAAAAAATGGATATCGGATGGCGGCAAGGGCGTGCAGCCATGGGACGATCCAAAGTTTCGCCTGCCTTCCGGCAAGGTCTACTCGCCGGCCGGCATGCAAATCTGGCCACCCGCGAACGCGATCTATCGGCGCGAGACGAACGACAACTACCCCGCGGCCAAGGCCTTGCTCCAGTCCGTCTTCGAGGGGCTGCAGCTCCCGATGGATTTGGCCCTCAAGGTGGAGAGCCGCTACTTCGCCCATATCCTTCGCTCGAAGGAAGCAGCGGCGATGATCCGCACGCTCTTCCTCTCGATGGGCGAATTGAACAAAGGCGCACGACGCCCGGCATCCGTGCCGCCGATATCGTTGAAGACAATCGGCGTCGTCGGGGCGGGATTCATGGGAGCGGGCATCGCCTATGTGAGCGCGCTAGCGGGCCTCGAGGTGGTGCTTCTCGACCGGACGATCGAGGAGGCCGAGAAGGGCAAGGCCCATTCGCATAAGCTCATGACCGATCAGGTGATGAAGGGACGCGCCAAGACGGCCGATCGCGACGCTTTGCTTGCGCGCATCACGCCGAGCGCGGATTACGCCGTGCTCGGCGGTTGCGACCTCGTCATCGAGGCCGTCTTCGAGGATCCGAAATTGAAGGCGGAGGTGATCGGCAAGATCTCATCCGTCATCGGCAAAGATTGCATCCTCGCTTCGAACACCTCGACGCTACCCATCTCAGGCCTCGGCAAGGCGTCGGCACGGCCCCAGGACTTCATCGGCATTCACTTCTTCTCTCCGGTCGAGCGCATGCTGCTCGTCGAGGTCATCAAAGGAAAGGAGACGGGTGACAAAGCCTTGGCGACCGCGCTCGACTATGTGCGCGCCATCAAGAAGACCCCGATCGTGGTCAACGACACGCGCGGCTTCTACGCCAATCGTTGCGTCGGGGCCTATATTCGCGAAGGGCACCTCATGCTGATGGAGGGAGTGCCCGCACCCATGATCGAGAACCTCGCCAGGATGGCCGGAATGCCCGTGGGGCCGCTTTCCCTCAACGACGAGGTGGCGCTCGATCTCGCCTGGAAGATCGTCAAGGCGACGAAGGCCGTCGATCCTGGATCCGTCGATCCGGTTCAGGAAAAGCTCCTATCCGCCATGGTCGAGACACATGGGCGGCTCGGGCGCAAGAACGGCAAGGGGTTTTACGATTATCCGGAGAAGGGTCAAGAGAGAGGTCAGGCCCGAAAGAAGCTCTGGCCGGGACTCAAGGAGCTCCAGCGGGTGCATCTCGATCCCGACACGCTCGACAAGGATGAGCTCGAGCAGCGTTTCCTCGTGGTCCAAGCGCTCGAAGCCGCACGCACGGTGGAGGAAGGCGTGATCACCGACCCGCGAGAAGCCGATGTTGGCTCGATCATCGGCTTTGGCTTTGCACCCTTCACCGGGGGCACGCTTTCCTACATCGACGGGATGGGGGTGAAGCGCTTCGTCGAGATCGCCGAAAGGCTCGAGAGAAAGCATGGCTCTCGTTTCGCCCCGCCTTCGCTCTTGCGGGAGATGGCATCGAATGGCGAAACCTTCTATGGGCGTTTCGTTGCAACATCGAAGAAGGCTGCCTGACCAATGCCAAAGATCGACTACTGGTTCACTCTCGTCTCGCCCTGGGCCTTCATTGGCCATGACACCTTCATGCGGCTCGCGAAAGCTCATGACGTTGCAATCGGCTACAAGCCGATGTTCCTCGGCGAGGTGTTCAAGGCCACAGGCGGCTTGCCGCTTGCCCAACGTCCGCCGGCGCGCCAGCGTTATCGCATGCTCGAATTGCAGCGCTGGCGCGAGCTGCGCGGCATCCCTCTGAAGCTGAAACCCCGCCATTGGCCCTTCGATCCGACGCTCGCCGATCGCTGCGTCGTCGCGATCACCGAGGCGGGCGGAGACCCGTCCGGCTTCATGCGCGCGGTCTGGGAGGCCTCTTGGGTGAAGGAAGAGGATTGTGCGCCGGAGGCCAAGCTCGCCGAGCTCTTATCGCGCACCGGCCACGACGCAAAGGACGTCCTCGCCGCGGCGAAATCGGAAGAGATCGGCAAGATCTATGCTGCCCGTGCGCCGGAGGCGATCGCGGCCGGCATCTTCGGCTCGCCTTGCTATGTGCTCAACGGCGAGGTGTTCTGGGGGCAGGACCGGCTCGACCTTCTCGAGCGGGCACTCACGACGAAGCGCGAGCCTTATCTCGTCGACGCGGTAAGTTGAGGACGCGGTAAGTTGAGGTCTTCACCTCTGCCGTGCCATGTCGCGGCAGGGGGAGCGGATCTCTAAATCTCACCTCTTCTTGGCGATCGCCTTCTTCAATGTGTTGTTGAGGCGCGTTTGCCAGCCGGGGCCGCCTTTCTTGAAATGCGCGACAACGTCGCGATCGATCCTGAGGGATATGAATTCCTTCGTCGGCGCCTTCTGCTTGCCGCGCTGGCCTCGCAGGCGCTTCACCGCTTCGAAGAATTCGGGCGGCAACACTTCGCGGGCGGGCCGCGCATTCGCGAGCTCTTCGTCGGTCCACTCGGGATTGTCGGGATCAGCGGCGATTCCCGCCTGAATCCGCGCCTCTTCCTCATCGGTTATCGGAGGAAGGTGGTCAAATCTGCCCATATTTTTACTCTCCTTTCCTTGCGGCTCGCTGGCCGCATGGAGATGATCGAATAAGCCTCGGCGCCCCATCGTGCGAACACAATTGAGATGGCCCGCCCGTCGAGCTCGCCGATCGCCATCAGTCGCTTGCGCCCGTCGCGACCGTCATTCGCCACCTGGTATGCCGCCGATTTCCAATCAAAGTGTTCGAGATCGACGAAATCGAGCCCGTGCCGCGCGATATTGGCCTTCCGCTTCGGTTCGTCCCAGGTGAGGATCATTTATGTTCTGCGTATAGATAAAAAAACCGATTCGGATCAATTTTTTTGTAATCACAAAAACGTGCAAACGGGCGCCAATGGTCAAGTGGGTTAAGGAGCTTAGTTTTTCAGGGAGCTGGACCGCCTCGATCTTCTCGAGCGCGCGCTCGCGACGAAGCGCGCAGCCTTTCGGGTCGACGCGGTGAGTTGAGGGGCGCCACACACCTCACGCGCAAACAACGTCCTCGGATAACAGCGATGTGCCGCTTCGTGGCGTGCCTATTGCAACTCTTGGCACGCCAGGGGATACCTCGCGAGCGGTAGCGGCAACAAGGTTGACTCACTGTACGCCTTTGACGCTGCAATGCGCGCCTTCGAAGGGAAAAGACTAAGTGAATGATGATTTTCTGCCCATCGATCCCGGCCTGCGGCGTGCCATCCTCGCGGCGGCTACCTCGCTACGCGGCGAGAATGAGGCTTTGATTGCCCGGCTGGTGCGTCACCAAAGTACGCTCGGCAAGGAGCAGTCCTGCCTCAATGAAATGGAGGCTGCTTATCGTGGCGTCGGGTTGTCGCCTCGGCGGATCGCGGTTGATCCGCAGAGGCTCGCCACCCAGCAGGGATTCTCGCCGCCACTGATCGCCTATGAGGGGCGC